>JAYSQA010000282.1:0-7181 GCA_043721775.1 Rhodobacterales bacterium
GCCTTGTTGTAGGCGGGCCAGTTCCTGGTCTTGCAGGCGGCGGGTGTGGGTCTGCTCATACTCGCCACCTACCACACTGGATTCACGAGACGAATCCCTGAGGGGATTTGCGCAACAAAGCCCTTGTGGTATCCAAAGTGACCTTGCCGCCAAGGCGCGCTTTGACCGGCCCGATTTTAAGAACGACCTTGGCCTCAAGGTCCGTGTCCGAATGGCGGATCAACTCCTCATATCCGGGGATGCACTGTTGCAGAATTGTCGGGTCGTTCAGTCCCGCGTAGACACGATCGCGCGTGGCCGAGATCATGATCTCGTCATTCAGTTCCATAGCCATTTCTGGATCCTTAGAGCAAATCAGGGAAATGTGGGCACCAGTTCTTCCGCCTGATTTGCGGAAAAACAATGAACTACGCTCAGGACTCACAGCCAGAACATTACGATCGCGGCAAGGGCGCAGGCGGACAGGAAGATGTCGGCGCGACGATCAAACCGCATTGCGACCCTGCGCCAATCCTTCAAGGGCCCGAACATATTCTCGATCTTATGACGCTTTTTGTAGAGGGCAGCATCGTGGGGGATCTGCGTTTTGCGATTCTTCTTTGACGGAATGCATGGGGTAATATCCCTATCTATCAATGCATTGCGAAACCAGTCTGCATCATAACCCCGGTCCGCCAGCAGGCAGTTCACGCGGGGCATGAACCGCAGCAACCCGGCAGCACCGACATAATCGCTGGTCTGACCGGCGCTCAGATACATCAGAATCGGCCGCCCCCGGCTGTCACAAACCACGTACAGCGTGGTGTTCATCCCGCCTCGCGTCTGTCCGATCAGCCGTTTGGTCCCCCCTTTTTGCGCAGGCTTGATGCGGTCCGGTGAGCCTTGAGATGGGTCGCATCAATCATGATCATTTCGGTCTCGACATCCTGTTTGACCAGTTCCTGCAAGATGCGAGCGAAGACCCCCATTTGGCTCCAGCGAAACCAGCGGTTATAAAGGGTCTTGTGTGGGCCATAGTCATCAGGCGCGTCCCGCCAACGTAAGCCATTACGATTAATGAATATAATGCCGCTCAATACCCGCCTGTCATCCACCCGAGGAACCCCGTGCGACAATGGAAAGAATGGCTTCAGCCGCGCCATCTGCTCATCCGTCAGCCAGTAAAGATCACTCATTTGACACCCCCAGGATGCCAAAAGTGAATCAGTGAAAATGGTCGGTGACAAGTGACTTAATGGGGTCTGACCGTGGTGGCCGAGCGGAGTGACGCTCGGCTTGCCCTGAAAGTTCAATTCTGAACCGGGCGCGAGTGGCGTTTTTCAGTGATTATGCGCGTGATGACGTTGTCCATTTCCGCTCCGGTGACAAACGCGCCCGCGCTGCGCTGCTCCAGCAGCAGCTTCAGGGGTGCCCGTTGCAAATCTTCCTCGTGAAACCGTTGGCGTAGCAGATCGATTCCCTGCTGCAACACCGCGCTGACACTCGAATAGCGTCCTGTTTCAACCAGTTCCCTGGCAAAAGCATACTGTTCATCGGTTAGAGAGATCGAGGTTTTGGTCGTCATGTCGGCCCCCCTTTGTCCGAGCGTAATATTAGGACGCGCCACGATCAACCGCGCTGGCCGCATTTGCCTTTTGGTCCAGAACCAGCGAATAGCTGGTGCTGCGCCCGCCGCCTGCATCCTTTGCCAGAACGCCGTGGGTCAGCAGATCGTCGATATCGCGCAGGGCAGTGTCTTGCGAACACTTGGCAAGAACCGCCCATTTCGAAGAGGTGAGCTAGCCCTCGAACCCGTTCAGCAGGCGGTTCAAGATCGTACGTTGCCGCTCGTTGAAAGCAAGATCCCGATGCCCCTCCCAAAATCGCGCTTTGGTCATGATCGAGGCCAGAGTCTGCTCGGCGCCGTCAAAAGCGCGGTCGAGGCATGCGAGGAACCATTCGATCCACGGCGTCACGTCCAGATCGTGTTTCTGGATCTGCTCAAGAATCTCGTAATAGGTTTTGCACTCAATCCGGATTTGCGCCGACATGCTGTAGAACCGTTGCGCCGTGCCCTCCGACCTTGCCAGCGTCATGTCGGCGATGGCGCGTGCTATACGACCGTTGCCATCGTCAAATGGGTGGATGGTCACGAACCACAGATGGGCGAGGGCGGCCTTCAGAACCGGATCGACGGTTGCGGCGCTGTTGAACCAGTCCAGAAACGCCTGCATTTCCGTGTCGAGCCGGTCGGCTGCTGGGGCATCAAAATGCACCCGTTCCCTGCCCATTGGCCCGGACACAACCTGCATCGGCCCGGTTTGATCGTTCCGCCACGCCCCGACAGTGATGCGGGTCATGCCGCTGCGCCCGGTTGGAAAGAGTGCTGCGTGCCATCCGAACAGTCGATCAGGCGTCAAAGGCTCAGCAAAGCGTTGCGTGGCGTCCAGCATCATCTCGACCACGCCTTCAACATCACGGTCCATTGGGGCCAGTGCGCCAATATCGATGCCAAGACGTCGTGCAATATGGGAACGGACCTGTTCCTTGTCCAGCATCTCGCCTTCGATCTCGCTGGATTTCAGCACGTCTTCGGTCAAGGTTTGCAGGACGGCTTCGGTTTGCAACTGAAAGCCCAGCGCCTCCATTCGCCCGATCAGCCGACCTTGGCGGTGGCGGACGGCGGCCAGTCGCGCGGTGAGCACTTCATCGCGCCATCGGTAATTGGGCCAATCGGTCAGGTCGTGGGTGTAAGTTGTCATTCGCCGCGCCTCTTGCGGCGAATAAGGCCTATGTTCATCGCATTGCGGTTCGGTCACCCCGAAAGCACGCTGTCACGCCGCCTTTCGCTCGGCCACGATCTCACCGAAGGCACGGCCATCACCGTCCAGCGTGGCTATCTGGCCAGTGAACCGCTGCCACCTCTCCACCGCCACATCAATGTAGGCCGGATTGAATTCGATCCCGAGGCAAACCCGCCCGGTGGTTTCCGCCGCGATCAAGGTAGTGCGAGAACCGGTGAACGGCTCGTAGGTCGCCTGACCGGGGCTGGAATTGTTCAGGATCGGGCGGCGCATGCATTCGACCGGCTTCTGGGTGCCGTTCACGGTTTCGGCATCCTGATCCCGGCTGGAAATATGCCAGAGCGTGGTTTGCTTGCGGTCGCCTGCCCAATGACCCTTGCCCTTCTTGCGCACCGCATACCAGCAGGGTCATGCTGCCAGTGATAATCGCCCCGGCTCAGGACAAACCGTTCCTTGGCCCAGTTGATCTGCGACCGGATGACAAAGCCGGAAATTTCCGAAGTCTCGGCCACCACGGCCGCATGCAGCGCACCATGCCAGACATAGGCGACGTCGCCGGGAAACAGCGCAAAAGCTTCGCGCCAATCAGCCCGATCATCGTTCAGCACCTTGCCGGTGCGTTTGGTCGGTGACGCGCCGGTCTGGTTGCGCCAAGCTGGGTCGTATTCCACACCATAAGGCGGGTCGGTCACCATCAGCATCGGACTGACCGCCCCGAACCGCCTAGAGACATCGGTGGCCACGGTGGAATCGCCGCAGAGCAACCGATGTGCCCCCATGATCCACAGATCGCCGAACCGCGAAATCGGATCGATCGGCGGCTCCGGCACGTCGTCTTCGCCATCGACAGCATCACCGACGCCGGGTGCCTCTAGGTCCGACAGCAACCGATCTAGTTCCTCGTCATCAAACCCGATCAGCTCGATGTCGAAATCCATATCCTGCAAGGTGGCAAGTTCGGCGCGCAACAGGTCTTCATCCCAACCGGCATTTTGCGCAATGCGGTTGTCGGCGATGATCAACGCACGGCGCTGGGCGCCCGAAAGGTGATCCAGCACGATCACCGGCACTTCGGGCAATTCCAGCATCTGGGCGGCAGGCAAACGACCATGCCCGGGGATGATTACATCATCCCCGCCGATCAGGATCGGGTTGGTGAAACCAAACTCGGCAATTGAAGCCGTGATCTGGGCGATCTGTTTCTCGGAGTGGGTCCGGGCATTGCGGGCATAGGGCGCGAGGCCCGTGATTTGCTTCATCACGATCTGCAAGCTGCGATCTCCAAGGTTTTCGATGGGGTGCGAACCCGCGAACCTGCAGGTTCGCACCTGTAAGCGAGTTTCGGGGTTGGCTATTCTGGGTTCGCAGGGGATGCGCTGGCCGTGTCGTGCCTGGTGACGGGACATTTGGCCGAAAGAAACGCGCGGGTCAGGGTGCAAGGTGACCGAACAAGCGACAATTGGGCAGCAGGTGCCTCTTTCTCAGTCGTTTCCCTATCATATCGCTAAAATGCACCCAAAACGCTGAAAATGTCGCGCCAAAAGTTCGACGTGTTGAGCCGTCCTCGCCACGCTTCGGCGACGTTCTGCATCGTCAGACCCACGCACCGGGCCAGAGGTCGATTTGGTGCGAACGGGTGCGAACCCAAAATAAATGTTTATCTGTAGGGCTTTAACGCGCCTCCGCCCCCCGTATACAAATAGGCCGCCGGAGGAACCGGGCGGGGGGCTGGGCCGCCGCCCGGGGTTCGGGCGGGCGGGTGCCGACCGGGGGGCCGGGACCAAGTCGGGTCGGCGCCGACGCGCGCTGCGAGTTGGGTCGGACGAGTCGGGCGCGGCGGCGGTGCCGGGGCGCGGGGTCGGGCAGGGCTAGTGCGGGGGGGGCCGGGCTAGGCGACCGCGCGCGTCGGCGGCTTGGGGTGGCAGGCGGTCCGGCGCGGGGGAGGCGCCCAGACCGAGGCTTCCACGAAGTCGAAACTGTCCGAGTTGCGGGGCTCCAAGGTCGGCGCCTGGAGGTGGGTGCGGGCGATCCCCACGAGCAGGCTGCCGCGGTAGTCGGGCGAGTTTTGGTCTACGGGTGGGCTCCGGTTTTGGCGCGCGGCGGGGCCGGGCGGCGCGGGGTGAGTTGGCCTCCCAACGTTCGCTCCGCCGGGGGGCCGGTTCAACTTCTTTAGTCGATTGTTTTATTGCTCTTTTTCGCCGTAACGCATTGTTTTAGAACGGCTACGCGCGCGGGCGCGGGCCCGGTGGCGCGCGCGTGATGCCGGGGCGGGCAGGTGCGGGGCCGGGTGCGCGGGCAGGCGCGCCTACACCCCCACAGGGAATACCAGTTCCTCAGACATCGGCGGCAAAGAAGGCGTTGGCGTTGGCCATGTCCCATGCCGCGTTGACCAGATCGCAGTCGGCGTCGGCCATGCCATCCTCGCCCAGCACAGGCCGACCTTTGGCCCCCTCGAAGGCATCCATCATCGGCATGTTTGCGTCGCAGAAATCATGACTGGCGCAGCACCCGCGATACGCGGGCAGGGCATTGCGCCGGATCACCTCTTGCAGGTTCGCGGGGCCGATCTCGGTCCGCAGGCGCGCGGCGAATGTCCAGGCGTTCTGAGCGACGATGGCGGGTTGGCTGATCATGGCGGCTTTCTCAATGCTGGCGTCCGACGAGACGAGTTGCGGGATGGAGGTCTCCACGTGTTCGCTCTGAAGCCGGATCACGGCAACGGATAAGGTGATAATTTCATTTCTATTTCTGGGGCAGATGGCAGTGTTGGGAAAATCACAACAGCCTCTCCGAACTTGCCTCTGGCTTTGGCTTTCGCATGTGCGGCGCAGGCCTGTTCAAGTGTTTGGCGCCTGTCAGCAACGCCGCCGACCAACGCCGCCAGGCCGTTGACCGCACGCAACCAGCCCGGATGCAGACCTGCCGCCACCGCGCACCTTCGGCACGCATCCAGACGATCCGGGCTTCTTCGGGGGCCAACAGGCGCAACCAGTCGATGCACTCATCCATCCGCTGGATCGCGGCGGCGCTGGGCACCACGCGCATCTGTACCTCGTGATAGCCATAGGCATCCTTGGCCTCGTGGGCATATTCGGGCCAAGACTTGCCATAGCCGCGCGGACCGGACCCAGTGGGGTTTGGCAGGCGCTTGAGGGTGTAGGCCGCTTCTTCAAAGCGATCCTCGATCTCGCGGGGGCTGATGGACATGCGACATATTCCTTAGATCGGGGCGGGGCGTCAGCGGATGCCGCGTTCGCGCAGACGCTCGGGGGTGACGAGGCCGCGTACGAGCATTGCGTCGCGCAGCGTGTTTGAAATCGCGTTGCTGGGGACGTACCGATCCGAGTTCACCCAATCGGCATGAAAAGCTGCGATCTGATCGACGCTTGGGGCCACGGGTGGTTGTTTGACGTCGGGTGCATCGCCTGCGGTGGTGATTGCCGCTGTTCGCTTGCCGTTGGCCTCTCGGATCGCGTTGGTGAAATAATCCCACGTCCGGATCGGCCGGCTGCGCTCTTTGCGGGTCCGGGCGCGAATGGTCGGCAGGATGTCGCGTTCGAGGTCGAAACCTTCACCGATCCAGAACGCCAGCACCTGCGGGGTTGTCACCAAGGCGTCCCGAGATTCCGCGCAGATCCCAGCGCCGCAAGCCTCAAAGCAGAACGCTTCGATCTCGCTTTGGTTCAGCGCAAAACGCGTAGTGGTAGTTACTGGTTCTCTTACAAGGTTAGACTCCGGATTCCGGAGTCGGCTATTGGTCAAATCCGGAGTCGGGTCGGGGTTATTTTTGGCAAAATCCGGAGACGGCTTTTTGGGGAAGTCGGCTTCGAACACCAAGATGTAGCGGGTGGGAAGCTGGCGCTTTGTCCGGGGATCAACCCGCCGGAATCGGTGGATCAGGCCTGCCGACTCCAGCGTTTTGAGGTGTTCATTCAGCACCGAGGGCCCCATTTCGGCATCTTCGGCCAACTGCAACTGGCTCGGAAAACACCCGTAGTCCGGGTTGTGCCGATCACAGAGGTAGAAAAGCACCAGCCTGGTCGCGGGCCGAAGCCCGCGCTGCTGGATCGCCCACTTGGTCGCCTTATGGGTCACGGCATTGCCCCCGGCAGCTGGCGGGGCTTCATCCCATAATCCTCCGGGCCTCTAGAATGGCCTCGGCCAGCGCCGTGATGGGATCGTCGCCCTTGCCGCGCGCAAAGTACAGCGAGCCCGCCTTGGTGCGGCACTGCACGACGGCGCTGTAGCGATGCCCGCCAAATCCATCGCGTTCCAGCTTTGGAAAAGAACTCTTGCTTGAGCCCGGGATATTCATCGAATCCCTCTCCGAGAGGGGCTCCGGTCGGTTTCGAAGCCCGCGATGGACTTTTTCCGGGTCTGTGAGCGGCCATCGGTCGA
>JAYSQA010000283.1:0-3378 GCA_043721775.1 Rhodobacterales bacterium
TGGCGGGTCGATCCGTATCCCTGCCGCCTGCTGCGGGGTGTTCGGCTTCAAACCCTCGGTCGGGCTGAATCCGTTGGGCCCATGGTGGGACGAAATCGCCAGTGGTCTTGACGCGGATCACGTGCTGACGCGCTCTGTGCGCGATAGTGCTGCGGCGCTTGATCTGACGGCAGGCCCTGATCGGGGAACGAGGATCGGGCGGCAGGCGCCGGCCGGCGGCTTTCTTGCGGCATTGGACGGGACAACTGGCCCGCTGCGGATTGGGCTGACGACAAAGGATCCGTATGGTCGGTCTGCCGGAGCCGCGCAGGTGGCCGCGGCCGAGAAGGCGGCGCTTCTGCTGGAAGCGATGGGCCATATCGTCGTGCCCTATGACTTTCCGGTCGAGGCACAGTCGGGCCCGTGGTTCGACTCACTCTGGATCGTGGAGGTCCTGCATCTGGTGGAAGAGCGCGCGCGCGAGCTTGGACGCCAACCAGAACGCGACGAATTGGAACCAGTGACATGGGCGTTTATCGAGCAGGCAAGGCAACTTTCGGCGCTGGATCTGCTGCAGGCCCGCTTGAAAATGACGGCGGTGGCGCAGGCGATCGGTCGTTCGATGAAAGAGGTCGACCTTGTTTTGTCGCCCGCGCTGAGCGAAGACCCTGCGCCACTAAACACCCTGACATTTGCCGCTTGCGGGTCCGACCTTCAGAAGTGGGTTGGACGGGGCTATGGCTTTGCCCCCTTCGCGACGCCCGCCAACCTTGCCGGGCAACCATCGGCGGTTTTGCCGGTTTCGCTGACGGTTTCGGGGTTGCCTGTGGCGGTGCAGATCACCGGTCGGCCCGGTGACGATGTGCTGGTCTTGGGGGTGTCGAACGCGCTTGAAGACGTAATCGGCTGGGCCGGGTTGTCTGTGTGACCAAACGGAAAAATCAGTCCAGCACGACGCGGGCGATGGCTATGGATGCTTGGAGATGAAAATCGCTGCGAAGATTCAAGAGAGCGCAGTGGTAATCCCCCATTCTTAACGGGGTGCATTCGTAGAATTTACGCGGCCATTTTCAGTATCTGGGCGAATGTGATGCCACCTATGCCCGTTTGCCCTATCATGGTTTGCCTGCAAACCATGATAGGGATGTTCGGGCGGTCGTTGATGATGTGACCGCCCCCCGAAGGTATCGATCTGCCAGGGTGGGCCTGCATTGATCCACAAAGGAAAGCGGTCATGTTGGAAATTTACACCGTCGGGCTCGACCTGGCGAAGACTGTGTTTCAGGCGCATGGGGCTGATGCCTCGGGATGGGCAGTGTTGCGCAAGAAGCTGACACGGGATCAGGTGCTGGCGTTCTACAGCCAACTGCAGGCTTGCATTGTTGCGATGAAGGCCTGTGGCGGCTCACATTACTGGGTGCGCAAGATCGCACGGCTCGGTCACGATGTTCGTCTGATCTCCCCGGCTTATGTGAAGCCGTTCGTGAAGCGCCAAACCTACCCCACCACACTGGCAGTCCCATGATCGCCCTAGGTGGTAGTGGCCTGTCTTGCGCTGGACCCCTTGCAAGCCGAGAGGTATATGGCTTCTGCGGGTTGTCTGACCTTGATTGGGCGGTCATCCTGCTTTTGCCGGGCCAACTTGGGTCGAATGGCCGATGCCTTAGTTTGCAGAAAGATCACATGACCGAATTATGGACACTGACAGCAAGCGAGCTGGCGCCAATGGTTGCCGCGCGACAGATTTCGGTGAAGGAAGCGGTCTCGTCCGTGTTGAAGCGGATCGAGGCAGTCAACCCCGCCCTGAACGCCATCGTTCAGCGCATGGATGAACAGGCTCTTGCTGCGGCAGAAGCCGCCGACCTCGGCTTGGCGCGTGGAGAGACCCCGGGCCCGTTGACCGGCGTTGCGGTTACGATAAAGGTGAACGTCGACCAAGTGGGATATGCCACCACCAACGGTTTGCGAACCCAGGCGACGCTTGGCGCGGAGTTTGACAGCCCGGTGGTGGCAAACCTGCGCAAAGCAGGCGCGATTGTCGTTGGTCGTACGAATACCCCCGCGTTTTCGCTGCGCTGGTTCACCCGCAACAGCCTGCATGGTGGGACCACAAATCCGCGAGACCGGACCCTGACGCCGGGTGGGTCTTCCGGCGGGGCCGGGGCTGCGGTCGCGTCCGGCATGGGGGCTGTCGGCCACGGAACTGACATTGCCGGATCAATCCGCTACCCGGCCTATGCCTGTGGCGTGCACGGTCTGCGCCCTTCGTTGGGTCGCGTTGCCGCCTTTAATGCGACCGCCGGAGATCGGCTGATCGGTGGGCAGTTGATGGCGGTGTCCGGCCCCTTGGCCAGGTCGGTTGCCGATCTGCGACTTGCACTGGCCGCCATGGCTGCGCGTGACATGCGGGATCCTTGGTGGCAACCGATGCCACTGCGGGGCGCAGAACTGCCCCGCAAGGTTGCCTATGTCGAAGCGCCGGATGGCATGCCGGTAGCCCAGCCCGTCCGAGATGCCTTGCGTGCTGCGGCGGCGAAGCTGCGAGACGCTGGCTATCAGGTCGAAGAGGTGCAACCGCCGCCGCTGCGCGAGGCCATGGAGATGCAGTTGCGCCTGTGGATGGCCGAGTTCCGGCAAGACGCCGCGGCAGCCTTGCGCGCCGAAAACGATCCGGACGCAAATTTCGTTTACAGCCAGTTTATGCGCCATTGCCCGGAAATCGACCTGCACGGACTTATGTCAACGCTAAAGGCCCGCGCGCGGCTTACCCGCTTGTGGCGGACATTTCTGGCGGAATGGCCGCTGGTCCTGTGCCCGGTCTCGGGAGAATTGCCGTTCATTAATCACCTTGACGTCGCCTCGCCCGCCGCGTTCGACGCCGTGCTGGAAGCGCAGCTGCCGATGATCGCCACCCCCTTCATGGGCCTGCCCGGTCTTGCGGTTGCAACAGGATATGCAGGGTCCAGCCCTGTCGGCGTGCAACTCGTGGCTGATCAGTTTCGGGAAGATCTTCTGTTTGACGCGGGCGAAATCCTGTCAACGGAACCAGTTGCGCTGGCCATGGCCTGAACCCGCCTCAAGGCAGTGCCCTGCTGTGACAGCGAGCTGTCGATGCTGCGGGTCACTCAGGGCTGGACAGTCGGCGCGAGGCCAAAGACCTCGGCCGCCGATTTGCCAGAGGCAAGCGCACTGATCCAGACGTTTTCGCGGGAAAGTTTGGCTTCCGCATCCGCGATACGGGTTCTGACGACCAAAGGCGACAGCGATACAAGACCGTCGTCGTCGCCAATCACCAGATCACCCGGCGAGACGAGGCAGCCGCCGATCACCACGGGCAGGTTGACCGCGCCACGGTCGGCTCCGGTCGGACCGCGCGGGGTGATCCAGCGCGAAAAGACC
>JAYSQA010000284.1:0-2375 GCA_043721775.1 Rhodobacterales bacterium
CCGCCCAAATCGGCGATGCGCTGCTGATTTGTCCGACCACCCCCACGGTTGCCATGCCGATTGCCCCGCTGGAGGCTGACCAAGAGGTGTTCTTCCGCCACAACGGATTGACCCTGCGCAACACATCCTTGGGGAATTTCCTCGATTGGTGCGGGTTGTCGATCCCGAACGGGTTTGATGCCGACCAGATGCCCACGGGTTTCATGATTTCGGCCCCGCATGGTCGCGACCGGGCGGTTCTGGCCGCAGGTCTTGCCATTGAACAGATTGTCAGAGGATAAGTGATGACTGAAGCCTACTCGACCTTGTTTTCCGCGATCAAATTGGGTCCGCTAACCCTTCGCAACCGCATCGCCATGGCCCCGTTGACCCGCCAGATGGCCGATGCCGACGGCACCCCAAATGAAGAAATGGCCGCATACTACGCCCGCCGTGCGCGCGGTGGGCTGGGCCTGATCATCACGGAAGGCACCTATGAACAGGACGCCTTCCAATCCCGTGCTTATCTGTCACAGCCGGGCATCGCCAATGCCAGCCATCAGTCGGGCTGGGTCAAGGTTTTCGACGCGGTGCATCAGCATGACTGCAAGATCATCGTCCAGCTTATGCATGGCGGCCGGGTGTCGGACCCTCGGGTTCTGAACGGCCAGCCTTCCGTCAGTGCCTCGGCCACGCAAAGCGGCGGCTGGACACTTTACACTGACAATGACTACGAAAAGAAAATCCGCGCCATTGATGGCACATGGAACAAGGTCACCTTCGGCCCCGCCCGCGCCTTGACGATCGATGAGATCCATCAGGTTGCCGATGGCTTTGCCGCAGGGGCCAAGCGCGCCGTGGATGCTGGGGCAGACGGGGTCGAGGTGCATGGTGCCAACGGCTATCTGCTGTGGCAGTTCATCAACCCCAAGACCAACCTGCGCACGGATGAGTTTGGCGGATCGCCCGAAAACAACGTCCGTTTCGCCACGCTGGTGGGTGAGAAGGTGCGTGCCGCCATCGGCCCCGACAAGCTGATTGTCCTGCGCCTGTCACAGGATGGCGTGGATGATTTCGTAGGGGCCTGGCCTGGTACCGCCTATGCCGAGGCGATTGGGGCGGCCCTGAAAGGTTCCGCCTATGACGCGCTGCACTGGGCCAGCTTCAACTACCTGGATAACCGCCAGGCCGACGATACTAGCCCGATGCCCACTGTGCTGCGCAAAGCGTCTGGCCTGCCGATGATCACCAATGGCGGCATTGCCGACGGCCCGCAGGCTGAGGCTGCACTTTGCAGTGGCGCGGCCGACATGGTGGCCGTCGGTCGCCCGATCTTCGCCCAGCCTGACTGGCCCTATATCGTCCGCTCTGGCGTGCCCTATGACTGGGCGCCGTTCGACCGCAAATATGTCGTCCGCCCGCCGCTTGACTACGGCATCGCCTACCCCTTGGCGCTGACCGACCCGCAGTGGCCCATTATCTGAACATCAAAGGAGGAAATCCTCATGGCTAAAAAGATTTACTGCGCCTTTGGCACCGACATCGACTCGGTCGCTGGCTGGATCGGCTCCTACGGCGGCGGAGACTCGCCGTCTGACATCCAGCGTGGCATCTTCGCCACCGAAGTCGGCGTTCCGCGCCTGCTGCGCCTGTTCAAGAAATACGGCCTGAAGACCAGCTTCTTCATCCCCGGTCACAGCCTGGAGACGTTCCCGAAAGAGATGGAGATGATCGTCAAGGACGGTCACGAAGTTGGCGCGCACGGCTATCTGCACGAAAACCCCATTGCGATGACGCCGACACAAGAAGAAGACGTTCTGGTCAAGTCGATCGAGCTGATCAAGGGCCTGACCGGCAAAGCCCCGCGTGGCTATGTGGCGCCGTGGTGGGAAATGTCGAACTCGACCGCTGCCCTGCTGCTGAAGCACGGCTTCACCTATGACCACAGCCAGGGTTACCGCGACTTCCAGCCCTTCTATGCCAAAGTGGGCGACAGCTGGAACGTGATCGACTATTCCAAGTCGGCCAAAGACTGGATGCACCCCTTGAAGCACGGCCACGAAATCGACCTCGTCGATATCGCGGCCAACTGGTATGTCGACGACCTGCCGCCGATGATGTTCATGAAGAAGGCCCCGAACAGCCACGGCTTCGTCAATCCGCGCGACATTGAGGAAATGTGGCGCGACCAGTTCGACTGGGTCTACCGTGAGATGGAGTATGGTGTTTTCGCCTTCACCATTCACCCGGATGTGGCTGGCCGCCCTCAGGTTCTGCTGATGCTGGAACGCCTGATTGAGTATATCTCCAAGCATTCCGGCGTCGAATGGGCCCCGTTCGAGACGATTGCCGACGACTTCCGCAAGCGCTTCCCCTTCGCCGGTGCTGCGCGCCCC
>JAYSQA010000285.1:0-2152 GCA_043721775.1 Rhodobacterales bacterium
GGCTTTTGCGCCAGATTGCGCATGCCGAACATCGTGGCGAAAGCGGCACCGCCCGGACCATGGCGCTGTTCCCACATCGGGTAGGCGCGCTCCAGAAACTCAACGAAATCAGGGTCGTGGACCTGCCGCGCGGCCTCCAGTCCGTGCGAGACGGGGGCCTGCACATCGCGCAGGCCCGCTTCGGCCAGAGCCTTCAGAATCACCGTCATCCGTTCCGGACATTCGGCCATCGGCACCCAGTCGGCACCGCGCAGTTCCATCGCCCCGCCATGGCCGCGATGGGCCTCCGAGTAGATGATCTTCATGCCGCACCTCCGGCCAAGGACGCTTCGATCCGTCGCCGCCAGGCGTGGCAAAAGCGATCCGCCAGCAGGGCAATCGCTGCCATCGCCAGACCCGCCGTGAAGCCAATCCCGAAATTCCCCTTCGACAGGCCCACGTAGATGACCTGCCCCAGATCATCGGTCCCCACCAGCGCCGAGACGACCAGCATCGAGATGCCGAACATAATCGCCTGATTGAGCCCCAACATGATGTTGGGCATGGCCAGCGGGATCTTGACCTCGGTCAGCAGTTGCCAGGGTGTGCAGCCAAGGCTGATGGACGCCTCGACCAATTCCTTGGGCACATGGCGGAGCCCGTATTCGGTGTAACGGAACGGCGCCACGATGGCATAGGAGATGATGGCCAGAAGGGCGGAGAACTCGCCGATCTTGAAGATCATCAGGATCGGGATCAACAGAACAAAGGGCGGCATGGTCTGCAGCGTGTCGCCGATCGGACGCAGGACCTGCGAGACGCGGTTATTCTCGGCGGCGAGGATGCCAAGGCCGCTGCCCAAGAGGAAAGACACCAACACCGCCAGCCCGCAAAGCTGCACAGACAGCACCGCCTTGTCATAGCTGCCCGAGACCAGCAGAAACGCCAGCACCCCCACGGTGCCCGCCATCAGCGGAGCGCCACCCGACCGCCAGGCGAACCAGATCAGGATCAGGCAAAGGCCCGGCCATGTGAGGTTGGTCAAGCCGAAGAAGTAGATGACGCCGAAACTCAGCGTGGACATCGCCAGACCCGTGCGCCCGGTCCGCCAAGCATAGCCGGCAGCACCCAGGATCAGCATCCCATAGGCCACGACATGCGCGATCGTCGGCTGAAAGCCCCAGGTGAACGGGGTCACGACCTTCTGAAGGCCGATCTTCAGGGGCAGGATCATCGCGAAGATGACGAAGCTCTTGATGTGATCCAGCACGGGCTTCGCCGCCACGACAAAGGCCGAGATGCCCTTGTTGAGCTCCCCCGCCGGGCTGAAGGTCCAGCCTGCGGGCCAGTTTTGCAGGGCCGGGATCAGGCCGGCCAGCAGGATCGCCGCAAGAATCACCAGCCCCAGCGACAGCGCAAATCGGTGGCGTTGCACAAAGGTCTCGCCGGGGCGCATCTCGGGTTCGCGGGTGGCAAGGCCATAGGTGATGCGGTCTAGGATCATCGCCAGAAGCGCGATCACCATGCCGGCCACCAGGGAACCGCCGAACTCGGCCTTGCGCAAGGTGGACAGCACGCGCCAGCCGATATCGGCCGACCCGCCGATGATCGAGGCTATGATGATCATGCTGAGCGCCGCCATCGTCGTCTGGTTCACCCCAAGCAATATTTGGCGCAGGCCCGCCGTGCAGCGCACGAGCAAGAACAGTTGCCTCGGCGTGGCCCCCGACATGAGGCCGCTTTCGATGATGTCCGATGGCACCTCTCGCAGGCCGACGATCGTGTTCTTGACCATCGGCGGAAAGGCAAAGATCACCCCGGCGATCATGCCCACCACCGGGCCGAAGCCGAAGAGGATCAGGATCGGCAGAAGGTAGGCAAAGGCCGGTACGGTTTGCGTCACGTCCATCAGGGGCGTCAGCACCCGCTCAACCCGGGGCGACAGATAGCCCCAGACGCCAAGGCCAAATCCCACCGCCACAGCCAAGGGCACCGACACCACCACCAGCGCCAGCGAATTCATCGTGTCGCTCCACAGCCCCATCACCAGCACATAGGCCAGCGCCGCCCCGGTGAAGAGGGCCAGCCGCAGCTTGCCGGCACGCCAGGCCACCATGACCAGTAGGATGGTCGTTGCAGACCAGGGCAGCCAGGCCAGCAGATCGGCCACCGC
>JAYSQA010000286.1:0-2421 GCA_043721775.1 Rhodobacterales bacterium
CCGTTTCGCAACAGGAACTCGCGTTCGTCGGGGGTGACGTAGCCCAACTTCAGCATCGTCGCGCTTTCCTGGATGCCGCCAAAGCTGAAGACCACAAGCGCGGCATTGCGCGCCAGGTTCAGCGCCTCTTGCACGCCGCTGTCGCGGTAAAGCCCGGCGGCGGTTGCTTCGTTGCGGACGTAGACCGGCGCGTAGAGCGAATACGAGGTGGCACCGAAGAACTGCCCCACCTGTTCGGCCACCTCATGCGGGTTGGTTCCACGGCTGGCATTGTGCAACCCGCCGTTCAACGCCACCGTCAGCATGCCCTTGCGGGTCGTGCTGCCCTTTAGCGAATCGGCCATGGCCTGCATCGTGGCACCCCAACTGAGCGCGATGGTGGAATCGTCCCGGGCCAGTTCGATCAGCATTTCCGCCGCCGCCTGCCCCAGCCAGCGGCGCTGCATCTGCTCTTCCACCGCTTCGGGGACCAATCTAACCATCCTCAGCCCATAGCGATTTTCCAGATCCCGCTCCAACTCGAACGTGTCTGACGCAACGCCGATCGTGATTTTGACCAAGCCGATTTCGCGGGCGCTCTGAATCAGCCTTATGACTGTGCTTCGGCTCACGTTCAGCTTTTCGGCGATTTGGCTCTGGGTCAGTTCTTCGCCGTAATAGAGCCACGCGGCACGGGCCATCGCGTTCGATTTCTTTTCAAAGTCATTCATCTGCCGGCTTTTTCCCATCGCTATTTTCTGCCCGGCACCGGCCTTTTGCCCGGTCGTCGCCGGGATGCCCAGGCTCTGAACACTTGACGCAAACGGAATCCGACATGCGACGATCTCAGAATGACACGACTAAGGAGCAGGAAACATGCCAAAATATTCGGCGCTACGAGAAAATTTGCGTCTTCTGAAACTCTGCGCTTGTCAGATGAGGACTCTGAGTGCTACAAATGTGCAGGCCAAGAACAAAAGTATCAATTCGGAGATGCCATGACGTTGCTCGCCAATCTGGCAACAGAAACCCTGCTTGAGATGCAGCGTCGGATGTTGCGAATTCGTATATTTGACGAACGCGCCTCCAAGATGGTGAAGCGGGGCTATATCCCCGGCACCGTCCACACGAGCATCGGGCAAGAGGCGCAAGTCGTCGGCGCCTGCATGGCCCTGCGGCCGGGCGACCACATGACGGGAAACCACCGCAGCCACGGTCACCCGATTGGCATGGGCTCGCCGCTTGGGCCGCTGATGGCGGAGCTGGCCGGCAAGGCTACCGGGGTCTGCAAGGGCAAGGGTGGCTCGCTTCACCTGGCGGACTACGCGGTCGGCAGCCTTGGGGAGTCTGGCATCACCGGGTCGTCGATCCCGATTGCGGTCGGTGCGGGTCTTTCAGCTCAGACCTTGGGCGAGGACCGGGTGGCGATGTGCTTTTTCGGCGACGGGGCGGCCAATCAGGGCGTTCTGTATGAATCGATGAACCTCGCCTCGGCCTGGAAGTTGCCGGTTATCTTCCTGTGCGAGAACAACCACTACGCCTTGTCCACCCCCTCCCATACCGTGACTGGCGGGCGGATCGTCGACCGGGCGGCGGGATTTGGGATGCCGGGCGTCCGGGTCGAGAACGGACAGGAAGTGCTGGACGTCTATGAGGCGGTATCCGAGGCCGTCACCCGTGCCCGTCGCGGCGAAGGCCCGACGCTGGTCGAGGTGATGACCTACCGTTTCCGTGAGCATTCCGAGGGCCTGCGGATCAACGTCGATTATCGCGATGCGGCGGAACGCGAGCTTTGGCTTTCACGCGATCCGATCAAGATGTTTCGTGCCCATCTGGAAGACATGAAACGGGCAACCCCTGCCGAGATGGACGCGCTGGAAGCAGAGATCGCCAAAGAGGTCGAAGACTGCGCAACCTTTGCCATGGAAAGCCCCCTTCCGGAGCTCAGCGTCGCCTTCGATGACCTTTACAGCGACCATTACGAACTGGAGGACGTGCTGTGAGCGTTATGTCTTATATCAGCGCCATCGGTGCTGCCCAACGCGAAGCCATGCTGGCCGACAAGCGCGTGATCATCATCGGTGAAGATGTCGAGGCCAATGTCTATGGCACCACGGGCGATAGCAAGCAGCGCGCGGAATCGGGCGACTTCGTGCAGCAGTTTGGTCGACTGCGCATCCGCAACACGCCGATTTCGGAAGAGGCCATGGTAGGCGCCGCCATCGGCGCTGCGATGACTGGCCTGCGCCCGATCGTCGACCTGTCGTATTCCAGTTTCCTGTATATGGCGATGGACCAGTTCGTGAATCAGGCGGCCAAGAACCGCTATATGTTTGGCGGCCAAAGCTCGATCCCGGTCGTGTTCCGGTCGGCCATGTTCTACGGGCTGAACACCGGCGCGCACCATTCGGACCGGCCCTATTCGATGTTCATGACCATTCC
>JAYSQA010000287.1:0-2316 GCA_043721775.1 Rhodobacterales bacterium
CCTTGCTAGTGCGGCGAAACCACGCCTCATGTCGGATGCAACGAGGACCAGACCCATGCCTGAACGCACCAAACTGACCGAGAAGGTGATCCGCGAGGCTGAGCCAATCGTCGGCCGGGACTACCAGATCTTCGACACCGAGGTTCGCGGCTTCGCCGCTTGTATCTACCGCGGTGGTGGACGGGCCTTCACGCTCGACTATCGCCATGCCGGGCGGCAGCGCCGGATGACCTTCGGACGTTGGCCAGAATGGTCGGTGGTTGCCGCGCGTGATCGGGCCAAGGAATTGCGCCGCGAGATTGATGCCGGTGGCGACCCTTTGGCCCAGCGCGGGGCGATGCGCGAAGCGCCGCGCGTGGACGATCTGATCGAACGCTACTGCGCGCAGCATCTGCCGAAACTTGCCAATCGCAATGCGGACGATCAAAAGTCTGCGCTGGCCAAGATGGTGGCACCGGTCTGGGGCCGAAAACTGGTGACCGAGATCACGTCAACCGACGTCGACAAGCTGTTGAACAAGGTGGCGGAGGGCCGGGCCCGCCCGCACAAGGAGAAGCCCAACAACCGGGCCAAAAAGCTGCAGCCCGCAAAGCCCACCCCGGTGCGCGCCAACCGGATCGGGGAAGTCCTGCGCAAGATGTTCACATTGGCGATCGAGTGGGGCTGGCGCGAGGACAACCCCGCCCAGCGCTTCCATCGCCGCATAGAGACCCCGCGAGAGCGGTTTCTGTCCAAGGAAGAAATCACCAGCCTTGCCGCAGCGCTGGATGCTGCGGATGACCAACGTGCAGCTGACATCATCCGCATGTGCATGCTGACCGGTGCCCGTCTCGGCGAGGTGCGCCAGGCGCAGTTCGAACAGTTCAACCTCGAACACCTCAGCTGGTCGAAGCCACCAACCATGACGAAACAGCGTCGCGTGCACCGCGTGCCGATCTCGGACGAAACCGCCACCATCGTCCGCCAACGCCAGCTATCGGTGCCGCGCGGCACGCCTTGGCTCTTTCCCAGCGACACGCCGGGCCAGCCTGTGCAGGAAGTGCGGCGGTTCTGGGCACAGATTCAGAAGCAGTGCGGGATTCAGGAAGTGCACATCCACGACCTGCGTCACACCTTTGCGTCCCTGCTGGTCAGCGGCGGTGCCTCGTTGGAAATGATCGGCAAGCTGCTGGGCCACAGCCAGATGCAAACGACGCTGCGCTATGCACATCTGATGGACTCGCCCCTGCGTGCCGGTGTCGATGCTGTGGCCAGCGCATTCCGGCCCAAGCCACGGCTGGTTCACGACGCCGACGCGCCGATTGACCGCAAATTGGCCTGACAACGCTTGAAGATACCGGGCCCAGCGAGGGTCCGGATCATCATGCCTCCTCTCGGTGCAGCACTTTCCAGACCGGTGTGATCCTCCGCCGAACGGTGCGGCTGTCAGGAACTTTCGCGCCATCAGTCTGATCTGCGAACCAGTCTTGCATATCCGTGACCAACTCCGTCTGCGTTTCGGGCACGCCCCGGTCGTGAATGCGCTGGATCAGGGCCACCATCATCCCATCCCAGTTGTAGGGAGAGGTCGCCCCCGGCCCGGCGGCCACCCGGCGCACCATGTCGTTTTCTTCCTCGAATGCGTGGACCTCCTCGGCGGGGATCATCATGTCCGCCAAACCAACGGGGATCCCTCCGACCGGATCGGTGATCAGCAGCCAGTCCTGGCGATGAAAAGGCTGAATGCGCCGCATGATCCCCTCAGCTGGACCGGATCCACAGCGACGAAAGAGCGGCAGTAGTTCCATCGGGGAAAGGATCACCTTGCCCGCGACAATCTCGTCGCCACAGCGCACGGCGGCGATGCCAGTGAGGATGCGGAACCTGCCCGCGTCGGCCCAACCGGCCACGTCCGCAATGTTGCAGCCCCACCGAGCCGTGACTTCCTGGAGGGTATAGAAAACGCGGGGCGGCAAAGCCATGACAACACATCCTTATCCAAACAAAGGACAAGCAGTACTCAAACCCCCTGCAGCCCGCGCCAAAACGGCGCGGGGTAAGTGACCGGACGCAACGACCTCTTGAGCGCTAGTGTTCTGAATCTGACGCTTGCTACCTGTTTCCTCTGATTTCATCGAGTTTGTCCAGCGCGCGTCGTTCTCGGGTGAGGATGTCGTCAGCCGTTTTGGTCCAGGTAAAGGGCTTTGGCTTTGTGTTGTGCTGCCCAAGGTAGTCGTAGATGGCGGCTTCCAGATCGTTGACGCTTGTGTAACTGCCCCTGCGGATGCGCTTTGTCGTGATCTCGGCGAAGAAGCGTTCGACCAGGTTGAGCCAGGA
>JAYSQA010000288.1:0-5748 GCA_043721775.1 Rhodobacterales bacterium
CTACCACAACCTGCGCCTGTTTGGACCGGGGGCAAAGGTGCCCTCGGCGGCCTTTGACGCGTGGCTGGCCGCCACAATGGCCATGATCGGTACAGCCCGCACCGATGCACTGGGAAACTGCGCCCTGCGCAAGGGTTTGCCATGCGCAAGAGGATCATCTTGTGCCGCTGTTTGCCGCACTTGGGGCAGCAGAGGATGATGTTGCCACCAGAGTCTCTATCACGACACCAATGTTTTTGGCGGCGTGACGGCTTCCAGCTACAAGTTCGGGTGAAGCATGGGCCGATAGCCCATCCTACCTTGTTCCTTCCGTCGTGCCCCTGACCCTGACCGGCGCTGAGAAAAACGAAAAGGCCCGCCACCTTGCGGTGCGGGCATTTGATCTGCCTTGTGAGCCGATCACGATTCGTAGTTGTCTTCCGCTGCAACGCGCGCCTTGTCGGCAGCGCCCTTGGCAGACGGGTCGCGATCAACAAACTCGATGATCGCCATCGGTGCCATGTCGCCATAGCGGAAGCCCGCCTTCAAAACGCGGACGTAACCGCCCTGACGTTCCTGGTAGCGCGGCCCAAGAATGGCGAACAGACGTTCGACATACTGGTCTTGCTTGAGTTGCGAAGCCGCCTGACGACGGGCATGCAGATCGCCGCGCTTGGCCAGCGTGATCAGCTTTTCGATGATCGGGCGCAGTTCCTTGGCTTTCGGCAGGGTGGTCTTGATCTGCTCATGCTCGATCAGCGAGCCGCACATGTTGGCGAACATCGCTTTGCGGTGTTCGTGGGTGCGGTTTAGGCGGCGATAGCCGGAACCATGGTTCATTTTGTTCTCCTGGAACGTGTTTTGCTTTGTCTGGCGGGGGCTACGACTGCCCCCACTCTCCTTGGGGCCTTGCGACCCGGATTTTCCCCGGAGGACCGGGCATTTTTCTCAAGGTGCGCAATGAATGCGCACCCTACATTAGAATTGGTCTTCGAAACGCTTGGCCAAGTCTTCGATGTTTTCCGGCGGCCAGTCTTCGACTTCCATGCCCAGATGCAGACCCATGCCCGACAGCACTTCCTTGATTTCGTTCAAGGATTTGCGGCCGAAGTTCGGGGTGCGCAACATTTCGGCTTCGGTTTTCTGGATCAGGTCGCCGATGTAGACGATATTGTCGTTCTTCAGGCAGTTGGCCGAACGGACCGAAAGCTCCAGCTCGTCGACTTTCTTCAGAAGCAACGGGTTGAATTCCAGACCCGCATCCTCGACGCCCTTGTTTGACGATTCCGGCTCTTCGAAGTTGACGAAGACGGCGAGTTGGTCTTGCAGGATGCGCGCGGCATAGGCCACGGCGTCATCGGGGGTCAGCGAGCCGTCAGTTTCCACCCTCAGCGTCAGCTTGTCATAATCCAGCACCTGACCTTCGCGGGTCGGTTGTACTTCGTAGCTGACCTTCTTCACCGGCGAGAAGATAGCATCAATCGGGATCAGGCCGATCGGCGCATCTTCCGGACGGTTCTTGTCAGCCGCGACATAGCCCTTGCCGGTGTTGACCGTCAGTTCCATGAACACGTCAGCGCCATCGTCAAGGTGGCAGATGACGTGGTCACGGTTCAGAATCTCAATCCCCGACGACTCAGAGATATCGCCAGCCGTGACAACGCCCGGACCCTTGGCAGAGATCGAAAGGCGCTTTGGCCCCTCGACGTCCATCTTCAGGCGCACGCCTTTCAGGTTCAGCACGATGTCGGTCACGTCTTCCCGCACGCCGGCAACGCTGGAGAATTCATGCAAGACATTGTCGATCTGCACAGAGGTGATCGCAGCCCCTTGCAACGAGCCCAGCAGCACGCGACGCAGCGCGTTGCCGAGGGTCAGGCCGAAGCCACGTTCCAGCGGTTCGGCCACGAGGGTCGCGGTGCGCTGCGCGTCGGGACCAGCCTTTACGGCCAGTTGTTGCGGTTTAATCAGTTCCAGCCAGTTTTTGTGGATCATGCTATAGCCCCTATACTTGCCCGCTGCCTATGGTCCGAATGACAGCAGACGCCCGAGGATCTTCATTCAAGTTCAAACGACGAAATCGGGCCGCGCACAAAGGCACGGCCCGACTGAATAGAAATCCG
This sequence comes from Rhodobacterales bacterium, assembly GCA_043721775.1. GTDB lineage: Bacteria > Pseudomonadota > Alphaproteobacteria > Rhodobacterales > Rhodobacteraceae > Stagnihabitans. The sequence continues at coordinate 2,103 of JAYSQA010000288.1, forward strand.
GTTAAACGCGGCGGCGCTTCGGCGGACGGCAGCCGTTGTGGGCCAAGGGCGTCACGTCGCGGATAGACGTGATGTTGAAGCCAACAGCAGCGAGGGCGCGAAGGGCGGACTCACGACCCGAACCCGGGCCCTGCACTTCGACTTCCAGCGTCTTCACGCCATGTTCCTGCGCCTTTTTGCCCGCGTCTTCAGCGGCCATCTGGGCGGCATAGGGGGTCGATTTGCGCGATCCCTTGAAGCCCATCGTGCCAGCCGACGACCAGGCAATTGCATTGCCTTGCACGTCAGAAATCAGGATTTTGGTGTTGTTGAAGGAAGAGTTCACATGCGCAACACCTGCGGCGATGTTCTTACGCTCTTTCTTTTTGGTACGGGCGGCAGTCTTGGTTGTTTCGCGTGCCATATCTGCGTTCCCTTATTTCTTCTTGCCGGCGATCGGCTTGGCCGGGCCCTTGCGGGTGCGCGCATTGGTGTGCGTGCGCTGACCACGAACCGGAAGACCCTTGCGATGACGCAGGCCGCGGTAGCAGCCAAGGTCCATCAGGCGCTTGATGTTCATCGAAACTTCACGACGCAGATCGCCTTCAACCGTGAAGTTGGCGTCGATGTATTCGCGGATCGCGAGTACTTCGGCGTCGGTCAGCTGATTGACGCGACGGGCGCGGTCAATCTTGAGGGACTCGCAGATCAGTTCGGCGTTATGAGCGCCAATGCCTGCAATGTATTGAAGCGAGATCGGGACGCGCTTCTGAGTGGGGATGTTAACGCCAGCAATACGTGCCAAACGTGATTTCCTTTATGGTGCGGTTCCGTGTTGCCAGAACCTTTTTTCACAACCCGGAAAGGACAGCCTTTCCGAAACGATAACCCGCCGCGAACTGATTCCGCAGCGGGACGCCGTGCAATATGGGCTTTTCCAACAGCCGTCAAGGGCCACCAAGGCCTTTTCAATGCTTGTCAAGAACTTTCGCAACGGCCGCCGCAACCGCGTCCATACCGGCCAGGCCATCCACGGTCGAAAGCTGACCCTTGGCATAGTAATAACCGATCAGCGGCGAGGTATCGCGGTAATAGGCCAGCATCCGCGTGCGCAGAGCGTCTTCCGTGTCATCGGCGCGGCGCTTCATCATGGTGCCACCGCATGCGTCACAGACACCCGCCAGCTTGGTCGGGTGGTTGGTGTCGTGATAAACGGCACCGCAGTTGCCGCAGGTATAGCGCCCGACAATGCGCTGCTTCAGCGCCTCGTCATCCACCCGCACCTCAACCACCGCGTCCAGCGACTGGCCAATGCGCGCCATCACCGCTTCCAAAGCATCCGCCTGCTTCAACGTCCGGGGAAAGCCGTCAAAAATGAAACCGCCCGCCGGGTGCGCTGTTGTAAGCTTCTCCTCGATCAGACCTACCACGATATCATCAGTCACCAGATGACCCGCATCCATCACCGCTGCCACCTTCTTGCCCATCTCGGTGCCCGAGGTGCGCGCCTCGCGAAGCATGTCGCCGGTGGAAAGCTGCACCATCTGCCGCTCGTCGACCAGTCGCTTCGCCTGCGTGCCCTTGCCAGCGCCGGGCGGGCCAAGAAGAATGATATTGGTCATCGGGTAGGCTCTCCTCGTATGGCGTTAGCGCCGGGCCGGAGCCTTCGGCGTCGTGGATCGCTTGCGGCCGCGCAGTTGCGATCGTTCGATCAGACCTTCATATTGGTGGGCCAGCATATGAGACTGGATCTGATTGATCGTATCCATGGTCACGGAAACAACAATCAGAACCGAAGTCCCGCCGAAATAGAAGGGAATGTTGAACTCCGACCGCAAAATCTCTGGCAGGAAACACACGGCAGCCAGATAAGCAGATCCTACCACGAGGATTCTGTTCACGACATAGTCAAGATAGTCCTGGGTCTTTTTGCCCGGGCGGATGCCCGGAATGAAGCCGTTCTGGTTCTTCAGATTCTCGGCCACATCGTCAGTCTTGAAGGACACGTTGGCGGTGTAGAAGTAGGCGAAGAACACGATCATTGCACCCTGGAACAGCAGGTACAGCGGCTGGCCCGGCCCCATGAAGGCAAGGATCGTCGCCATGATCGGGCTGGTCTGCGCGCCCGAGAAGGTCGCGAGGGTTGATGGAAGCAGCAAAAGCGACGAGGCGAAGATGGCTGGGATGACGCCGGCCGGGTTCACCTTTATCGGCAGGTGGCTTGATCCACCGTCATAAATCTTCATTCCCACCTGACGGCGGGGATACTGGATGTGGATCTTCCGCAGCGCTCGCTCCATGAATACCACGAAGCCGATCACCGCTACGACCAGCAGGATCGCCCCGAAGATCACCCAGACCGGGATGACGCCCGAACGGCCTTGGGACAGGAACTGTGCCAGCGCGCCTGGGATTTCCGCCACGATGCCGGTGAAGATGATCAGGGACACACCGTTTCCGATGCCGCGCGCGGTGATCTGCTCTCCCAGCCACATCAGGAACATGGTGCCGCCGACCAGCGTGATCACGCAGGAAATCTTGAAGAACAGGTCGGGCGTGTGGGCCAATCCACCCGCCGCAATGCTGGCCGCAATCGCCCAACCCTGAAACGCAGCAAGGCCCACAGTAGCATAACGGGTGTACTGGTTGATCTTCTTGCGGCCCTGATCGCCTTCCTTCTTCAACTGCTCCAGCGCTGGGATCATCGAGGCGAGAAGTTGGATGATGATGGAGGACGAGATGTAGGGCATGACACCAAGGGCAAAGATACCCATCCGCTTCAAAGCGCCGCCGGTGAACAAGCTAAGCATGCCACCGAGGCCCTGCCCCTGCCCCTCCATGAAGTTCTTGAGCGCCGTTCCGTCAATGCCGGGCACCGGAATGAACGTGCCAAGGCGATAGACGATCAGCACGAGGATCGTAAACAGGATGCGCTGGCGAAGGTCCGTTGCCTTGCCCAAAGCGCCCCAGCTTAGGTTCGCCGCCATTTGCTCTGCTGCGGATGCCATGGTCGGACCTTCTCCGTTGGTGATTGGTAGTGCGCCGCCGATCCGGTGTTTCCGGACGGCGGCGCGGGAAAACAAGGCAGGTGTAAGCGGTCTTGACGCCGCTCACAAGACGTTATGCCAGCGGAACCTTGCGAACCGACTTGCCATGAGGCGGCAGCGGGGTTGCGACGGTCAGCGTACCGCCCGCAGCAGCCACGGCCTCGACAGCCGATGCCGATGCACCGGTGACTTCAAGCATCACTCTGGTGGTGATGACGCCTTTGGCAAGAATACGGATGCCGTCATGCTTGGCCTTGGTCAAGCCAGCAGCCACCAGAACGTCTTCGGTGATAACAACCGAGGCGTCCAACTTGCCCAGACCGATGAACTTCTCGATCAGGCCCAAGTTGATAACGGCGAATTCTTTCTGGTTCGGCTTGGAGAAGCCACGCTTCGGCAAACGCCGATAGAGCGGCATTTGGCCACCTTCATAGCCGCCCAATGCAACGCCCGAACGCGATTTCTGACCCTTGATACCACGGCCAGCGGTCTTGCCCTTGCCCGAACCCGGACCGCGTGCAACGCGCTTTTTGGTCTTGGTAGCGCCGGGATTGTCGTGCAGTTCATTCAGTTTCATGTCGCAAACTCCTATGCCGGAGGTACCCAAGCTGCGACGGCGA
>JAYSQA010000289.1:0-16220 GCA_043721775.1 Rhodobacterales bacterium
CAGGGGGTGCGGGGGGCGGCAGCCCCCCGCTTCCGGGGCCGTCGCGCGCTTTTACATCCCGATCAGCGCAGGCCCGCCGCAGATCCTGGCATCCACCGCGCCGATCAGCCCAGCATCTTTGCCGGAATACTCCATCGCGTTCAGCACGGTCTGGATCGCCGCAATCCGCGCCCGCAGCTTGTCATCCGACAAGATCACCGTCCACGGCGCATAGGAAAAGTGCGAGAGTTGCATCGTCTCGCCAATCGCCGCCGAGTATTCGCGCCACTTGGCCAGCCCGTCGATGTCGATCTGGCTCAGCTTCCATTGCTTCATCGGGTCGCCCTCGCGGTCAAGGAAGCGTTTCAGCTGTTCGGCCCGGTCAACCTCCAGCCACAGCTTGACCAGTATGATCCCCTCATCGGTGATCATCCGTTCATATTCCGGCAGTTGGCGGAAGAACTTCACCCGCTGTTCGGCGGTGCAAAAGCCGAACACCGGCTCGACAATCGCGCGGTTGTACCACGACCGGTCATAGAGCGAGATTTCGCCCAGTGCCGGCAACTGGTCGACATAGCGCTGGAAGTACCACTGCGCGGCCTCGCGCTCAGTTGGCTTGGCCAGCGCCACGATCCTGGCCACACGCGGGTTCAGGTTCATCCGCATCGCCTCGATGGTGCCGCCCTTGCCCGCGGCATCGCGGCCTTCGAAGACTACGATCAGACGCTTGCCCTTGGCCTTCAGGTCATAATGCATCCGCACCAGTTGCATTTGCAGACCCTCCATCTGCGCCTCGTAGTCCTTGCGCCGCATCTCGTCCCGGTAGGGGTACGACCGCGACAGGATCTGATCCTTGGCGGCGTCCTCAATTGCCTTGCGCACCTCTTTGGGTGCGTCTTTCTTGAAATACCGTGTGATAGCGCTATTGAATGGCAGGTCCATCAGCATTCCCCTGTTTCGCTATTACTAAGACGAAGGCAGGCCCAAAGTCCATCCGGCGCGGGTCGCTGCCCGGTTGACAGCGGCGACGACGGCGCCAGGGTCGGTGTGATGCGGCATATGGCCACTGGCGGGCAGCAGGGTCAGATGGGCATCGGGCAGCAAAGCGGCCAGCGGTTGCGAGTGAATGGCGGCGGGCACGATCTTGTCTTCCGTACCATGCACCAGTTCAACCGGCAGGTGCAGGCCGGAGTAGCGCGTCTGCATCGCGGTCACATGGGCGAAAAGCCCGTTCACCTGCATCGCATTGGACGCCATCGCACCGCGCGGCATGGCCAGTGCGGCCCCGGTGGCGCGGGCATAGTCGGGTGGCGGCGGATTGGGGGCAAAAAGCCCTGGCATGACAGTTTCAAGATAGGCATCGGTCACCAGCGCTGTCGCAAGTGGCACGCCCAAAGCCCGGCCTGCCCGTGTTTCGGTCAGCCGATACCACCAATCCAGGCCGCCCGGCCATGGCAGCGACGGCGCGGACACCAGCACCAACGCCACAGCCTTTTGATCGCCGGTCACCTCAAGCCCCCAAGCCAACGCCACCGTGCCGCCATAGCTTTGGCCCAGCACAATGGGGGACTTGATGCCCATTTGCGCCGCAGCCTTGGCCAGATGCTGCGCCTGGGCTGCGGGCGAGACGCCCTGTGGCCCAAGCCCGGTGGAATAGCCCAGACCCGGCCGGTCAAACGCCGTGACCCGGAACTGCGGGGCCAGGCGTTGCATCAGCGGTTGCAAATCACGCACCTGGCCCGATGCGCCGTGGATCAGCACAAGGTCCGGTCCGGCCCCCATCATCAAGGCATGAACCAGCCTGCCCTCTACCGGCACCAGAACGCCCAGCGGCGGATAGCGGCGGCGTATCGCAGCCTCACGCTGGCGGATGCGCCAGGCCAGCGCCGCAAGGACCAGCAGAAGCCCAAGGATCAGATCACGTGCCAATCTGGTTCAGATCGAAATAGGTGGTCTGATAAAGTTCATTGACCCAGTTGCCGTACAAAAGATGCGCATGGCTGCGCCACCGGTTGAGCGGTTTGCGTTGCGGATCATCGCCCGGATAGTAGTTTATCGGCACATTGATCGGCGTGCCATTGGCCACGTCACGGTCGTATTCCTGTTTCAGCGTCTCGTTGTCGTATTCGAAGTGATTGAAGATATAAAGCGCGCGGTGGCCTGCATCCTCGATCAGACAGGGGCCGGTATCGGTGCTGCCCAAGAGGGTGCGCAGGCCAGCTTCGTCAATCTCGGCCTGCTTTTCCTCGGTCCAGCGCGACACCGGGATCACGCAGTCATCCGAAAAGCCGCGCAGATAGGGCGAGGTGGGCGCAAGGTTTTCCTGCGGGAAGCAGCCGAAAGCCTTGGCGGGCAGCATGTGTTTCTGGATGGCGTGAAAATGATAGAGCATGGCCATTCCGCCCCAGCAAACGCCGAAGGTGGAATGCACATGGGTCTGGGTCCAGTCCATCACGCGCTGAAGTTCGCGCCAATAGGTGACCTCCTCAAACGGCAGGTGTTCGATGGGCGCGCCGGTGATGATCAGGCCGTCGAACTTCTCACCTGTCGCCTCGACCTCGGCGAAGGGGCGGTAGAAGGTTTCCATATGGGCGGCGGCGGTGTTTTTGGTCTGGTGTTCGGTCATGCGGATCAGTTGGAAGTCGATCTGCAAGGGCGTCGCACCGATCAGCCGGGCAAACTGGTTTTCAGTCTGAATCTTTTTCGGCATCAGGTTCAGAAGCCCGATCCGCAGCGGCCTGATATCCTGACCGGCGGCGCGGTCGGGTGACATGACCATGACGCCCTCGGACCGCAAGACATCGAAGGCGGGCAGATTTTCAGGCAACGTGATGGGCATGGGGTTCCTATGGGTCAGGCCAGGCAGGTAAGGGTTCTGGTGCGGCGATCAAGAGCGGTGATCAAGAGCGGTGATCAAGAGCGGCGGGCAAGAGCTGTGGCAATCAGCGCATCGAAGACTGAAGGCGATGTGACCGCAGCCACCTCTTCCGCCGTGACAGTGACACCCCAGCGCGCCATCGCCGCATAGCGCGGCTGGCGGCTTTCCAGCAGGCGGGCATAGCCAAAGCGCAGGAAGGCGTCGGGGTCGACCTGGTCTGGGCCTTTGTCTTCCAATGCCAGAAACTCGCCCCAGACCTGCAACAGAAAGTCGGGGCGGTAGTACATCGGTTTCGGCGCACGGGCGAAACGGCGGCAGAGTTCCGCAGCATGGGCGTCAGAGCCTTTGATCCAGACCAGCAGAAGGTGCTTCGCGATTTCGCGCATGACGGGGTCGGCGGGGGTGTCAGCCTCGACCACCTCGCAGATGGAACCCGAAGTGTCGCAGATGAAATGGTCGTAGCCGTAGATACCCTTCGCCCGCTCGATGAAGCGGGTGGTGTCAAGCATGGCGGCAACCTCGGCCTGCGCATGTTGGGCCTGACGGCGCTGGTATTCGGCGAAGGGCAGGCCGCCCTTGTCTGCCGACCCCGGTTTGCCGAGGTAGGTCGACAAGGGGGCCAGATTGTCGAAGGTGATGTTGGAGGCGATATAGACCGAGTCCGACATCAGAAGTTCGCGCAAGAGCGGCACCTTCATCGCCTCGCGCTTGAAGTTGTCCGAGATGTATTCGCCCATGTAGCGGGTGCCGATCCGGTAATCGACCGAGTAGTGAAACCAGCGCGCCTGATCGCGCAGCAGGTTGGACAGCGTGGTTTTGCCAAGGCCGGACATGCCGAACAACAGCACCTGCTTGTGCGGGGCTGCGAGGTAGTCTTGCGCGGTGGGATAGATCATCAGCGTGGTCCCTTGTGCCCGGCAGCCGGGGGTTTCACCCCCCCGGACCCCCGTGGAGTATTTGTGCCTCGGTGAAGGGGCAAGGGTCATTTAGCGCGGAGTGGCGCGGGATTCACGCGGAAAATCGTGTGGTGAGCCAGTGCAGGGGGCGGCCGTCGATCACGATCAGGCCAAGGGTCAAAAGGGCTGCACCGCTGAAGGCCTGGGGCGGCAGGGTTTCGTGGAAGAAGGCGGCTCCGAACAGAACCGCGACCGGGGCGATCAGCAGGGTGGTGAGGCCGATATTGCCTGCGCCCGCCTGTTGCAGGATGGTGTAGAACAGCCGGTAGGCCAGGGCGGAGGCGATGACGGCGAGGTAGAGGAGGGCGGCCAGGGTTTTGGGTTCAGGCAGCGGGGGCGCGCCGTTCAGGACAAGGGCTGCGGGCAGCATGATCAGGGCCGAGGCGGTGAGCATGGCGGCGGCGCTGACCTCGGGGCGCACACCTTGCATGGTGTGGCGACCCCAGGCACCCGATACCGCATAGGAGAGGGCCGCGCCGAGGATGGCCAGTTGGCCCAGCGAGGTAAGGTCGAGGTGGGTCAGCGCCTGCGGGCCGATCACCATGGCGACACCGGCAAGGCCGATGAGAACGCCGGTCAGGCGGCGCATTCCCAAGCGCTCGTCGGGAAAGACGGCGGCGGCGACCAGCACCGAGAAAAGCGCGGTGGAGGCGTTGAGGATACCGGCGAGGCCGGAGGCGATATGGGTCTGGCCCCAGACGATCAGGTTGAACGGCACGATGTTGTTGAAGACGCCCATCACCGCTGCATTGCGGGCAAAGCGCCAGCTTTTGGGCACCGGCAGGGCGGTGGCCGCGATATATGCCCACAAGACAGCCGCAGCCACGCTGACGCGGAAAGCCACCACCGTCGCCACCGGCATCTGCGCCAGTGCGGTATGGTTGGCCGTGAAGGACCCGCCCCAGATCAGGGCGAGGAGGAGCAGGAGGCTCCAGCTTTGCAAGGTCAGGCGCCGTTGGGGGATGGTGGCGGTCATGGGGGCCTTTTGCGATATCTGATGGCAGGGCGCCACCCGGAAGTTGCGCTTTGCCTGAGGCGGATTTTCAGACCGGTTGTTGGAGGCCGGTTGTTGGAGACCGGTTGTTGGAGGCCGGATTGTTGAGGCTGGTTGTTGGTTAAGGTGGGTTTGTTCAGGCCAGTTGGTTGCGGCCGGTTGGACCGGTCTGGTTGGGATGGCAAACTTGTGAAGGCCAATTAGGGGGGGCAGCTTGGGACGGCCGGCAGGGTCAGGCTGGGTTCTGCGCGCGGCCTTTTGTCAGGCCGGTTGCGCGCGGAACCGGGCGCGGATGTTCAGCAGGATGCCTGCGAAGATCACCACGCCGCCGATCAGGACGAAGGGGTCGAAGGGCTCGGCAAAGAAGACTGCGCCGACGACCGCGATGAAGGGCAGGCGCAGGAAGTCGATCGGGGCTACAAAGCTGGCCGGGGCAAGGGCCAGAGCCGAGGTCAGGCTAAGGTGCGCCACCACGCCGCAGACGCCGATCAGCGCCAGCCATGGCAGGGTTTGTGCCGTGGGCCAGGTGCTGTGGCCGTCATAGCCTGCGCCAATCAGGCCGAAGACGAACTGCATCGAGGTCAGCCAGAACAGGATGCCGATGACGGAGATGCCGCGGGTCAGGCGCTTGGTCATGATCGAGACTGCGGCAAAGCACACTGCTGCTCCGGCGCCGGCCAGCACGCCAAGGTTCAGGGAGCCGGCACCGGGTCGGGTGACGATCAGGATGCCTGCGAAGCCCAAAGCGGCGGAGCCTAGGCGCTGTGCGGTCAGACGCTCGGCCAGAAAGACCGGGGAAAGCAGGATGACCCAGATCGGCGCGGTGAACTCCAGCGCGAAGACCTGCGCGAGGGGGATCAGGGTCAGCGCTACGAACCACAGGTTCTGGCCGGTGAAATGCACGATGTTGCGAAGGAAGTGGCCGGGCAGACGCTGGGTCGTGATTTCATGCAAGCGGCCGGTGGCAAGGCCCACGGCGACCACCAGACCGAAACCGAAGGCCGAGCGGACCGTCAGCACTTCAAAGCTGTCATGCACATGGCTGACATTGCGTCCGGCGATGGCCATCAGCGAGAACGACACGACCGACCCCATCATCCAGAGTGCCGCCTTCCAGTGGTTGCGGTCAGGCATAGTCGGGATCAGTCATGGGAAGGCTTTGTCATGGGGCTACTCGGTCTTGGCACACCTGGTCTTGGCACACCTGGTCTTGGAACGTTCGGTCTTGGCTCGCACGGTCTTGGAACGCACGGTCTTGGAACGTTCGGTCTTGGGTAAGTCAGGCGTGGGTAAGTCACGCGTAGGTCCTGTCAGGCGCGGGTCCTGTCAGTCATTCGCCTGTCAGTCATGGGCCTGTCAGTCATGGGCCTTGTCAGTCATGGGCCTTGTCAGTCATGGGTCGGGCCGCCGTCCAGCCGGTCTGCCTTGCGCAGGTCGGGGAACATCCACGCCCAGCCGCCGGTGACGATGATGGTGCCGATACCGCCGAAGGCTGCCGCAGCCACCGGGCCGACGAAGCGGGACAGGACGCCGCTTTCGAACTCTCCCAACTCGTTGGAGCCGGAGATGAACATGCCGGAAAGGGCCGAGACGCGGCCTCGCATGTGGTCGGGGGTGACGATCTGGATCAGGGTTTGCCTGACGTTGACCGAGATCATGTCCCCCGCCCCCAAGATCGCCAGCGCCAGCAGTGACAGCGGCATCGAGCGGGAATAGGCGAAGACCACGGTGGCAAGGCCGAAGGCAAGGACGCCAAGGAACATCTTGACGCCTGCCGCGCGTTTGATCGGGAACAGGGTCAGATAGCCTGACATCAGCAGGCCGCCAACCGCCGGCCCCATGCGCAAAAGCGCGTTGCCCATCGGGCCGACGTTCAGAATGTCGGTGGCGAAGGCGGGCAGCAGGGCAGTGGCGCCCCCCAAGAGCACGGCAAAGAGATCAAGCGAGATGGCGCCGAAGACCACCTTGTTTTCCCAGACATAAACCAGCCCCTCACGCACAAGGGTCAGGGGGTGGCCGTCTTGCCGTTCCGGTGTGGTGTTGGCTTTCACGGAGCTGACGAGGATGACGCCGGCAAGATAGGCCAGCGCGGTGATCGCGTAAGCCGTGGAAATCGAGAAAGCGATCAGCAGGCCGCCGATGAAGGGGCCGACGATCACGGCGGTCATCCAGACCGTGGTCGAAAAGGAAATCGCCTTGGGCATGTCGGCGCGCGTTACCAGCATCGGCACAAGGGCGGAAGCTGCGGGTGACAGGAAGGCGCGGGCGGCCCCGAACAGGGCTGCGATCAGGAAGATATGGGTCAGCTGCGGGGCCGCTTGCAGCGAGATCAGGGTCAGAAGTGCCACGCCAATCCCCTCGGCCAGAAGCGCCCAGAGGACAATGGCTTTGCGGCTGACCCGGTCGGTCAGCGTGCCCGCAAACAGCGTCAGGGCGAACATTGGCACGAATTGGCACAGGCCCACCATGCCGACCATGAAGGCGCTTTCCTCGATGGACCGGGTTTCGCGGGCGATGTGGTAAACCTGCCAGGCGATGGTAATCGCCTCGATCTGGGCGCCGAACTGGATCGGGATCATGCCGATGAAATAGCGCAGGTAATCGGGGTGGCGCTTGAGGAAAAGCAGAGGGGAGTCAGCCATTTTGCACCTGCACGGTTTTGCCGCGACCATGCCGAGGCGGGCGGCAGGCTGCAAGGGGCAAACGGCGGGTTTGTCGCCGGCAGCTGGGGGGACTTGGCATCCCCTGGCCGCGCAAGGCTTTGCGCGACGCTCTTCGCGGAAAACCTTCCACCGGAGGGTTTTCCGGGCGCTCCTCGCCCCCCTGCACCGGGAGGGCTGCGCACCCTCCCGGACCTGCCGCGCGATATTTGCACCGGAATGAAAGGGGGTCAGGGCAGGATAAGGACTTTGACCTCGCCGGGGCGGGGCGGGTTCATGATGGCGTCAACGGACTCTGCAAGGGGGATGGTGCGCGTGATCAGTTTGGCGACGTTCACGGCACCAGAGGTGATAAGGGCTGCGGCGCGGCCTTGGGTGAAGGGGTTGATGAACGAATGCATGAGGGTGATTTCGCGAAAGAGCAGGTCGAAAGGTTCGATGCGGATCTTCTCACCTTTGGCCAGAACGCCAAGGATGACGACGCGGCCACCCCTTGCCGCCAGGGTCGGGGCTTGTTCGACCGTTTCGGCCACGCCGGCGCATTCGATGACAAGAGAGGCACCTTCGGGCCAAAAGCTTAGCGCCTCGGCTGCGGAGGCGGCGGTGGCGGTGGCACCAAGGTCAAGGGCCAGGTCGCGTTTGGCGCTTTGGCGGGTGACGAGCATGACCTCGGCCCCCGCCAGTCTTGCCAGTTGCAGGGCCAGAAGGCCCATGACGCCGCCGCCGAGGACGATGACCCTTTCGCCGGGTTTGGCGGCACCCATGTCGAGCCCGTGCAAGGTGCAGGCAAGGGGCTCGCAAAAGGCGCCGAAGAGCGGGTTGAGGGTGGCGGGCAGCACATGGGCGCGGTGGGCGGGCATCCTGGCAAAGGACGCAAAGCCGCCGTCATCATGGATGCCGATGGCGCGGTTCAGACGGCACAGGTTGATGCGGCCCGCGCGGCATTCCGGGCAGGTTCCGCAGGGGCAGTTGGGGTCGCAGGTGACGCGGGCTCCCGGGCGCAGGGTGACGCCCCGGCCCACTTCGGCAATGATTCCGCTGAATTCGTGGCCAAGGGTGACGGGCGGGGTGCAAGGGAACTCGCCCTTGAACAGATGCCGGTCGGTGCCGCAGATGCCAGCAGCCTCGACCCGGATGACGATCTCACCGGGGCTGGGGCAGGGCGGTTCTGTCACGACCAGACGCAGATCGCCGATGCCGAAAAGACGGGTTGCTTGCATGGGGGCCTCCTGTCGCCCATCAGCACGGCACTGGCGCTGTGCGTCAAGACCTTTGCGCCAAGGCTGTTCACCGACGGCTTGCGTCAAGGCTTGGAACCGGCGCTGTGCGTCAAGGCTTGGAACCGACGCAGGGCTGATCTGCGCAATTGGACCTTTCGTTGGCACTGCAATCCCCATAAATCACGTCTGAACAAGTCAGGATATCGCCATGAACGCGTTTGCCCCCTCGCCCCGCCTTGCCGATCACGCCATTGACCAGATCTTTCTTGACTGCCATTCGCCACGCGCCTTCACCAAGGCCACGCTGGCCGAGACTGATCTGCTGGCGCTGCTGGAAGCGGCCCGCTGGGCACCCTCGGCTTCCAACAACCAACCTTGGCGCTTTGCCTACGGCCTGCGCGGCGATGACGGTTTCGCCAAAATCGCCGACACGCTGGTGCCCTTCAACCGGACCTGGGCCGAAAAGGCCGCGGCTTTGGTTGTCATAGCCTCCAAATCCACGGTCAAGAAAGACGGCATAGCCAATCCCAACCCGTTCCACGCCTTCGATGCCGGTGCGGCGTGGATGAGCCTCGCAATGCAAGCGCATTTGAATGGCCTTTTCGCCCATGCTATGGGTGGTTTTGACAAGGCCAGGGCAATCGAGCTGCTGGCCGTGCCGGCGGATTACGACCTGCATGCGGTCGTGGCCATCGGCACCCAAGGCCCGGCAGACAACCTGCCCGAAGCCCTGCACCCGCGCGAAGCGCCCAGCCCGCGCAACCCGCTGGCAGATATCGCCAAACACGGGTCTTTCTAAGCCAGGCCCGGTCGTTCCAAGCCAGGCCCGGTCTTTCCAAGCCAGGCCCGGTCGTTCCAGGCCAGACCCGGTCTTTCCAAGCCAGGCCCGGGTCGTCTCAAGCCAAGCACCGGTCTTTCCTGACCCTGCGCCTTTCATTCTTGCGCAAATATCCCGGGGGTTGGGGGGCTGGCCCCCCATCTTCCTCAGTTGCCGATCTCCTCCAGACGGAAATCGCGCAGGATGCCGCGGGTGGCGGCAAACCATGCGCTGTCACGGGTGCGGGCCTGATGGGCGTCAAAGCTGGCGCGGTCGCGGAAGGCTTCCATGACCTCGTAGATCATCGGGTCATCGGTCTCGGTCACCTCAAACGTCAGGCAGCCCGGCTCGGCCCGGGTCAGGGTCAGGTGGGCGGGCAAATGACTGCGAACCGCCTGCACCTCGTCTTGCGTCATGCAGACCATCTGGCCGCGCAGTCGGATCATGGGCTTTCCTTTACCACCTGAGGTTCGGGCGCGCTGTAGCCTGTGCCCTGTCCGGCATTATCCTGCCACACCCTTGGCGGCAATCGGGCAGCGCTTCGGGCCAACCGCCCGATAAGTCCATAAAGGGGTGCTGGCTGTCACAGCCAACCGCCTTCATGCCATCTTGCAAAGCGCTTGGCCTCTGCACGACAGGCTTGCTTTCAAGCCCGGCCTCGGTACAGTTTTCCCGTCAGACGTGCGATGGCATGGCTCATGGCACGCGTTGGTCGCAACCGCGTGGTCCGGCCCGTGCCGGAGCAGACCCAGAATCACGCGCCGCTTTTTTAGGCAGTTTATTGGAGAGAGTACCATGGCGTTTTCCAATCCCGTTACCTCCGCAGTCTCCGGTTCCACCTATATCGACGGGCTTTTGTGGGGCAGCCACTGGGGCGACCCTGCCGCAGGCACAAGGCTGGCCGTCTGGATCGCAGGTTACAATGGCCAGGACGAGGTGTTTGATTTCGGCGGCACCCCGGTCACCGCCAACAACGCGCCCGCCGAAAACGCCGCCTTCGCCAAGGCGCTTGCGGTGTTGGGCAACGTCTGCAACATCACCTTTCTGAATGCCGCCAGCCAGTCGGACGCCGATATCATCTTGGGTACGGCGAATGCGGCGGATGTTGGCGGGCTTGGGGTGGCGGTGCCGCCGGGCGAGGATGTCGGACCCCTTGCCAGCCAGCAAGGCGCTGCGATTATAAACTGGGAAGGCTATTCCACCACCAATTTCTCCAGCCTGAAGCAGGGCGGCTATGATTTCATCAGCTTCATCCACGAGATTGGCCATGCGCTTGGCCTGAAACACCCGCACGACCAGATAGGCAACAACGCCCCGTTTCCCGGCGTGCCGGATGGCACAGAGTTTGGCGATCTTGGGGATTTCGGCCTCAATCAGGGACTTTACACCATGATGTCGTATAATGACGGCTGGCAGACCCGCCCCGGTGGCCCGCTGTTCGACACCGGCGTCTTCGCCTATGGCTATGAAGGCACGCCGATGGCGCTGGATGTGGCGGCGCTGCAATATCTGTACGGGGTCAACATGTCGTATCAGGCGGGCAATTCCAGCTACCGTCTGCCCTCGGCCAACGCGGCGGGGGCGTTTTATTCCTGCCTGTGGGATGCTGGCGGTCAGGATACCATCGTCAACGCTTCCGCAAAAAGCAGCGTGATTGACCTGCGGGATGCCACGCTCGCCCATGCGGAGGGCGGTGGCGGCTATCTGTCTTATGTCAAGGGCATCGAGGGCGGCTTTACCATCGCCCACGGTGCCATCATCGAAAACGCCACCGGAGGATCGGCGGCCGACCGGATCACCGGCAATGCCGCAGCCAACGTGCTGACCGGCAACGCGGGCTATGATAGGCTGAACGGCCTGAACGGGGCCGACAGCCTTTTCGGCGGTGCGGGTCGTGACAGCCTGTCAGGCGGCAGTGGCAACGACCTGCTGAACGGCGGCATCGGAGACGACTATATCGACGGAGGTGCCGGCCATGATACCTATGTCGGCGGCTTTGGCGCGGACGATTTCGTAACCCGCACCGTCTTGAACACGGCCGAGGTTGACATCATCATGGACTTCGGGCCGGGGCAGGGCGATGTGCTGGCGATTGACAACTTCATCACCACGCGGCTGTTCTATGGGGCCATTCCAACCCGGTTCACCGGGGCTGCGTTGCTTTACGTCAGGCAGACCGGCCTTTTGTACACCGATTCCAATGGTGGCCTGACTGGCGGGCTTAGCCTTGTGGTCGAATTGGCCAACCATGCCGCCATCACGATTGACGATATTTTGTGGGTTTGACGGGCAAAAAGCCAGGTTTGCTGTAATCTGCATCGGCGGGGCAGGCCGCCACCTTGCCGGGGCCCCGATGCGCCACGCCATTTCGTTGAATAGAGGATACGATGATCAAGAACACCATTTGCCTTTGGTATCAGTCGGATGCCGAAAGTGCCGCGCAGTTCTATGCGCAGACGTTCCCTGACAGCCATGTCACCGCCATCCACCACGCCCCCGCAGATTTCCCCGGCGGCAAGAAGGGCCAGGTCCTGACGGTGAACTTCACCGTCTGCGGTGTTGCCTGCATGGGCCTGAACGGCGGCACTTTCTTTGCCCAATCCGAGGCGTTTTCGTTTCAGATCGCCACCGAGGATCAGGCCGAGACTGACCGCTACTGGAACGCCATCATCGGCAACGGCGGCAAAGCCAGCGAGTGTGGCTGGTGCAAGGACAAATGGGGACTGTCGTGGCAGATTACCCCCCGCGCCCTGACTGAGGCCATGGCGCAAGGTGGGGCGGTCGCCGAACGCGCCTTTGCCGCGATGATGACGATGCAGAAAATCGACGTGGCGGTGATCGAGGCGGCGGTGCGGGGCTGATCACTCCAGTTCAATCGTGCCCGGCGGCTTGGAGGTGCAGTCGTAGAAGACGCGGTTGATGCCCTTCACCTCATTGATGATCCGCGTGGCGGTCTCACCCAGAAAATCATGGGTGAAGGGGTAGTAGTCCGCCGTCATGCCATCAACCGAAGTCACCGCCCTGAGCGCCAGCGCAAAGTCATAGGTGCGCCCGTCGCCCATGACGCCCACGGTTTTCATCGGCAGAATGGCGGCGAAGGCTTGCCAAATCTCGTCATAAAGCCCGTGCTTGCGGATCTGGTCGATATAGACTGCATCGGCCTTGCGCAGGATATCCAGCTTTTCGGTGGTGATCTCTCCGGGGCAGCGGATCGCAAGGCCTGGGCCGGGGAAGGGGTGACGGCGGATGAATGCCTCGGGCAGGCCCAGTTCGCGGCCCAAGGCGCGCACCTCGTCCTTGAACAGCTCGCGCAGCGGTTCGACCAGCTTCAGGCCCATCTTTTCCGGCAAGCCGCCGACGTTGTGGTGGCTTTTGATGGTGGCGGAAGGCCCGCCACTGAAGCTGACCGATTCGATCACGTCAGGATAAAGGGTGCCTTGGGCCAGAAACTTCGCCCCGCCGACCTCATGCGCGTGCTTCTGGAACACGTCGATGAACAAACGACCTATGGTCTTGCGCTTGACTTCGGGGTCAGACACACCCGTCAACGCGCCAAGGAACAAGGCACTTTCATCGGCATGGATCAGGGGAATATTGTAGGTGTCGCGGAACATCTTGACGACCTGTTCCGCCTCACCCAGCCGCAACAGCCCGTGATCGACGAAAACGCAGGTCAGTTGCGCGCCTATCGCCTCGTGGATCAGCACGGCGGCCACCGACGAATCAACGCCGCCTGACAGGCCGCAGATCACCTTGGCGTCGCCGACCTGATCGCGGATCTTGCGGATGGCCTCCTCGCGGTAGGCGCCCATCGTCCAGTCGCCCTTGAAACCGGCCAGCTTCACGAAATTCTCGTACAGCCGCGCACCTTTGGGGGTGTGGTGAACCTCTGGGTGGAACTGCACGGCGTAGAAATGCCGCGAAATATCCGCCGTAATCGCAAAAGGCGCGTTGGGCGAGGTGCCGTACACTTCAAAGCCCGGAGCGATCTTTGACACATGGTCGCCGTGGCTCATCCAGACCTGTTCATCGCCGGCCTCGAACCAGCCGTTCAGCAGCGGCAGCTTGGCCCCGGCCGTCACGTAAGCCTTGCCGAATTCCGCCGTGCCGTGGCCGCCTTCGACTTGGCCGCCCAGCACATGCATCATCACTTGTTGGCCGTAACAGATGCCCAATATCGGCACGCCAAGGTCAAACACCGCCTTGGGCGGCATCGGAGCACCTTCCCAATAGACCGAAGCCGGCCCGCCCGAAAAGATCACGGCTTTAGGTTGGAAGTCGGCCAGAAAGGCTTCGTCGATCTTGTTGTAGGGGTGAATCTCACAATAAACGTTCAACTCGCGCAGGCGGCGCGCAATCAATTGCGTGACCTGAGAGCCGAAGTCGATGATCAGAAGGCGATCGTGAAGGGCAGGGGCATGGTGCGGTGTTTGTGTCATGCGCCCGCGTAGCTTTTGACAGGTGGAAACTCAAGAGGGGGAATCACCCCGGCGCAAGGACTATTCGCCGAAAAGCACCGCATGACGGGCCATGATCCGGGGCCAGATGGCATCGGTATCAACTCCGGTGATGCCAAACTGGGTCGCCAGCACCTCGGCCAGTTCGTCAGACGTGGCCAGCAGGGTCTTTTGCACGCCAGTCCCCGAGGCCAACCGCAACACCCGGCCCAGAAGCGTTACCGAATGGTCAGTCCCCATCCGGATCGCTTCGGCATTCAGCACGAAATAGGACTCTGGATCGGTTTGCAGCTTGGCATTCTGGTGCCGCAACAAAGCCTCATCCGCCGGTGCGTTCAGGAAGTCGAACGAGGCGGGCGCGCCGTAAGCGTGGTTGTGAAAACGCCAGAAGCCGTCGGGCAGGTGTTCCAGCCGGAACTCCAGCGGGCCATCGTGGTGTGGCCCTTCGACCAGGGGGATGGGTGCGCGCAAGGCATCGCCAAGGCCAAGGTCGCACAGCCAATTCTGGGGGGGCCAATTCTGTTCCAGATTAACGATCAGCATCAGATGGTTGCCCAGCGCCGCATCGCCCCTTTCGCGCCGGTACACCCCCGCTGTGCAACGCTGCACGTCAAAGCCCAGTTCGGTCAGCGCCCAAGCCAGCAGCCCGTTCGTCTCATAACACCAGCCGCCACGCTCCCGCGTCACCAGCTTGTCAAAGATGCGCGCGGGGTCAAGGTCCAGCGCCACGCCCTGCTGAATGTCCAGGCCCTCATAGGGCACGGCATGAGCCTGCGCGCGGTGTACCGCGTGCAACGTCGCAAGCGTGGGCGGCAAGGGCCCTTCCAGCCCGATCCGCCGCAAATAGGCGTCCAAATTCATCCGGGTCCCCTTTCCGCCACCCTACCCCGCACGTTCCCGCCCGACAGGTCGTTTCCGGCATCGCTTCATGTCGGTTTTGGAGGGCAAGCGGCGCAAACAGGGAGCCTTGCCGCCGCCTTTCCCGCCATAACAGGCGAAACTTTCCGGAGTATGGAACATGACCGATACGGGTGCAGGGCGCAGGGTACGGGGCGGTGGCGGTGCCACGCGCCGGGCAGAGCGGACGGCAGTAAGCTTCGAGACCGCCAAGTTCATCCAGCGCAACATCCCGAACTTCGAGATCCTGAACGAGGAAGCGTTGCAGATCATCGAATGGAACGCGGAAACCGTTCTGGAAGAGATCGGCGTGAACTTCATCGAAAACGAACCCGCCTTGCAACGCTGGCGCGATGCCGGTGCCGATGTGAAGGGAGAGCGGGTGCATATTCCGCGTGGTCTGGCGCGCAAGCTGTGCTCCACCGCGCCGAAGTCGTTCACCCAGCACGCCCGCAACCCGTTGCGCAATGTCGACATCGGTGGGCGCAATCTGGTGCTGGCCCCGGTTTATGGCCCCCCTTTCGTGCGCGACGCCGAAGGGGGCCGCCGCTATGCCACGATTGAGGATTTCCGCAATTTCGTGAAGCTGGGTTATATGTCGAAATGGCTGCACCATTCCGGCGGCACAGTGTGCGAGCCTACCGATGTGGCGGTTAACAAGCGCCACCTTGATATGCTCTTGGCCCATATGACGCTGTCGGACAAGCCGTTCATGGGGTCGGTCACCGCCCCGGAACGCGCCGCTGATTCTGTGGAAATGGCCAAGATCCTGTTCGGCGATGATTTCGTTGACCAGAACACCGTGATGACCTCACTCATCAACATCAACTCGCCGATGACGTTTGACGGCATCATGATGGGTTCGCTGGAGGTTTATGCGGCGGCCAATCAGGCGGCCATCGTCTCGCCCTTCATCGTGGGCGGTGCCATGGCACCGGTGACGGTAGCAGGCACCCTGACGCAGGTGCTGGCCGAGGTTCTGGCCGGGGTGGCGTATTCCCAACTTGTCCGCGCCGGAGCGCCGGTGATTGCGGGGGCCTTTGTGACCTCGATCGACATGAATTCAGGTGCGCCGACCTTTGGTACGCCGGAAGCCAGCCACATCACCTACGGTGTCGGCCAACTGGTGCGGCGTCTTGGGCTGCCGTATCGGTCAGCGGGGGCGTTCTGTGGATCAAAGCTGCCCGATGCGCAGGCGGCTTACGAATCAGCCAACTCTCTGAACATGGGGCTGTTGTCGGGCGTGAACTTCATGCTGCACGCCTGCGGCTGGCTTGAGGGCGGGCTGGTGTCGTCCTACGAGAAGTTCGTTATGGATGCCGACCAGCTGGGCACGCTGCACCATCTGGCCCAAGGCGTGCA
>JAYSQA010000290.1:0-1515 GCA_043721775.1 Rhodobacterales bacterium
CGGGCTCGCTTCACTGCCTGCGAAGATCAGGCGCCCCTCCCAAGATCCCGTCACCCATTTCCCCGGCAAAGCCGCCGGGTGGCCCGTGGGTGCGCTGTCAACCTTCGTTGCAGTCCAGGGATCGGCGGCCCAGTCCTTGACCAGCGTCGCGCGGGCTGAGGCTGCCTCATGGCCGAAGAGCCTTGTGAGCTGCTGGATCACCGCACGGGTCTGCGTCTCCTCGCCGAGAGCGGCGCGGTTCGCGGTGGGCACGCCCCCAAAACCGAACAGGGCGGCCTTGCCGCTGGCCGTACTGGCGTCATGGATTTCAGCCAACGGGCCGACCAGGCTTTGCGCCGTGCCGGAGAGGCCCGCATCGCGCCAGAACGGGCGGTCATACATGACCACGACTTTGGCATGTGGAGCCATCCACGTGTCTGTGGCCTTCCATCGGGCGAGATCTTGCGGCGCGGGTGTCGGCAGCAGGAGGACTTTCTCAGCGAAAAGACGCGGCGGTAGGGCTACAATGACGTGTTGCGCCGTTTGCGAAGTCCCCCCTGCCGTCACCTCGATGCCTTCATCCCTAAGGCGCAGCGCAGTCACCGGCGCGCCGAAATGGAGTGCCGTCTGTGCCAGGTCTTGCAACAGGGCTTGCACCAGTGCCGCAGTTCCGCCGACAAGGCGCATCGACTGCGCATCTTGCTCCATAGCCGGCATCCGGTGCGGGCCTTCGTGTACCGAGCGTTCAAAGAGAACGTCGCCTGTGCTGTACTGGGAAAAGCTGTGCAGACCAAGTTCGGCCACCAGATCGCCGATCGCGGGCTGCATCTGCGGCCAGAACCAGGACGGGCCAAGATCAAATCCATCCTCATCTGCGTCGCCAGACGCTTTCACCGTCAGGATTCGTCCGCCTGGACGATCCCGCGCCTCGAAAAGGTGGAAGTCCACGCCGGCCCGGTGAAGCAGTCGCGCGGCATTTAGACCCGCAAGGCCTGCGCCGATGATTGCGACAGTTGTCTTGGTCATTCCTGGGCCCATTCCGGATCAGACCGGCATCGTCAGGACATCGGGATGCTGCAGCGGGGCGTCCTTGATCCAGACCTTGACCCCTTCAGCACCCGCTGTTGCGGTGAAATCTTGGCCTGCGGGCAGGCGGCCCCATCCTAGCGCCGGTAGGGTCTGGCCCTCGACGGCTAGGCTGCCCGACAGGATCAGGAACTCCAGCCCGCGATTGTTCGTGACCGTCACAGTGGCGTTTCCGGCCCAAGTTTCGATCACCACCTTCTCTGCTCGGTCATCAAACAGCAAGCGCGCCAAGTCGACACCATCGCGCGGGGGCAACGGATCACCTTCGCCCGGCCGCCGCACAATGTGTGCCGCGTCGCCCTGCCGGAATTGCCAGAGGCGGACAAAGATCTCGCAGCCGTCAGCAGCGGAAGGGCTGTGCGATGTGCCGGGCGGGTTTCGGAAATAGCTGCCCGCTGGATAGTCGCCATACTCGTCCTGAAACGTGCCGGACAGGACCAGGATTTCTTC
>JAYSQA010000291.1:0-1643 GCA_043721775.1 Rhodobacterales bacterium
GAAGTTCAGGACCTTGCCGCGCTTCTGAAACGTATTCCCACGACTATCGCTTGCGATATCCTGAAAGATCATGCGCTTGCCGAACGGGCAGCGCTGGGTCTTGCACCCATGACACCGGTGGCCAACCTTGCGGGCCCGGTCAGGTTGATTGAGTTCCTTCCGGGCCGTCCGGAAATTCGCCAGCCCGGGCCTCCGGCCAATTTCACCGTGATTGACGGGCTGCAACCTGCCGAGGTGCTTGTGCTGTGTGCAGGCAGTGCGATGGTGGGCGCGGTTCTGGGGGACATGCTGGCCACAAGGGCGAAGGGTTTGGGCTGTGGTGGCGCTGTCGTTGACGGCGCGGTGCGCGATCTGGACGGGATGGCACTGGCAGGGTTGCCCGTGCATGCGCGCGGCGTGGCGCCGATGGCAGCCCACGCAACCTTGGTGCCATTTGCCTGCCAAAGGGCCGCCCGTTTTGCCGGGGTGACAGTACTGCCCGATGACTGGGTGCTTGCCGACCGCGACGGCATCTTGTTCCTGACCCGTGATTTGATCGACCTATTGCTGACCCGGGTTGACGCTGCGGCGGCCAAGGACGAATTCTCGCGTCAATTGCTTCTGCTGGGATTTCCCTTGACGCAGGTTTTCCCGCTGCCGTCTTCGCTTGCGGGCTGTCTTGCGGCTTTTCAGGCCACCGCGGTGATCCCCGATGCAGCCACCATTCGCCGTGCACTTGCGCAGAATGTTCACCCATGAGGCCGCCCGTTCTGGCCCGCAGGCTGATCGCTGCGGACTTGAAAGCTGGTGCTGACCTTGGCCAGTTGCAAGGCGATACGATGTCATTCTACGCAATGTCTGGCGTCGCAAGCATCATGCCGCCTTGTGTCAGAACCCTGCCTGCCTGCCCAAAGACGTCCGATCCAAGGCCCATGACTGGCCCCCCTCTCCATCCTCAAAACAGGTGACCCATGCAACGCCCCGAAGATGCCGCCCTGAGCCGCTTTGGCCGGTTTGACCCCAAACGGACCTGCCTTTTGCTGATCGACACGCAGAACTATGTCTGGAACCCGCAGGTGGCCCAGCTCCACCCCTACTTCGACGAGACTCTGCGCACCGTCGTCATGCCCAACCTGCGCCCCCTGCTGGATGCTTTCCGCGCTGCCGGTGGCGAGGTGATGTACACCGTGATGGAGAACCTGACCGCCGATGGCCGCGACCGCAGCCTCGATTACAAGCTGTCGCAATTCTTCATCGCCAAAGGCTCGTGGGAGGCCAAGGTTCTGGACGACGTGGCCCCGCAGGGCGATGAAATCGTTTTGCCCAAGACGTCTTCCGGTGTCTTCAATTCGACCAATATTGAATACCTTCTGCGCAACATCGGGATAGACACTTTGGTCGTGACGGGGTTTCTGACCGATCAATGCGTGGACCACACCCTGCGCGATGCGGCTGACCGGGGATTTTACCCGATCTGCGTGTCAGATGCCTGTGCGACCCACAGTCAAACCCGCCACCAGAACGCACTCGGCGCGTTTGCCGGGTACTGCCGCACGGTGACGACCACAGCCCTAGTGGCCGAGATTGCTGCCGCCTGATCGTTTCGTGCCGGACTTAGCCTCAAGGATGCAAAATACCCGATGACCAAAGCCCAGATCACCGCC
>JAYSQA010000292.1:0-5558 GCA_043721775.1 Rhodobacterales bacterium
ATCCCAGACATCGTAGCCTCCCATGTTGGAAGCACATAGAATCAGAGTTCTCGACGCTTGGGAATCCCCAGAGTCAGATCACCGGGCCGTTGGTATAAGCAGTTGGAAAACCTTCGTGCGGATCAGACGGTGAGGCTGTTGCGCTGCACCGTTGCCAAAGCCGCAGCATGGGCCGGATGGCCCGTCCTACCCTTGGCAAAGCTGGAGAAGGGCCAAAGGGCGGGATCGCTGACCAGACCGTGCTTGACCGGGTTATTCTCGCAATGGGTCAGGGCGCGCTGGAATTCATCCTCATTCCGGATGGCGTGTTCATAAAAGCGGCGCTGCCAGATGCCGCGTTCGCGCTTGCGGTCCAGCGAAGGCCGTTTCGCGCCTGTTTCGGGGATGGCATAGGAAAAGCGGGCCTTGATGCGCTGCCAGCGTTGCGAGTACCAGACCCCGCCTTCCGGTTCGGTCCAGATCGCATGCAGGTGGTCTGGCAGGACAACCATGGCATGGCAGATCACCGGATATTCGCGCACCGTTCTGGCATAGGCATAACGCAGGCTTTCGATATGGTCGGTCAGCAGGGTCGCCCCGTGCCGTTCCAGCCGGACGGTGAAGAAGTAGGTGGCTCCGGGGATGAGAAGGCGGCGATAGTGGGTCATGCCCGCAGTCTGGCGCGAATTGGTTAAGGAAGGGTTGATGGCGGCGCGTGTGGCTGGCACCCGGAGGGTTTCACACCCTCCGGACCACCCGTGGGATATTTTGGCCATTGTGAAAGGGCAAAGAGCGCGCCTTGGGGGCAGGGTAGGATGGGCCATTGGCCCATGTTACGTGCCAAGGATGCTGCACCAGTCGGGGTGTTTGTGGCCCTGATAGGGGCGGGCGAGCGGGGATGCCAGCATATAGGCGGACACATCCTGCCCGCCGATCTGCACATGGGCAAGATCGCGGCCATAGCGGTCTTGGCCTGCAAACTGCACGCCTGTGACCGGGGCGGAGGCGGTGAGGGCGCGCATCAGGTCGGTTGCCAGTTCGCCCGCCTGTTTTTCGGCGGGGCAGAGCGGGTGGTAAATCTCGGGCGTGTCATAGCCGAGGAGGCGGACTTTGTGGAGTTGGCCGTTGCAGATCAGGTGTAGGGAGTCGCCATCCACGACATGGGTGACCTGGCAGTTTTCGGCCTGAGGCACCGCTGCGCTGTCCACGCAGGCGGCCAGAAACAGCCCAAGACTGGCCAGAAGCCAGAATGCTACAATTCGCATATCCCACCCCAATTCGCACCTGCGACCCCTCGCAGGTGGTGCGGGTCAGATAGCGGCAGGCAGCGGGTGAAGGTAAGGCGTTTGATGCTGATCTTACGGGTTGATCCGTTTGCTTGCGCTGAGATAGTCCCGCATCCAGTTGGTCCGAGCGAAAATCTGGCCTGCGCGGGTCCGCGTCAGGTCCGATCGGCACTACTCTCGGCTGTCCTTCGTTCCGGGCGAAACATACTCTGCGCCCCGGCCCACGGCACAACTCGCGTCGCGGAAGCTGAGCCGCGCTTTCTGTTTGACATCAATTGCAACCCAGATCACCGGAATTCTAAGCACGTCCATTCCCACTTCGTGGAGGATCTATTGCTCCATCATTCCGTAGAACATCAGGGCCGCTCCAATAAGGCAACAAGTGATAAATCCACCAATTTGATCGCGCTTATAGAGCAAGCCTAAAGAACCCAGAATCACATTTCCTGTACCGCGGCCGGCAAAACGCGCGAACATTTGCGCAATCGCATTGCCATTTGCATTCTGTGCGATACCGCCTTGGAGAACTATGCCCACAACAACATGTAGGGCAACCACGACCGCCGATATTGTTAAAACTCTTTGCCAAAGTGTTAAATTTTCTTACCCCTCACTTCATCGCCATGCTCACGGCGCTTTCCGGCAGTTCCTCGCCGAAGCAGCGCTGGTAGAACTCGGCGACGGTCTGGCGTTCCAGCTCATCGCATTTGTTCAGGAAAGACAGGCGGAACGCGTAGCCGATGTTGCGGAAGATCTCGGCGTTTTGGGCCCAGTTCAGCACGGTGCGCGGGCTCATCACCGTCGAGAGGTCGCCGTTCATGAAAGCGGTGCGGGTCAGGTCGGCCACGGTCACCATCTGCGAAATTTGCTTGCGGCCTTTGTCGGTGTTGTAATGCGGCGATTTGGCCAGGACGATGGCGGCCTCGGCATCGTGGCTCAGGTAGTTCAGGGTGGCCACCAGCGACCAGCGGTCCATCTGGGCCTGGTTGATCTGCTGGGTGCCATGATACAAGCCCGTCGTGTCGCCAAGGCCGACCGTGTTGGCGGTGGCGAACAGGCGGAAATAGGGGCTGGGGGTGATGATCTCATTCTGGTCCAGCAGGGTCAGCTTGCCGTCATGTTCCAGCACGCGCTGAATGACGAACATCAC
Organism: Rhodobacterales bacterium; assembly: GCA_043721775.1. Lineage (GTDB taxonomy): Bacteria > Pseudomonadota > Alphaproteobacteria > Rhodobacterales > Rhodobacteraceae > Stagnihabitans. The sequence goes on from JAYSQA010000292.1 coordinate 2,416, forward strand.
GTCAGCCCGGCCCGCGTCGTATTCGTCGAACACGATGGCCACGTTGTTGCGCAGGGCCCAAGGCAGGATGCCCTCGTGGAACTCGGTGACCTGCTTGCCTTCGCGCAGCTTGATGGCGTCTTTGCCAATCAGGTCGATGCGGGAGATGTGGCTGTCAAGGTTGACCCGGACGCAAGGCCAGTTCAGCCGGGCGGCGACCTGCTCGATATGGGTGGATTTCCCCGTGCCGTGATAGCCCTGGATCATCACCCGGCGGTTGTAGGAAAAGCCAGCCAGAATGGCCAAAGTGGTATCGGGGTCGAACTTGTAGGTCGGGTCAATCTCCGGCACGCGGTCGGTGCGGTCGGCAAAGCCCTTGACCTTCATGTCGGTGTCGATCCCGAAAACCTCGCGGACAGAGATATCTTCGGTGGGTTTCACAGGGGTATCCAGCATCGTTTTCGGCCCAAATAAGTTGCCCGACATCTGTGAACCATAAGGCTGCGACCTGCAAGGGGCGAGGCTTGGTGTCAGCGCCGGTTTACAGGCGGTCAGGCTGCGGCTAACCTTAGGCAAACAGCTTGAAGCAGGCCCCTTGACCGCGTCCGATTTCGCCCTTCAGACCACCGCAGCGCTGCGCGCCTTGGCGGCGCAGCCTGCATCCGACCAGAATTTGCATCTGGCCCTGCGCATGCTGGCCAAATGGCGGGCTCAGCTGATCGGCAATACCCTGACCCAGCGGTCGGGCAACAAGATTTTGTCAGGGCCCTTCGCGGGGATGGATTACCGCATCGCCGCCTCGGAAGGGTCGCGCAGTGCCCGTCTTTTGGGCTGCTATGAGGCCTCGCTGGCCCCGGTGATCGAAGAGATCGTGGCCAGTGCCCCCGCCCTCGTCCTGGATATCGGCTGTGCCGAGGGCTATTATGCCATAGGCCTTGCCCGCCGCCTGGCCCACAGCCGCGTCATGGCCCGCGACGCAAACCCCAAGGCCCGCGAACTGTGTCAGGCTTTGGCGGTGCTGAACGGGGTGGCGGACCGGGTCGACGTCGGCGGCCTTGTCTTTCACGCCGACTTTGCCATTGCGCGCACCTGTGACACCGTGGTGATCTGCGACATCGAGGGGGCAGAGGCGGACCTGCTGGACCCCTTCGCGGCCCCCGGCCTGCTGCACGCCCGCATTCTGGTTGAATGCCATGACGTCATCACCCCCGGCATCAGCGCCACCCTGACCGCCCGCTTTGCGCCCAGCCACCATGTCAAGCATTTTGACCGGGTGCTGGATGCCTCCGCTTTGCTGCCCTGGATGGAACAGCTGTCCGACCTTGATCGCCTGCTTGCCCTGTGGGAATGGCGGGCTGGCCCAACCCCCTGGCTTTGGATGACCCCAAAATGACCGCCGCCACCAATGCCACTGCCACTGCTACCGCCAACGCCGCCATCTTCTACGCCTCTGACGGGTATCGGCCTGATGTCAAAGGCATAAATGGCCGCAGGGTTGCGGGCGAGTCCTTTCTGAAAGGCTTCATCAAGCACGGGCAGGTCGATGAATTCGTCATCCTGACCAAATCCGGCACCGAAGCCGAAGAGGTCGCCTCGCTGATCAAAATCCACCGCCCTGACAAAAAGCTGCGCCCGGTTGGATTGGTGCGCCCGCAAGGCATCGCCCCGGCAGAGGCGCTGTATTACCCCGCCGCCAACATCGCGGCCGAGGCGTGGCGGCGGGCTGACCACGGTTCAGGCGCATGGGCTGTCTGCGGGCTGACCCATACGACATCAACCGCCGGCATCATGCAGGGCTTCTTTGACATGCGCATGGCCCCGGTGATGGAATGGGATGCCGTCATCTGCACCTCGCACGCCGTTCAGGCCGCCGTCCTGACCCAGATGGACCTGATCGACAATCACATCCGCCACCGCTTTGGCAGCGAGCCGCCCGCCCGGCCGATGTTCCCGGTGATCCCGCTTGGCATCCATACGGCGGATTTTACCCGCGATGACGCCGCCCGTGCCACCTTGCGCAGCCGTCTGGGGGCCGCCGACACCGATGTGGTCTTTTCCACCATCGCCCGCCTGTCACCGCACGAAAAGTTCGACCCGATCCCGATCTTTCTGTCAATGCAGGCGGCGGCGCGCGATCTGCCGCCGGGCGTCAAGATGCACGTCGTCATGTGCGGCATCTTCCGCCAGCCCTATGCCCGCAAGGTGTTTGAAGACGGCGCTGCCCGGCTGATGCCCGATGCAGGCTTCCTGCTGCTTGACGGTGCCAAGGCGGACGAGCGGCGTCAGACCCTGTCAGGCGCCGATGTCTTCCTGTTCATGATCGACAACATTCAGGAAACCTTCGGCCTTGCGCCGTTGGAGGGGATGGCGGCCGGTCTTCCCGTGCTGGGGTCCGACTGGGACGGGCTTAAGGATACCGTCACGCCCGACGTGGGCTTTCGGGTCACATCGCGGATGCTGGGGCCGCAGCACCTGGCGAATGAAAGCCTGCGGTTGCAGGGCGGCATTGATGATTACCCGCAATACTGCGCCGCAGTTTCGGCGATGACGGAACTGGATATGGCGGACATGAAGGCCAGAATATTGGCCTTGGCCAGCAATCCCGGCCTCAGGGCGCAGATGGGGCAGGCGGCGCTGAAGCGGGTGCAAAGCCTGTACGACTGGACCGCCGTGATCCCGCAGATGCAGGCGCTGTGGGCCGAACAGATCGCCCGCAAACATGCAGCCTCTGCCAAGGCCTTTCGCATCAGGGGCTATTCGCTGCCCATCGGCCCCTCGCCCTCGCTGCTGTTTGGTGGCTACCCGACCGAGACGGCCACCCTCGCCACCCAGGCGTTTCATGCCCCCGACCGCAGCGGCCTGCCCGACCTGGCCGAGGTGCTGACCTTGCGGAACTATCAGGGCCTCAACCGCATCTTCGCCGAACCCGCCCAGATTGCCGCGATCTATATCGCCGTGCAAGCCGGGCACCCGACGGTTGCGGCGATCTGCAAAGCCACCCAGATGCGCGACATTTTCGTGGAACGGGTGCTGATGTGGCTGCTGAAATACGATTTCGTCCGGCGCAGCATTTAGGTCGGGTAAAACGCTCCGGTATTGTTGACTATTTCAGTTTTGATTGATATCCAAACTGAAATAGTCAACAAATAGCCCCCCCATGCGCA
>JAYSQA010000293.1:0-2402 GCA_043721775.1 Rhodobacterales bacterium
GCCCGCCCGGCCAGAAGTGTGGTCAATTGCACCCGAAGATAGGCCTCCGGCAAGGTGTGGCGGTCATGTTCGGGCAGCATATGGGTGCTGCCAAGGCTGCGGCCACGCGGAATGATCGTCACTTTGTAAAGCGGGTCTGCCCCCGGATTGTAGAAGGCGGCGGCGGTATGCCCGGCCTCGTGCACCGCCAGACGGTGCTTTTCGTCGGGCTGGATCGCAAGCGTGCGCACGGTGCCCATCATCACCTTGTCGCGCGCCTCGTCCAGATCGGCTGGCGTGATGTCGGCGGCCGAGCGGCGCGCGGCAGTGATCGCGGCCTCGTTCAGCAGGTTCTTCAGATCAGCCCCGGAAAACCCCGGTGTGCCTGCGGCGACCTGATCCAGATCGACATCGCGATTCAGCGGCAAGTCCTTGACATGCACGTCCAGGATGGCGCGGCGCGCGCCCTTGTCGGGCAGCGACAGGGTCACGTGCCGGTCAAACCGTCCGGGGCGCAGCAAGGCCGGATCCAGCACATCGGGGCGGTTGGTGGCCGCCAGCACCACCACCGCCTCGCGTGGGCTGAACCCGTCCAGTTCCGCCAGGATCTGGTTAAGCGTCTGTTCGCGTTCATCATGGCCACCGCCCAGACCGGTACCGCGGGTGCGCCCGATACTGTCCAATTCATCAATGAAGATGATCGCGGGCGCCTGCTTGCGCGCCTCCTCGAACATCTTGCGCACCCGGCCTGCACCGACACCGACAAACACTTCGATGAACTCCGACCCCGAGGTGGAAAAGAACGGCACATCGGCCTCGCCCGCCAGCGCGCGGGCGAGTAGTGTCTTGCCGGTGCCGGGTGGCCCCATCAACAGCACACCATGCGGCACCGTGGCGCCGACCTTGGAAAACCTTTCGGGATCGCGCAGGAATTCCACCAGTTCCGACACCTCGCGCTTGGCCTCGTCCTGGCCTGCGACATCGGCAAAGGTCACCTTGCGCGTGGGTTTGACGGGCTTTGCCGCCCGCCCGCCCAGAAAATCCCCGATGCCGCCCGGAAGCCCGCCGCCCATGCCGCCGCCCATCATCCGGCGGCTGAGCCAGAAGTAGAACGCAAGGATCACGATCCATGGCAGCAACGATACCAGAACCGACGGCGCGCGCGGTTCTTCGGCTGTCACGGTTACGCCCATTTCCTCAAGCAGCGGCAACAACCCGGCATCAGGTTGCTGAGGGGTGATGGCGCGCACCCGGCTGGTACCCTCGGCGGTCGGGCCGTGAAGGGTAGCGACAATGGCTGTCTCCTCCAGCGTCGCCTCCCGCACCTTGCCGCTGCGTATGAGGGCTTTGATCTCGCTGTAGGAGGTCTCGGTTGGTGCCGAAGTCCCCGGCGGCATCTGCATGGAAAGAAACAAGAACCCAAGCAGCATGAAGACCAGCGGCCACACCAGACGGGACAAATCCGATGGCCCTGATGGTTCTGGCGGTGTTGCGTGATTTCCCATCTGGCGTCCCAATCCCACTGTGCCGGTCATGACCGGCGGCCCCGGAAACAGACATGTGTGAATGTCCCAGTGTTGCTTGGTTGGACATTCATGGCATTGATGCAGATCAGCTTGGTGTAGCGACGGTCGCGAATGCCCCGCGCGACAGACCGGAAACCGCCGAGTATTCGCGTTCATACATAGCTGGATTGACTGCTCCTACGCTAATCAACGCAATGATATTGCTTGGGATTCAGTTGATTCCACTCCGGTATGGAGCGATCCTGATTGCACCAGAACGATGCAACTCACCCCCGGAGGCCAAGCCGTGACCACCCGCCGCGCCCCCGACAATGCCAAAGCCCTGAACGCATTCCTGACCACCAAGCTCCAGATCGACGCGATGCTGGAACGGCTGCAGGCCCTCAGCGACGACCATTTCGAGACCCACCCAAACGAGATCAATTGGGGCGATGTCGGCAGCCTCAACCACTACGCCAGCCTGCTCCGCCAGATCACCGACAGCGCCTTCAAGGAGGGCGAACATGTCGATTGATCCCGCCCAGCGTCATCAGATCGAACAGGATGCCATCACCGCCGCATGGGAGGCCGAACGCCTCACCGCCTGCGATGACGCCGTAGCCCTGCTGCGCGAGATTGCCGATCTGAAAACCGACGACGATGGCGGTGTGATCCTTGGGGCCGACGCGAATGGCCACAACGATCTCATGATACGCATCGCTGCCTTCCTTGCCGAACAAGACCAGTAAGAGGAACCCACCATGACAAAACTGACCGAAACCCAGACCATCATCCTCAGCGCCGGGGCACAGCGCCCCGACAACATCGCCATGCCGCTGCCCAAAGGGCTGGCCGGTGCGGCGGCGAAGATGTCTGTTACCAAGATGATCGAACACGGTTGGCTGCAAGAGGTCGATG
>JAYSQA010000294.1:0-2439 GCA_043721775.1 Rhodobacterales bacterium
GCACCGCCTGGAACCGCTTCGCCAACGACCCAAATACCGTAACCTCAATCACAACCAGAAGCTGGGCACAGGTCAATTGAACGGGCCGTTGGTATTAGGCGGCGGATACGGCAGTGGCGGGCTTTGAGCGCGGGGGCCTTGGCCGTGGGGAACCTTGAATGGACCAGCGCGTGACATCATCTTCTGACCGTCGCCGGAGCCCCGCCATACCGCTCCGTCTTGTGCAAAATCGGGGGGCAACTTTACCCATTCAGCCGATCAGGACGTGCTGACCGTAGGCATTGGTTCGCGCATCTGCGATACCCCTTCGTCATGGTTTACAGTTGTTGGAAGCTTGCCAGCGTGGTTCCTGGCGGGGAAAGCACTCCCAACAACGACACCAAAACCGACGAAGCAACTTGACCCAGTTACCTCAGTCTACGCCAAACCCATCGGCCCCAGATCAGGCACGGTGGTTGCCGCCCCAGCACAAAGTGGCAGATGCACTACAGCCCGATTTTCGAGGAGCAACGCGCCGACATGGGCAACCGCCCTGCCCCATCTTGGCCTCCGCAGCGCAGCATGACCGACCTAAAGCACCAGACCCGGCACAAAGCCTGCATGATGAACGTGATGCGCCATCTGGAGCGGGGCCTGCATAACTCCACCTTGATGACCGGGCGCAGTCCACCAGATCGCACACGCGACGCCCACCGACCGGGCCATAAAGATCAACCCGGAGCCAGAGCGTCTGCGGTGCCTTCGGCCGATTGATTTTTCAATCACGCTCTGCGGTTTTGTTGGCATGACTTGGGGTGATGAGCGTTTCGGCGAATCCCGGATAAGGTTAATGCAAAGCGACGGGGTGTTTGGCCCCGGGCCGATGGCATCAATGTTTATGGTGAGGTGGCCTGTGGCGCTGCTGGTGGCCACGTCGTGCAGGCAGAGAGTTCGACGTCGTTCATCCTGGCTGCGCCGATCAGACTGGCAAAGCGCGCAGTTAAGCCCTTTTCGTCATCGCCGACGAAAAGGGCGTTGCGGCGGTTCACGGCCGGGCTGCGGATGGCGTTTTCGACGCAGTTGGACTTTATGTTGACTTCGCCACCACAAGGCCCCGGCGGCAGCTGTTTTGGCGGTTGAACATATCGGCCACGGCATCGCTCATGTCTGTTGTGTAGCAGTTGCGCGCGGTCTGTGCCGTCAGCCGCACCAAGACTTCAACCGCGGACGGACGGGACAACTCCTGTCCCGCGGCACGACAATGGTTGCCGGAAACGCTGCGGATTGCATCTTCGACATTGCAAAGCGCCGCGCCGCGCAAGCGCCGCGTCCTCGATGGGCGAACCTTTCCTGGGTTGGGCCGCGATCAGTTTTCTTTTCCCGTGTGCCCGGCAGAATACCAGCATCAACGGCTTGCCACCCTGGCTGTCGGGCTTGGCCAGATAGCGGAAGCCGCCGTAGGCATCGCCTTCGATGGTGTCATCAAAACCCATCAGGATTTCACCGGCATATTCGCCCTTCCGACCAAGAGGATAGCAGAAAACGGCGTCCGGCAGTGAAGCGCCATTGCAGCCGCAGTCGTCGCGCAGCATGGCCCATAGACTTCCGGTTTTCGCCGTGCCGCGCCTTGACCACCGCCTGACCGTTCAGCAGCAAGTGTTCGGAGTCTTTGGAGGCTGCGCTCCGGGCCAGACGCACGCCGGTCGGGCGGCTGCAGTTCGGCAGATACGCCGGAGCCTTGGCCTGCACAACGCCTGTGCGCCCTTTGGCGCAGGCGCATTTCAGGCGGACCGTCACGATGACCTCATAGCGCGCCGGAATGCCGTCGAGACGTGCCATCCGATCTTCGCCAACCCAGACCATGCCAACACTGCCTGTTGATGCAGCCGTCCCGAATGCGCCACCGACGCTTCGGACCGGGCAACTTCCAGCGCCGCCGACTGCGCGCCCAAGGTCTTCACCACCTCAGGAGGAAGGTTCGGAACCCGATAACGATTGCAGGGCCGCGATAGGCGATATTATCGCCGACCCGAACCGGAACGCGCAATAAAACAATGGAAAAGCTGATGCCTGGGCCATCAGCGCCAAAGCGTTCGTCGGAAAAACGGTCCCCCGGACCGTTTTCTGATCCGCCTCACTTTGCACCGGGTACCTCGACCACAGGGAAAGGCCGGGCAGTTGCAAGCGGCACGGTCGCCACCTCGGGTTCCGGCATCACTGCGACCGAAGCAATGCGGGGTCGCCAAGACCTTTCGTCCGCAGTGACAACTCAATCATCATGTCCAGCGGCACGCTCAACGGACCCTCCGGAACCTGCCCGGGCCAATCGGAAAGCTGATCCGCAACGCTCCGATGGCGACACCCCCCCTTGTGAAGCTCCTATATTTGTCAACACTGGGATTCCAATGTTTCTGGTCGGCAAAGATGCCTGAAGATTTCGCGGACGATGTAGCGTTTCAG
>JAYSQA010000295.1:0-4476 GCA_043721775.1 Rhodobacterales bacterium
CTCAAAGAGTTCAAGAGAATCGCCATGCGAAGCGACAAGACCGCTACCTCCCCCTCCGCCATGACCTACGTCACGGCAGCCGTCATCAACTGCCGATGAACCTCAACCGGCCCTGGAGCGCCGCGTCATGGTTCCTGCGTTTCGACATGTTCTGTTCTCCTTGTTCTTGGAGATCAGCAGACTTCAGATCGTAGCTTCCGTCACGGTCCGATTTTCGGGGGGGTAGCTCAGCAAGCCCGCTCCCGCGCCACGTTGCCTATTTTTACATCACCCATAAGATTTCTTGACAGCATGTTGCGGCGAGTGTTTCCTGAAAAAAAATTGCCGGGTAGAGAAACGGGTCCAAATCTAGCCCGTCGACAAAAGACCAAATGGGAGGGAAAATGTCAGACTTGGAGTCTAGAATTCAAGCCATGCACCGCGGCGACATCCGTGTCGCCTGGAGCTTTGTGCTTGGCCTGTGGGTGGCGATCATGTTTGTGGCGGTGGCGACTTGGAATCTTGCGCCCAACGGCACGGCACGGATCCTGCTACTGATAGCGGGTGCTGTCATTCTGGTGTTCAACACGGCCGCCATCCTTGCCATGCTGCGCCATTACCGGGAGGACCGCGATTTCATGTACGGTCTCGACATCAAGTTTCTTGACGCCGCCCGTGCGGCGCGGGGGAAATGATGGCCAACTATGTCCCCCCCAAGCAAAGCAAGCTGAGCCAGCTGTTTGACGTGTTCGTGCTGTTGGCGCTTACCTTCGGCGCGCTTTATATCCCGCTGTTAATGGGCCTCGCAGGCGGATCGAAAACCGTGCCCGAAGGCGCTGGCAAGACATGGGAGGCGATGGGTCAGAACCCGGTTGAAATCGCCCAGTACAAGGCGCTTGGTTTTACCGACCCCGCAGCCGTATCCGGCATCATCAACGCCCGCTACGACTACAGCTTCTCCTTAGTGGCTTTGCTGGTCATGGTCGTCATCATCATCGCCTATTACGCCCTGATGCTGAAATTTTCCGAAACTGAATACCGCGAAGTCATCGCGGAAAAGTTTGACAGGTAGGCGCCATGAGCAACTGGAATTACGCGGAATATGCGGCTTGGGCGCTGTCAGCCGTCTTCGGACTGTACATGGTGGTGGATTGGCTGAAAACCGACCGTACCTATTCGGAAGAGGTTCTGACTTCGTCCCGTGAAGGCGAATTGGAAGCCATGACCGAAGCACAAGGGGGGCATCATGGCTGACTTTGACATAGCGTCGAAAGAAATTGACGGCATGGGCCCTCATGGCACCAAAGTCGGCTTGCTGCGCGTGCTGGGGCCTGCTCACGTCTGGGCCTTGGGCGTCGGCATCGTCTTGGTGGGCGAGTATATGGGCTGGAACTTTGCCGTCGGCAAAGGTGGGGCGTATGCAGCACTCATCGCCTGCTGGTTCGCGGGCATCCTTTATACCTGCGTGGCGATGATCGACTCGGAAGTGACATCGACCGTCGCAGCCGCCGGCGGGCAGTACACCCAAGCCAAGCATATCGTGGGCCCGCTGATGGCCTTCAACGTCGGCCTCTATCTGGTCTTCGCCTACACGATGCTGGAAGCCGCCAATGCCATCACCGCAGGCTATCTGATCTCCGAGGTGGCAACCCTCTCAGGCTATACCGGCACCTTGGACCAGCGGCCCTTCATCGTGCTGTCGATCATGTTCCTCGCATGGCTGAACTATCGCGGGGTCCTGGCGACCCTGACCTTCAACCTCGTCATCACAGCGATTGCTTTCGTGGCGATCTTGATTCTGTTCCTGTCGACCACCGGCATCATCGGCACCTCGATGATGCACCACGCCGATCTGATGTCCGGCCCCGCGGCATTGCCCTATGGCTGGATTGGCGTTCTGGCCGCGATGCACTTCGGCCTTTGGTACTACCTTGGCATCGAGGGGACCACCCAAGCCGCCGAGGAAGTCCGCTCCCCCGCCCGCGCCTTGCCGTTCGGCACACTGGCAGGCATCATGACACTGCTGATTGCCGCCACCTTGACGTGGTACATCTGCGTCGGCCTGATCCCGTGGGAGTTTTTGGGCGACGGCGTGAACGGCTCGGTAGCGCCGCTGTTTGACGCGGCCCGCCTGACCGGATCACAACCCCTCGTCTGGCTACTGGGTGTAGGCACGCTGTTTGCCACGCTCGCCTCCGCTAACGGCTGCATCAACGACGCGTCGCGGGCATGGTTCGCCCTGGGCCGCGACAAGTACCTGCCCGGCTGGTTTGGTGCCGTGCATCCGAAATTCCGCACCCCCTACCGTTCCATCATCTTCCTGGTGCCAATCGCCTTGGCCTTCGCGTTGAAAGCCCCATTGGACCAAGTGGTGACCTTCTCGATCCTCTCCGGCCTTCTGGAGTACACGTTCATGCCGCTCAACATGATCATGTTCCGCAAGAAATGGCCGATGGGGAGTATCAAGCGCGGCTACGAACACCCGTTCCACCCGCTGCCCTCCATCGTGCTGCTATCGCTTTGCACCATCACCTTCTTCGCCGTGTTCCTTGGCTACGGGACGCAACTGGTAGCAATGATCGCCTTCTACATCGTGGCCTCGCTGTGGTTCCACTTCTGGCGCTACCGCTTCGTCAGCCGTGCGGCGCAGTTCACCATGCCGTGGCCGCGCCCGAAGGGGTACTAGACCGCAAAGCCATCATTGAAATTCCCGGCCCGCTTGCAAAGGCGGGCTGAACCCTCGAAAGCCCCCCCCGAAAGGCCACGAATGTCCCGGCTGATCCTGCTTCTTCTGGCCTTTGGCCTTGGCCTCTGGTGCATCAAGACCCTGCGCGGCCTTTTGGTTGCAGCCACCACCCGCAAAGCTGCTCGCGCCAGCTATTTCTCAGCCAGCACCAGCCTCCTGAAAAACCTGCGGAGCCAGACCCAACCCACCGGCTTCCCACGCATCGCTGGCCGCTACCGAGGCCTCAACTTCGACCTGCAAGCCCTCCCCGACACCCTGACCTTCCGGAAACTCCCCGCCCTTTGGGTGATGGTCACTGTGACCGAACCCCAGCCCCTCAGCGGAGAAACCCACATCATGGCCCGCGCCACCGGTCAGGAAAGCTTCTCGACGTACGCCCAAATGCCGTCCGAGGTGAACCTGCCGCAAGGCTTGCCCCCCGACTGCACTTTGCGCTGCACCGACCGATTAGCACTTCCCAGCTCCGAAACCCTGACCAAAATCGCCCACCTCTTTACCGACCCACGCGTGAAAGAGGCCGTCCTCTCCCCCAAAGGCCTCCGCCTCGTGATCCTCGCGGAAGAGGCCGAGCGCACCGCCTACCTGATCTTCCGCGACGCCGAGCTGGGCCGCATGCCGCTACCGGCACAACGCCTGCAAAGCCTGCTTGAAACCCTGTCCGACCTGCACCATGGCCAAGACCCACAGGAAGCCTCCGCATGACCCCGGCAAATGCGGCACTCCACTTTCCCTCAACCAGACCGCCCTATCAAAGCTGCATGACACCCGCCCCAGCCCCCCAACCCACGCGTTCTGAAATGACCCGCCCCAGATGATTAAACCGCCCCGTCCCTACCTTACTCTCGCCACGGCAATCGTCCTGCCCGGCTGCGGTCAGGTCCTGAACCGCCAACCCATGCGCGGGCTGATGTTCCTGTTCTTCATGACGCTTCTGGGAACCATCACATTCATCACCGCCCCGCCCCTGGCCTCTCTGATAGGCCACCTCGCTGGAGGCCTCTTCGTCTACGCACTCTCAATCCCCGACGCCTACCGCACCGCCCGCCTGCGCTGGACGCTGTGGCACAACGCCCAAACCAGCGCCCACTGACCCCTTTAACAGGCCGCTGAAATAGTCAGCCCCCGACGTGGTTTGAGGAACGTGATTCACCCACGGCGGAACGATGTTGGGGATTGTGCTGCGCGGTGTAGCGCGACAAACTGGATGAGAACTGCCCGACAATCTGGATGGTGATCGTGTGTCGCAGTGGCTTGAGGATTGCGGCTTTGGGTCTCGTGCGCAGGTGGTGTTTTGGGCGTTGATTGTGGCAGGCGCGTGAATCAGGCTGGGGTTTTGAGTGTCGGGCGGGAGGCCGGCCGACCTGGCCCTCGCTGCTGGTCGATGGCTTCCCGCCTGCGGTAGCTTTCGACGTTGAGATCCAGGATGGTTGAATGGTGCACGAGCCTGCCTGTGGCGGCGAGGGTCGTCGCCGGGTCCGGGAAGACGCGGTTACAATCGCCGAAGGGCTGGTTTGCTGTTATTGCGATGGAGCGACGTTCATAGCGGGCGCTGATCAGTTCAAACAGGACGCTGGTTTCTGGCTGGTCCCTGGTGACATAGGCCAGATCATCGAGAATGATCAGCTGGTATTTGTCGAGGCGGGCGATGGCGGGGCGTTGTTGCAGAACTCTGACTGTGGAGGATTCACATCGCGAATCCATGCGGTTAGACGGATGTCATGGGCAAGCCATCACCCGCCTGCTACCGCACG
>JAYSQA010000296.1:0-6533 GCA_043721775.1 Rhodobacterales bacterium
CGGGCGCGGCTGATCAGAATGCTTGGCACAGGCGGCGTTGAACTTGTCCATCAGGGATTGCACCTCCTCGTCGCCCAGATGCATCGGCGTCACCTGAACGTTGCAGCCGTTGGCCACGGCGAATTCGTGGCTGTTGATGTCACGTGCGGCAACCCAGATCGGAGGATACGGCTTTTGCAGGGGCAGGGGGGCCGAGGTGGTCCTGGGGAACTGCCAATGCTCGCCGTTATGTTCATAGTCGCCGACCCAAAGGCCCTTGATCGCCGGGATCAGCTCTCGCATTTTCTGCCCTGCGGTCCAGGCATCCAGTCCTGGAGAAAGGCTTTCGTATTCAAAGCCGTAAGCGCCCCGGGCGATGCCATGGTCCAGACGGCCATCCATGATGATATCGGCCATCGCGGCCTCTCCGGCCAGCCGGATCGGGTGCCAGAAGGGGGCGACGACATTGCCGGTGCCAAGCCGCACGTTCCTGGTGCGGCGGGCGAGGTCGACAAGGTTCAACAAGGGGTTGGGCGCCATGGTGAAGTTCATGCCGTGGTGTTCGCCGGTCCAGATCGCATGGAAACCGCCCTCATCGGCGATGCGGCACAACTCCAGCATTTCTTGATACAGACGCTCTTGCGGTTCATCCGCCTTGATGCGTTCCATATGGATGAAAAGCGAGAACTTCATTGGTCTTCTTCTGTCACTTTTGCCACCCGGCCAGAGGTCTGGTTGCCGAAATAGATGCCGTAATTGCCCTGCCTGCTTTCTTCAGCCAACCTGTGCAGCATCACGGACATGGCCGGGTCAGTCACGTCGGTCAGATTGCCCGCGACAAGCTCGACAAAAGCGCCCTTGGCAGGTATGCCGCCAGTGCTGGGGCAGCGGAAGGCGATGTGCTGGTGGCCTTGGGCTGTGTCTTCAAACACCGCATAGATGAACCCGGGCGAGGCTTGCAGGCCAAGGCGGTCCAGCAGTTTGGCCAATGCCGCCGTTGCACCCTCGCGGCCGACCTTGGTGGTGGGCAGGGTCAGGCCACCCATACCGTCATCGGTCAGCAAGACCGCGCCACCTCGTTCAATCACGGCTGTCACCACAACCTCAGGCCCCGGGGCCACGGCGGCAGAGTTGGCCGTGAAATAACTGCCCCGGTAATAGCCCAGCCCGGGCGAGGTCGTGAAGCCGAAGGCCTCTACCCGGCCAATCAGCAGCGCATGGTCGCCCGCCTCGACGATCTGGTGGGTCGAACAGTCAAACCACGCCGAAACGCCAATTACCACGGGTGCGCCATGCGGGCCGGGCTGCCAGTTGATCGTGGCGAAACGGTCGGCCACCGGCCTTGCGAAGGTGTTGGAAATCTCGCGCTGATCTTCGGCCAGGATGTTGATGGCAAAGCCTTTGGCGGTGGAAAAGGTCGCATAGTTGCTGGAGCTGCGGGCGATGGAAACCATCAGCAAAGGCGGCTCAAGCGAGACGGAAGAGAAGGAATTGGCCGTGAACCCCAGGGGCTTGCCTTCGGTCTCGCTCAGGTGGCCGATGGTTGTGACCACCGTTACCCCGGTCATGAAGGTGCCAAAGGCATCGCGCAAGCGGCGGCGGGCGTCTGGGTCACTCATGTGCACTTCTCCAGTTGGGCAAGGGGCAGGCCAAGCCAGCCAGTCAGGGCGGCGTTGACGGCATCGGGGGCGGTCAGGTTCACCATGTGGCGGTGGTTTTCGATGACAACCGCCTGACCGTCACAGGCAAGGGCCATGGCGCGGGCCATGTCAGCGGTCGAGTTCGGATCATCGGCGCCGGTCAGGAACAGGGCAGGGCAGGCGATCCGGCCCAGATCATCGGCAAAGGTATCATCGCCCATCGCGAAGGCGCGGTAGGCCTGCGCATAGCCCGCCCGGTCAACCCCCGCCAACCAGCCCGCAACAGCGGCGCGCATGGCCTCTTGCCCCGGCAGGAACCAGCGGTTCAGCGGGGTCTCAAGGTCAAACGCCCCGCCTGCAATCGCGCAGGCCCGCGCCACGACCGCAGCCCGCGCGGCAGGCTCGCGGCGATGAACGCCGTTCAGCAGTGCCACCCGGCGGACCTTGGCCGGATGCCGGACGGCCAGACCCAAAGCAACCAAAGCCCCCATCGAATGCCCCGCCACATTGCCCGACGTCAGCCCCAGCAAGGCCATGGCCCGTGCCGCCCAATCCACATAATCCACCAGCACCGCGCCTTCCGGCAAGGGCGAGGTGCCGCCATGCCCCGGCATATCCAGCGCAATCACCCGACCGGGCAAGCCCATCTGCGGCCCCCAGGCCTCGGCTCGCATCCCCACACCGTGGATCAGCACCAGCGCCTCGCCGGATTGACAATTTGGCCCCGCTTCCATCCAGCGCAGCGTCGCGCCGTCAGACCCCCGCAGGGTTTGCGGCTTCATGCCCCAGTTCCTCCAGATCCTTGTAGCGGTTGCCGATCCGGTGATGCGGCCGCCCGCCGATTGAAGCGCCCAATGCCACGACAATCTCATCTGCCGCAGGGGCATCGGGGATGGCGAAGTGGATGGTCATGTAGTGCGACCGTGCCCCTTCGTCGCCCTTGTGCATCAGGGGGATCATCACCGGCGCATTGGCTCCGCCCCGTGTGTTGCAGAAAGACAGGTAGGATTTGGCCCCCACAGCCGTCCGGTAATGGTTGCCAAACCGCAGCGTGTGGATCAGGGCCGAGGCGTGCTCGACCTCGCCGTCCAAGCCTACAACGGCAGATTTGCCATAGCCTTCAACAGCTTCACCCCCACCCGCCCGCTCCAGGATCATGGCGGTCAGCAGCTTGCCAAGTTCCGGCGCCACATCGCGGATCTCTGGGCCAAGGTCCTCGACAAAGCCGCGCCCCGCCCATGGGTTTTTCAGCACGGCTGCTGCGGCGATCAACACCAAAGGGCGCGGCGCGGTTATGCCACCCTCGATCAATGTCGTTTCAACAAAAGTCAGAGTTTTGCGGATCAGGGCTGCCATGGTATCCTCAGACTCAGGTCTCGGTTGCGCTTATCTTGGTATACCATCGGACAACATGTCAAGAATTCTTGCAAGCTGCGGGATGATTGGGTAGTCTCGCCCGATGATGACCGCCCATGATGACCTGAAAATTGCAGAGATGCCGCAGACCCTGCGTGAGATTGTCCTTGGGCGAATGCGCGCGGCCATCCTGTCGGGCCGCTTCGCCAGCGGCGAAAGGCTGGTGGAACGCACGCTGTGCGACCAGTTGGGCGTCAGCCGCTCTGTCGTGCGCGAGGTGATCCGGATACTTGAGGCCGAAGGTCTGGTGGAAACCATGCCCAACAGGGGGCCGATGGTCGCTACTCTCGACTGGCACCGCGCAAGGCAAATCTACGACATCCGCCTGCTATTGGAGCAAGGCGCCGCCAGCGCCTGCGCAACCATCGCCGACGCCGCCACCAAGGCCAGACTGTCCGAGGCACTGCAAAGCATCGCCGCCGCATTTGCCGAAGGCCAAAGCCTGACCCTCGCCCAAGCCTCCACCGCGTTTTACCAGGTGATCTTCCTGTCCGCCGGTCAAGACATCGCGTGGGAAATCGTCCAGCGCCTCAACGGCCGCATCAGCCGCCTGCGCGCCCTGACGCTGGCCACCAAACAGCGCAACGTCTCCGGCCTCGCCCGCATGACCCGCATCTGCGAGGCCATATCCGCCAACGACCCGCAAGCCGCAGCCCAAGCCGTCCGCGACCACCTGACCGAGGCCGCGGCCATCGCCGAACGCCTCCTGAAAGCCGCAGGTTCCTGATGTCCGCCTACTGGATCGCCCACGTCACCGTCACCGACCCCGCGCGTTACATGGGCTACCAAGCCCTCGCGCCCAGGGCTTTCGCTGCCCACGGTGCCAAATTCCTTGCCCGCGGCGGCGATCACGAGGTCATGGAGGGCCCCACCCTCGACCGCCACGTCATCATCGAATTCCCTAGCCTCGCCGCCGCCCGCGCCTGCTATGCCTCGCCAGAATACACCGCAGCCCGCGCGGCCCGCTCCGGTGCCTGCACAGCCCACATCACCCTCGTCGAGGGCCTCTGACCCCCGCCGCAGCCCAGGGCGACCGGCCAGAGATTTAGCGCAACCCGCTCGGTGCCATGCCAAACTGCGCCCGAAACGCCCGGCTCAAGGCTGAAGCGCTTGAAAACCCGGTCCGCAACGCCACTTCCGCTAAAGGATGCCTTGTGTCGGTGATCATCCGTCGCGCCGCTTGCAGGCGCAGCGACAGGGCAAAAGCCGCCGGAGTGGTTTGCAAGCCTTCGCGGAACAACGTCTCCAGCCGTCGCACCGAAAGCCCTACGGCCAATGCGGTCCGCGCCGCTGTCTCGGGCGCGTCAATCCGTGCCTCCATCCGCGCCACCGCCTGCGCCACCCGCGTATCCAACCGCAAATCCTCAGCCACGGTCGCCACCTGCGGCTCTGACCCCGGCCTTGGTGTCGTCAGGAACGAAGCCGCCACCTGCCGCGCCAACGCCGGACCATGGCGGGCGCCGGTCAGATGCAGCATCAGATCCGCCGCTGGCGAAGCCCCCCCGGCGGTAAAGCGATTGCGGTCAATCACCCAGCGGTCGGGCACCACCTCCACCTCCGGATGCGCCGCCGCCAGATCCTCCAGATCCTCCCAATGCACCGTCGCCCGGTGTCCTGCCAGCAGCCCGGCACGCGCCAGCACCCAAGCCGCTGCGTCAATCCCGCCCACCGCCGCAAACCGCCCCGCCATCCGCGCCAGATCGCGGATCAACGGTGCCGTTGCCACCTCGGACTGCCGGAACCCCGCAATCACCACCAGCGCGTCCGCCCCCTCTGCCGCGGCCAAAGGCCCTGACGATGGCAACTCGATCCCGCAGGTCAAAGGTACCGCCCGCCCATCCGGCGACACCACCCGCCAGCGATAGGCTTCATGTCCCAGATGCCGGTTGGCCGACCGCATCGGATCAAGGGTCGAAGCCACCTCCAGGATCGACGACTGCGGCAACACTAGCAGCGCCAGTGTCAGCGGTTGCGGCGAAGGGCTGAAAATTGATGCGCTTTTTGACATGCTGATTTCGTAAATCGTCAAGCGCGCCTGTGCAACCCCGCTATGGTGCCTTAAAGCCTGATCGCACGAGGCCCAATCGCCTGCGCCCAACTGAAGGACCGCCATGCCCCTCGCCATGAACCGCGAAGTTTTCATCACCTGCGCCGTCACCGGATCAGGCGGCACGCAAGACCGCAGCCCCCACGTGCCGCGCTCGCCGGAACAAATCGCCAAATCCGCCATTGATGCCGCAAAGGCCGGGGCGGCCATAGTCCATTGCCACGTGCGTGACCCCGAAACCGGCAAACCCAGCCGTGACGGCAAGCTGTACCGCGAAGTTACCGAACGTATTCGCGATGCTGGCACCGACGTCGTACTGAACCTGACAGCAGGCATGGGCGGCGACATCTACTTTGACGGCGCCGAGGCGATGGGCGTCATGGGCAAGCGGTCCGACATGGCGGGGGCTACCGAACGCGTCGCCCATGTCGTCGAATGCCGACCAGAGATTTGCACCCTTGACTGCGGCACGATGAACTTCAACGAGGCCGATTACGTCATGGTCAACACCCCCGGCCTGCTGCGGGACATGGCCAAACGGATGACGGCGGCGGGTGTCCGGATTGAGATTGAGGCGTTTGACGCCGGCCATCTGTGGCTCGCGAAAGAGCTGGCCAAAGAAGGCGTGATCCCCGCGCCGACCCTCGTGCAACTGTGCATGGGCGTGCCATGGGGCGCTCCGGACGACCTGAACACCTTCATGGCCATGGTCAACAACGTCCCCGCTGACTGGATATGGAGCGCCTTTGCCATCGGCCGCAACGAGATGCCCTATGTCGCGGCCTCGGTTCTGGCAGGCGGCAACGTCCGCGTGGGGTTGGAGGACAACCTCTGGCTCGACAAGGGCGTGCTGGCGACGAACGCGCAACTGGTGGAGCGGGCGGTGACGATCATCTCCAACCTCGGCGCGCGAGTGATCACGCCTGCCGAAGTGCGGGCCAAGCTGAAGCTGGAGAAACGGGCGCCGTTGCCGCGATAAGAGGATCGAATGCCTTGGTCTGTCTGGCTCTTCCTCAGTCCGCCCCTCATCGGTTTTTGGCTGCTGCCGATGGTATTTGGGAACTTGAGGTGGCTTCTAGGGACGTTGCTTGGGGCCTGGCTCTTCGGCCTGGCTGTCCTGACGTTGGTCGGACCAAGGGTTTGGGCTGCGAGCACCGACGCCGATCTGGCAACCTTCTTGATCGTGGGTGTCCTCGGCATTTCGATCTACGGGTTTTCGGTCGGGGCCGTAACAAAGGCGTTTATCCTGCTCAGACAGCAGGGGAAACCCGAATTCTCTGTCTGGGCCACCAGTGCGCTGGTCCTCTATGCAATTCCGGGCGTCTTGCTCGGGCCATACTTCAAGGGTGTCTGACATGACCAGAACAGCAACCATCATCGGCGGCGGCGTTATCGGCGGGGGCTGGGCGGCGCGGTTCCTGCTCAATGGCTGGAACGTGCAGGTCTTCGAC
>JAYSQA010000297.1:0-3757 GCA_043721775.1 Rhodobacterales bacterium
CGGCACGGCAACACGGGCACGGCGACACCGTGACACACGAAAGGGGGCCCGCTGGCCCCCTTTTCATTTCCGCGGGGTTCTGGGGGCGGCTTTTGGGTCCTTGATCTCTTTCAACCCCTTGGCGTAGCGCGCGGCGTTCGCCCGGTAACCTTCCGCCGACCGCAGCAACTTTTCCTGCGCCGCCGCATCCAAAGACCGCACCACCTTGCCCGGAGAGCCCATTACCAGCGAGCCATCGGGAATTTCCTTGCCTTCCGTGATCAGCGCACAGGCGCCGATCAGGCAGCCCTTGCCGATCTTGGCGCCGTTCAGAATGGTTGCTCCCATGCCGATCAGCGTGCCTTCGCCGATTGTGCAGCCGTGCAGCATGGCGCGGTGCCCGATGGTGCAATTCGCCCCGATCAGAAGGGGATAGCCCCAATCCGTGTGCAGCACCGCGTTTTCCTGAATGTTCGATCCCTGGCCTATCCAGATCATCTCGTTGTCGCCACGCAGCACGGCGCCGAACCAGATGTTGGCCTCATCCTCCAGCACCACTTTGCCTATGATCACAGCCGATGGCGCAATCCACGCCCCCGTGCCCACTTCCGGGGCAACACCGTCAAGCGTGTATTTCATCGCGCTGAAAACTCCCGGTTGAGGCCGCGCACGAAGTCAGCCAGTTGCGGCTGACGATCCCTGCGCAACCGTTCTGCCTGCAAAATCGTCACCAAATCGTTGAAAGCCTTGTCAAGATCGCGGTTCACGATGACATAATCGTATTCCGCCCAGTGGCTGATCTCGGATTGGCTTTTCGCCATCCGCTCGGCAATCACCGCTTCGCTGTCTTGTGCGCGGCCCCGCAGGCGGCTTTCCAGCTCGGCAATCGAGGGCGGCAGGATGAAGATTGACACCACATCATCGCGCATCGCCTGTTTGATCTGCTGGCCGCCTTGCCAGTCGATGTCGAACAGGGTGTCGCGCCCCTCGGCCATGGCGTGTGCCACCGGGCCACGCGGCGAGCCGTAGAAGTTGCCGAACACTTCCGCATGTTCCAGCATCTGGCCATCCTGAACCATGGCCTCAAACCCGGGTCGGCTGCGGAAATAGTATTCCCGGCCGTCCTGTTCGCCCGGTCGGGCCTTGCGGGTGGTGGCAGAAACCGAGAACCGCAAGCTGCGGTCCCATTCCATCAACCGCCGCGACAGAGTGGTCTTTCCCGCACCCGAAGGAGACGACAAGATTAACAGAAGCCCACGGCGAAGCATATTCATTCCACGTTTTGCACCTGTTCGCGCATCTGATCTATGACCGTCTTCAGGTCAAGACCGATCCGGGTCAGCGCAATCGACTGCGCCTTGGAGCAGAGCGTGTTTGCCTCACGCAGGAATTCCTGCACGAGGAAATCAAACTTGCGGCCGATCTGGCCTTGATCGGCCAAAAGCCCACGGGCAGCGGCGACATGGGCGATCAGGCGGTCAATTTCCTCGGTTATGTCGTTCTTGACCGCCAGTATCGCCAGTTCCTGCGCCAGACGCGCCGCATCCACCGCATCGGTGTTGGCGAGGATCTTCGCCACACCATCGCGCAGGGCCTGCGCCGCCTCGCCAGCCCGTGCGGCGGCAGCGGCTTTGGCATCGCCGACCAGCCCGGCAATCCGGTCAATCTGCGCGGTCAGGATGCCGTTCAGCGCAAGCCCTTCCCCGGCCCGCATGGCGTTGAAATCGGCGATCAAGGCGGGAAGATCGGCCAGAATGGCCCCGCGCAACGCAGCCGTATCAACCTCAACCGCGCTGGAATCCAGCACGCCGCGCAAGGCCAGAACGTCAGAGGCGGTGGCCTGGCCCAAAGTGACGCCGATCTGCATCGCCTGCTCTTCCACCTCGCGCAGGGCGGCCAATGCGGCCTGCAAGGCGGCGTGGTTCAGCCGCAGGCCTTCGACCCCCTCGCCCATGCCATCGCGCTGCACCTTCAGCGCCAAAGCCACATTGCCACGCCCCAAAGCCTTGGCCAGTTCCCCGCGCAGCGCCAGTTCCAGCCCGTCAATCCAGTCGGGCAGCCGCAGCCGCAGGTCCAGGCCCTTGCCGTTCACCGACCGCAGATCCCAGGTCCACGAATGCCCCGCCCCCGCCCCCTTGCGCGCCGCAAAGCCTGTCATCGAGATGGTCATTCCGCTCTCCCGTTTCTGCCCCTGGGTCTTCACAACCCTAAGATGCAGATGTTTACCATTTGTCGAGATTGTCCGCCAAATCTCAATCGAACGGTGTATGTTAATACATCAGTAACTTTTGTTGCTGCAAGATTAACCTACCCCCGGTCAAGTGCCTAGCGCCATGACCCTGGGGTTCACGAGGGCGTCGCACATGGCACTGTCATTCCTTGGTCGTGGTGGAAAGTCCGGAACGTATGGTGGTTCGGGCGGATCGCGATTTGCCATGCTGGCCGAGGTGCGCGCCTATTGGGAGGGCCTGCGTGAAAGCGGCGCCCTGCCAGACCGTGACAGGATCGACCCGCGCGGCATTGCCGGCGCGTTGGAGAATAC
The DNA here is from genome assembly GCA_043721775.1 of Rhodobacterales bacterium. GTDB lineage: Bacteria > Pseudomonadota > Alphaproteobacteria > Rhodobacterales > Rhodobacteraceae > Stagnihabitans. The sequence goes on from JAYSQA010000297.1 coordinate 2,522, forward strand.
CTTCCTTCTGGAACGTGTCGCCCCCGGTATTTGTCGTTTTCGCATTGCGGGGATGCAGTTGCATGACCTGATGGGGATGGATGTGCGCGGCATGCCGATGTCGGCGCTGTTCGAACCCTCGGTGCGCAACCGGCTTTCGGATGGGCTGGAGGGCGTCTTTTCCGGCCCTGCCGTGCTGGAACTGTGGCTTGAGGCCGAGCGTGGCATTGGCCGCCCCGCTTTGGAGGGCCGGATGATCGTGCTGCCGCTGGTGGGCGTCAAAGGCGAGACGGACCTGGCCTTGGGTTGCCTTGCGATGGAGGGTGCGCTTGGCCGTGCGCCGCGCCGCTTTGCCATATCCGGCCTGATGAGCGAGGTGATCGAGCGGCGTCATGCCATCCGTCGCGAGGCCGCCCGTGATACGTCCGACCGCCGCCTGCCCGACCTGCCGCCGCTGCGCCCGCTTGCCGGCGCGGCAATGACCGCAGCGATGGTGCGTCCCGCCGCCCTGACCCCGGTTCATGGCTTTGCCGAACCCGCCGCCTCTTTTACCCCGTCTGCCACCCCGTCTGCCACCCCGCGCCCGCCGCGTGGCAAGCCCAACCTGCGGCTGGTCTATTCGCGCGACTGATCCGGCCCTTGCCGCAGGGTGGAACCTCTGCGCTAATCGGCGTGGTTCCCTTGGAGACGCGCCATGACACTGACACTATCGCTAGCCCAGACCATTCTCTCAACATCCCTTGAGCACGGCCGTGCCAAGGCGATGCGCCCTTTGACCGTCGTGGTGCTGGATGCAAGGGCCGCCGTGATCGCTTCCGCTTCACAAGACGGATCCAGCATTGACCGCTTTCACATCGCCCGCGCCAAGGCACGCGGGGCTTTGGCGTTCAACCTCGGCTCTCGTGCGGTCGAGAAGGTGGCAACCGACCGGCCGCATTTCTTCGCCGGTGTGGCCCCGATGATTGACGGGGGCATTATACCCGTAGCCGGTGGCGTGCTGATCCGCACCGCAGACCGGATGGTGATCGGTGCCGTCGGTGTCACCGGTGACACCTCCGACAATGACGAGGCCGCCGGTCTGGCGGGCATCGCGGCCGCAGGCCTCATCGGCGACGGCGGCTGAATGACGACGGCTGCAAAACTGGCGGCTGCACGGCGACAGCGGCTGAGCGGCGGCGGCTGAGCGGCGGCGGCTGAGCGGCGGCGGCTGAGCGGCGGCGGCTGAGCGGCGGCGGCTGAGCGGCGGCGGCTGAGCGG
>JAYSQA010000298.1:0-28590 GCA_043721775.1 Rhodobacterales bacterium
TCCGTCGACCAAAATCGAATATGTGACGCTGAACGTACGTCCGCAGATCGAAGGCAAGGACAATCCGCTTTCCAATGTCAAGGTGCGGCAAGCGCTGAACTATGCCACCAACAAGGATGCCATAATCCAGATCGTCACGATGGGGGTCGGTACGCCGATGAAATCCTTCATGTCGTCGGCCACCCCTCTCAATTCCGGCACCGGGCCGCTGTTCCCCTATGACGTCGAAAAGGCCAAGGCTCTGATGGCCGAGGCAGGCTTCAAGGACGGCTTCACCATCGATCTGCTGGTGTTGGCCGGCAATCAGGATGAAACCGGCACCGCCACCGCGTTGCAGCAGATGTGGGCCGCTGTCGGCGTCACACTGAACCTCAAACAGGTCGATAACGCCACTCGGACCGATCTTTACCGTAATGGCACATTTACGATGCGGATGGGCGGCTGGACCGACGATATCGCCGACCCGAGCGAGATCACCTCGTACTTCGCCTATTCACCCACCATCGACTCGCAGCATTCTGGCTGGAAAAGCGATGAGGTCGACAAGCTGTTCGAAACCTCGCAAAGCGAACGTGACCCAGCCAAGCGGGCGGCAGAATATGCGCGGATTCAGGAACTGCACAACACCGATGGGCCGATGGTATACCTGTACGAGTCGCCCTATCCGGTTGCGCTGAACAAGAAGGTCAAAGGATTCATCCAGATCCCCTTGGGCAACAACATCTTCCGCGCAGCGTCTTTGACGAAGTAAGCCTTGCCCGGCCACGGGTTCGCCCCCCTGGCCGGGTTTCCCCTTGCGGATCGGAGAGCCGTGTCGATGTCCTTGTTCTTGCTTCGGCGGTTGCTGCAACTGATCCCGACCTTTGCCTTCATTCTGCTGGTGGTGTTCGTGCTGGTGCGCCTGCTGCCCGGCGACCCGACCAGCGCCATTCTGGGCCAACATGCCAAAGACGCCGATGTGGCGCGGATCAACCATGAACTTGGTCTGGATCGGCCAATTCCGGTGCAATTCGTGCTGTTCCTGAAATCTGTGGCGACCGGGGACCTTGGCAGTTCCATCGTCTTGAAACTGCCGGTGACCAGCCTGATTGCGCAGCGTCTGCCCGTGACCGTCATGCTGACCGTCATGTCAGCCCTGATGGCGGTTGTGATGGCCGTGCCCCTGGCCTTCATCGCGGCCCTGCGCCGGGATGGCGCGGCTGACAGTGCCATTCGCGGCGCGTTTCAGGTGGGCCTGTCGATGCCGGTGTTCTATCTGGGCCTGATCCTGCTGACGGTCTTCGGTGCGCGGCTTGGCTGGTTTCCGGTCGGCGGCTATGGCGAGGGCTTCCTTGACCACGTCTATCACCTGTTCCTGCCCGCCTTCAGCCTTGCGCTTAGCCTTGCCGCCATCCTGATGCGCAACCTGCGCGCCTCGATCATCGGGGTGGTGGATGCGGAGTATGTGGTCTTCGCCCGGTCAAAGGGCATAGCGCCGTTCGTCATTCTGATGCGGCATGTGCTGCGGTCAGCGTTGATTTCGACCGTAGCGCTGTTTGGCCTGTCAATCGGCACCTTGCTGGGTGGCGCTGTGATCACCGAGACGGTTTTTGCCATACCCGGCGCGGGGCGGCTGATGATCGACAGCATCTATGGCCGCGATTATCCGGTTGTGCAGGGTATGACGATGGCGCTGGCGGTGGTCGTCTCGCTGACCTTCTTTCTGACCGATGTTGTCGAGGCCTGGCTTGACCCGCGTGTGGCACGATGAGGCACAACTTGCCGCGCCCGCTCGTGATGGGAGGCATCCTGATCGGTATGAGCGTGCTGCTGGCCGTATTCCCGCAGGCAGTAGCCCCCTATGACCCGGTGGCGATGGACTACAACGCCCTGTTGCAAGCGCCGTCCTGGACGCATCCGATGGGCACCGACAACTTTGGCCGCGATGTTCTAAGCCGGGTGATCCATGCCTATACGATCGACATGCAGATAGCCTTCTTCGGCACGGTGTTCTCGTTTGTCTTCGGCATCATCATCGGCGCTTTGGTGGGCTATGCCGGAGGCTTGGCCGACACGATCTTTGGCCGGATCGTCGATGCGGTGATCACCTTTCCCTTCCTTGTGCTGGTGATCGCCATCGTCTCTGTGCTGGGGCCGGGGCTGGTGAACATGTATGTCGCCTTGGCGGTGGTGGGCTGGGTGTTCTACGCCCGCATCATCGCAGCCGAGGTCAAGGTGCAAAAGCGGCTCGACTATGCCGATGCGGGCCGGGCGATGGGCTATACGCCGCTGCGGATCATCTTTCGCCACCTTTTGCCGAATGCCATCACCCCGGCGATTGTCTATGTGGTAACGGACATGGCGCTGGCGATCCTGCTTGGGTCAAGCCTTGGCTATCTTGGCCTTGGCGCGCAGCCTCCGGCGGCGGAGTGGGGGGTGCAGATTGCTGATGGCAAGAACTTCATGACCACCGGCTGGTGGATATCGGTGTTTCCCGGCATCGCCATCGTGCTGACCGGCCTTGGCTTCAGCCTGATTGGCGACGGCCTTGCTGAAGTGCTGAGGACGCGCAAATGACCGTTCCCGCCTTGCAGGTCAGCAATCTGACCACCACCTTCGGCCATCATGGATCGGCAGTGACGGCGGTGGATTGCATCTCTTTCAACGTCATGCCCGGAGAGGTTCTGGGTCTGGTCGGCGAATCCGGGTCTGGCAAAAGCGTTACCCTGCGGTCGATCATGCGCCTGATGCCGCACCATTCCGAGGTGACGGGTCAGGTCCTGTGGCAGGGCCGCGACCTGATGGCGATGACCGAACCGCAGTTGCGCAAGGTGCGCGGCGGCGAGATTTCGATGATCTTTCAGGAACCGACGACGGCGCTTAATCCGGTGCTGCCGGTCAAGGTTCAGATCGAGGAAAACCTGCGCGCCCATACCACCCTCACGGGGGCGCAGCGTGCCGCCCGCAGTCTGGACCTGATGGACCTTGTCGGCATTTCGGATGCCAAACGCCGCCTGACGCAGTACCCGCACCAATTCTCGGGCGGGATGCGGCAGCGGGTGATGATCGCCATAGCCCTCGCCAGCAACCCCAAGCTGTTGTTGGCGGATGAACCGACGACCGCGCTGGATGTGACCATTCAGGACCAGATCCTGAAGCTGATCCTTGACCTGCGGGACGAGTTGAAGATGAGCATGGTTCTGGTCACCCATGACCTTGGCGTGGTGGCGGCCACTTGCGACCGCATGGCCGTGATGTACGCGGGCCACATTGTTGAAAGCGGGCCGGTGGCAGAGGTCTTCGGCCAACCCAACCACGCCTACACGCGCGGGCTTCTGGGCTCGGTCCCCCGCAGCGGCACCCAGCGCACCCCCCTTCTGTCCATCGAGGGCACCCCCCCCGGCTTGATGAGCCGCCCAACCGGCTGCGCCTTCCACCCCCGCTGCGACTTTGCAACAGACCGATGCCGTAGCGAAAACCCCGCATTGCAGGATGTGGCCACCGGCCATGACGCCGCCTGCTTCCACAGCGACCGCGTCAAGGCGGCAGGATTGGCCGGATCATGACAGACACCCAAACCTTGCTTTCTGTCCAGAACGTCGCCAAGGAATTCCCCCTTCCGCGCAGCCTTTTTCAGCGGCTAAGCCGGGTTGCGCCGCAAGCCATCCACGCCCTGAACGGCGTCAGCCTTGACGTGATGCGGGGCGAGACCCTTGGCATCGTTGGCGAAAGCGGCTGCGGGAAATCTACCCTCGCCCGCTGCCTGGTGCGCCTGCACGACTGTGACGAGGGCCGCGTGCTGTTTGGCGAGACCGACATTGCCACCCTGTCCGGCCCCGCCCGCCGTGCCTTCAATGCCCGGGTGCAGATGATCTTTCAGGACCCCTACAGTTCGCTGAACCCAAGAATGCGCGTGCGCCAGATCCTGGCCGAGGCGTTGAGCGTCCACCAGATGCGCCCGTCCCATCAAATCCCGGGCCGGATCGCTGAACTCTTGGACCTTGTCCGCCTGTCGCCTGATGCGGCAGAGAAATATCCGCACGAATTTTCAGGTGGGCAGCGGCAACGCATCGGCATCGCGCGGGCTTTGGCGGTGGAACCTCAGGTGCTGGTGGCTGATGAACTGGTGTCGGCGCTTGACGTTTCGGTGCAGGCGCAGGTGGTGAACCTGCTGTTGCAGTTGCAGGACAAGCTGCATCTGACCGTGGTGTTTGTTGCCCATGACCTGCGCCTTGTCCGCCATATCTCGCACCGGGTGGCGGTGATGTACCTTGGCAAAGTGGTTGAGATAGGCCCGACCGAGGCCTTGTTCAGCGCCCCGCGCCATCCCTACACCCAAGCCCTTCTCGCCGCCGCCCCTGAACTTGACCCCACCCGCCGAACCCGCCGCGTCGCCGCAAAGGGGGAACTGCCAAGCCCGGTGAACCTGCCGCAGGGCTGCCTGTTCAACACCCGCTGTCCGCAGGCTTTTGAGCGGTGTTTCAAGGAACGCCCCGCGCTGACCGCCGCCGGAACCCACCTGTCCGCCTGCCATCTGCCCAGGTAACGCCATGTCGTACACCGCCTTCCAGACTGAAATTGCCCGCATCAACGACATTCTGTGCAGCGTGAACCTGCTGTCCTGGGATGCCCGCACCGTGATGCCGCCCGGCGGCGTGGAGTCTCGCGGCCACCAGATTGCCACCCTGACCAGCCTCGCCCGCGATCTGGCCACCAGCGACACCCTGCGACGGACGATGGTTGCCGCCCGCCGCGATGCGCCAGACCCTTTGGCCCTGCGCGCCCTTGATCTGGCCGAGGCCGAGATTGCCACTCTGACCCGCATTCCTGCCGCATTGATCCACGAACTGGCAACCCTGAAGACTGCGGCCCATGCCGCCTGGGCTGCGGCGCGGGCGGCCAATGACTTCGCCACCTATGCGCCCCTGCTGTCGCGCATGATCGTCCTGCAGCGCGAGATCGGGCAGGCGCTGGGGGCAAATCCCTATGACGCACTGATCAGCCTATACGAACCGGGAATGACACAAGCCCGGCTTTCTGTGCTGTTTGATGAATTGAAAACGGGCCTTGTGCCGCTGATCGAACAGGCCACCGCAGCGCCGCAGCCCCGGACAAACTTTCTGACCCGCAGCTACCCCATCGCGGCGCAAAAGGCCTTCGCCCTGACCATCGCCGCCAAGATGGGCTACGACCTCAACCGGGGCCGTATGGACGACACGGTCCACCCCTTCGAGATTTCCTTCACCCGCAATGACGTCCGCATCACCAGCCGTTTCCGCGAGAACTGGCTGCCCGGCGGCATGTTCGCCCTGTGGCATGAAGCAGGGCATGGCATGTATGAACAGGGCGTCGCACCCGCCTTCACCCGCTCGATCTTCGCCACTGACCTTGCCAATCTTTACGCTGTGGGTGGTGCCAGCTTTGGCATGCACGAATCCCAATCCCGCCTGTGGGAGAACCGCGTGGGCCGATCCAGCGCCTTCTGGGACCAGCATTTCCCAGCAATTCAGGCCCATTTCCCTGACCAACTCTGCGATGTGACCGCCGCCGAGTTCTGGGCCGCCGTCAATCAGGTCCGCCCCGATTTCATCCGGGTCGAGGCGGATGAGGTGACCTATGACCTGCACATCATCCTGCGGTGTGAGATTGAGGCGGCCTTGATGGCGGGCGATCTGGCGGTGGCCGACCTGCCTGCCGTCTGGGCCGAGAAGATGCAGCGCTATCTGGGACGGCAGGTGCCCAATGACACGCTGGGCGTGTTGCAGGATGTGCACTGGTCGCAGGGCTATGTGGGGTCGTTCCCGACCTATAGCTTGGGCAACATCATGGCCTCGCAGGTCTTTGCGGCGGCCCGCCAGCAGCCTGCGATTGCCGCTGGCCTTGCCACTGGCGACTATGCCCCCCTGCACGGCTGGCTGGCCGAGGGCATCTATGCCCATGGCCGCGCTTCCACCCCGGCCCAGACCTTGGCGCGGCTGACGGGTGGCGGGTTGGACACGGCACCCTATATTGCTGACCTGACCGCCAAGGTGGCCGACCTGACCGGCTGATAGTCACACGTCATCACGGGCCAGCGCATCCCGGTAAAGCCGCAAACCTTCTGCCAGCGAGGTCATCGGGCTGAACCCCAGATCCCGGATGGCTCGGCGGTTGTCCAGAACTTGCGGACCGGCTGCGCCCGCATTCTGCGACAGCGTGATTGCGGCCCTCGGCATCAGGCCAAGAAAAGTCTCGACCACCTCCCGCATCGGCACGCCGCGACCTGCCGTGATGTTGTAAACCCGCCCGGTCAGGGTCACAGCCTGCCCCGCGCAAAGAAGGCCGCTGACCGCATCCTCAATATACAGATAGTGGGTGATGTCGTCCGGCCCGGCATCGACGCTGACATCGGCCCCCGACATCCCCGCCCGGATCATCGCTTCAAGCGTCGTGGGCGTCTGCCGCCCTGGCCCGTATAACCACGACAGCCGCAGGGCGACTGCGTCCAGATGATGTTCCCGGACATAGCCCTGCATCGCCGCCTCGGCAGCAACCTTGCTGGCACCGTAGACCGAGACAGGACGGGGAAGCGTGCTTTCATCGACCGTCCCGGTCTGATCGCCATAGACGTCGCAGGTTGAACAGACCACGACCCTCGCGACCCCATGGCGCCTTGCAGCCTCCGTCACATGGGCCGAGCCGAGCGCGTTTATTTGCCAGATGGCCAATGGCTGATCGGCCAGAACCATGGGGCCAGAGACCGCGCCACAGTGAAAGATGGTCTGAAATACGCCATGGCCAACAAGCTTTTCGACCTGCGCAAAGTTTGTCAGATCGCAAGGGTATTCCTGCAAGCCAAGATCAGACGCCATCACACGATGCCCCTCGCCCCGCAAACGACGCACCAGGGCGACACCCAAAAAGCCAGCGCCCCCCGTGACCAGAACCCGACCCAGATCGCGCACCGCCGTCACGCCCGCGCCTTCAGTTCCGCCACCAGCGCCTGCGTGTTCATCTGCCGGCAATAGCCCTTGATCGCCCGCACCGAGGCATTGTGCCGGTCATCCGTGTAGGTGGCGCAGGCGTCTGGCACCAGCGTGACCAGATAGCCCAGATCACAGGCATCCCGCACCGCCGATTCGACACACTGATCGGTCAGCAGGCCACACAGGATCACCTGCAACACGCCCATGCTGCGCAATAAATAATCAATGTTGGTCGAGATGAAGACGCTGGAGGAGTTCTTTTTCAGGATGATCTCATCCTCGCCAGGGGCAATGGCACTGCTGACCTGCGCCTCCCATGACCCTTTGACGACGTTGATTCCCGAAATCTTGTAGTCCAGGCCACGATCCCGCCCATCCTTGGTCAGGTTCTCGATGACGGCATAGATGACCTCGACCTTTGCCCCTCGGGCGGCCTTTTGCAGGGCCTGCATGTTGGGCAGGGCCAAGCCATCAAGCCGTTGGAAGTAATAGTCATATTTCGACATTTCACTTCTGGACAGCGCCTTGAAATCGGCAGCCTCGCGGTCGGTGGCATAGTTCTGCACATCAATGAAGACCAAGGCCGCATGGGCCGGGTCAATCGCCACCTCACGTGTGAAAATGTCAGTCATGCGGTCTCCGGCTTCAACAGTTGTCAGGTCCACTTTAAGCGTGCTTGTAACAAATGCAATACGCGTGCTAGATTTCTATCAAACGTTACAACTTCAGTTTAAGGAAGCCCTGCCGTGATCGTGCGCCAGCCTTTGCTGCATCCAGACGATCCGCACCCGGTAGGGGTGACGGACCCGCAAGGCACATCGCCCATCCTGTTCGTGTCAGATCATGCGGGCCGGGCGATCCCGCGCCTGCTTGGCAATCTGGGGCTGGATGAGGATGACCTGTCGCGCCATATCGGCTATGACATCGGCATCCACGATGTGACGACCGAACTGGCCCACAATCTGAACGCCGCCTATATCTTTCAGCCCTATTCCCGGCTGGTGATCGACTGCAACCGCCAGCCCGGCAAGCCACAGTCCATCGTCGTGCAAAGCGATGGCACGGTGGTTCCGGCCAATGCGGCCCTGTCCCCCGATGAGGTCCGCCAGCGGCAGGATGAAATCCTGCGCCCCTATCAGGATCAGATCGACCTGACCTTGAAGGCCCGCGCCGCCGCTGGCCAGCCGACCGCTTTGTTCGCCATGCACAGCTGCACCGACCGCCTGCGCATGGACCCGCGCCCCCGCCCTTGGCAGATCAGTGTGATTGCTGGCAGCGACTGGCGCCTTGGCTCGGCGCTGGTCGAGGTCTTGCGCGCCGAAACCAGCCTTTGTGTCGGCGTGAATGAACCTTACACGGTCAACATGGCGATGGATTACACCGTGCCAATCCATGCCGAGGGCAACGGCATCCCCTATGTCGAGATTGAAATCCGGCAAGACCTGATCGGCGACGCAGCCGGGCAGCGCGAATGGGCCGCTCTGCTGACCCGGCTGTTTCCGCTGGCGGTCACCCAGTCCAGGGTCTTGGGCGAATGACAAAGGCGCAGACAGGGACAAGGCCCGGTCAGTCCTTGCAGGACCGGGTCCGGCGCGACCTGTCCGCCTTCACCGAGGCTGAACGTCGCGTCGCCCATGCCTTGCTGGGCGAATACCCGATGGCAGGGCTTGAAACCGTGGCCCGCTTTGCCAGACGGGCCGAAACGAGCGGCCCCACCATCCTGCGGTTCATCAACCGGCTGGGCTTTGAAAGCTATGCTGACTTTCAGGATGCTTTGCGCACTGAAACCCAGGCCCGGCTGCAAGGCCCCATGTCGCGCTATGATCTGCGTGGGCAAGCCAGCGCTCCGGTAGCAAGTCTGGCGCTGGCGGTGCACCAGAATATCGACGGCGCAGCCCGTGACCTTGCGCCAAACCTTCCCGCGATTGTCGAACGACTGGCTGATCTTGACCGCAAAGTCCTGTGCATCGGCGGGCGCTTCAGCTGGATGATTGCGGGCTATCTGCACGCCTATCTGCGAGAGCTGCGGCCGAATGTCCGTCTGGTCCGCGATGGCAGCGCGTCATGGGCCGACGATCTGCTGGATGTGGCACCCGGTGACATAGTCGTGGTCTTCGACTTCCGCTGCTATCAACGCGATGTGCTGGAATTCGCCAAAGGTGCTGTGGCGCAGCAGTCAGAGATCATTCTGATCACCGACATCTGGTATTCCCCCATCGCCGCCCTGTCGCGGCTTGTGGTGCCCTGCCCCGTCAGCATCCCCAGCGCCTTTGACAGCGGCGTGACCGGGCTTGCGGTGGTAGAGATCATCACGGCAGCGGTCATCGACGCCCTAGGGCCGCAGTCCAAGGGCCGGATCGCCACGCTGGAGGCCTTGCGCAAACCGTTCAAACTGGGGTCCTGATCCCGCATTCTTAAAGGTAGGCGATGCAACACGATCCACTGACGATGTTCACCTATATGGATCTGTCCGGACAGGTCCGCGGCAAAGGCTTTCCCTCCAGCCAGATCGCCAAACGCCTGAAAACCGGCGTCGGCTGGACACCAACCAACCTGATGTTCACGGCTTTGGGCACCATCGGGCCCAGCATCTGGGGCGCGCATGGCGATGTGATGTTCATGGCCGATCCTGAAACCGGGGTTGAGGTGGACTATGGCGATGGCACCCCGGCAGAGCGGTTCTATCTGTGCGACGTGCAGAGCACCGATGGCACGCCATGGGATTGTTGCCCCCGCAGCCTTTTGCGCGCGGCTGCGGCCGAACTGCTGGCGGAAACCGGGCTGGTGCTGAAAGCCACCTTCGAACACGAATTCATCTATTCCGGCGCCAACGCCCGTACCGGCGACAACTACGCCCTCGACGCCATCCGCCGCCATGGGGCGTTTGGCGAGACCTATCTGGGCGCGTTGAAAACTGCCGGGGTCGAGGTTGACAGCTATCTTGCCGAATTTGGCGCAGGCCAGTTTGAAGTGACGGTGCCGCCCTTGGATGCGCTGGCCGCCTGCGACGCCGCCGTGATCGTGCGGGAACTGGCGCGCGCCACGGCTTTCCGGCTGGGGCATGGCGTCAGCTTCTCTCCGCGCGTGACGCCGGATGGCTTAGGCAGCGGCGTGCACATCCACTTCAGCCTGTGGGACCAGAACGGTCAGCCGGTCAGCCATGATCCTGCCCTGCCGTTCGGCATCAGCACGGTGGCGGGCCAGTTCCTGTCGGGCATCGTGCGCCATATGCCCGCGCTGTGCGCCTTCACAGCACCCTCGCCGGTGTCTTATCTGCGGCTGGTGTCCCATTCCTGGACCGGAGTTTGGTCCAACGTCGGCCTGCGCGACCGCGAGGCGGGTTTGCGCATTTGCCCGACCTTCGGCACCAATCCCGAGGAAGTGGCGCGGCAGTTCAACTTTGAATACCGGGCAGCGGATGCGACAGCGAACCCCTATCTGCAACTGGCCGTGATCTTGCGGGCGGGCCTTGCGGGTATCCGCGACGGTCTTGCCGCCCCGCAGCCAACCTCCGGCGAAGACCCCGAAACCATGACGCCCGCGACCCGCTCTGCCCGCCACATCGTGCGCCTTCCCACCTCTGCCGATGCGGCGCTGGCGGCGCTGGATGCTGACCCGGTGGTGCAGGGCTTCCTGCCGGGACGGCTGTTGCAGGCCTATATCGCCAACAAACAGGCGGAATTCGCGCTTTGCCGCGACTGGACCCCGGCTGAGATTTGCAAGCGCTATGCGGAAGTCTATTGAAAGGGTGATCTGATGGGCAAGCTGGATGGACGAGTGGCGATTGTGACCGGAGCCGCCACCGGTCTGGGTCGCGGTATAGCGCTGTTATACGCCGCCGAGGGGGCCGATGTCGCCATCCTTGACCGCAACGGACCGGGTGCCAAGACGGTGGCAGAGGCGATCCGCGTGCTGGGCCGCCGCAGCACGTCAGTTCAGGTTGATGTCAGCGACGAGGCCAGCGTGAAAACTGCCATTGCCGCCGCCATCGCGGCGCTGGGGCCACCGGACATTCTGGTGAACAACGCAGGGATTGCGACCGTATCCCTGCTGGAAGACATGCAAACCGCCATGTGGGACGAGATGATCCGCGTCAACCTGTCAAGCGTGTTCTTCTGCACCCGGGCTGTCCTGCCGCATATGCGGGCGCGGCAGTATGGCCGGATCATCAACATCTCCTCGCAACTGGCGCACAAGGGCGGCGAAGGGATGGCGCATTATGCGGCGGCCAAGGCGGGCGTTCTGGGCCTGACCCGGTCCCTGGCCTATGAGGTGACGCGCGACAACATCGCCGTGAACGCCATCTGCCCCGGCCCGTTGCTGACCGACATGCGCCTGCCACCCGAATGGGCGGCCAAGAAGCAAAATGAACTGGTGATCGGTCGTCAGGGCCGCGTCGAAGAGGTGGCCCCCACCGCCCTGCTGCTGGCCACCGAAGACGCCGCCTTCTACGTCGGGGCCACCTTCAACCCCAACGGCGGGGACATCATGGTATGACCGAAACTCTGGACCTCGCCAGGCGTCTGAAGCGCGTTCCCACGACGATCGCCTGCGACATCCTGAAAGATCAGGCGCTTGCCGAACGGTCAGCGCAGGGCCTGTCGCCGATGACTCCGCTGGCTAGCCTTGCCGGGCCGGTCAGGATCATCGAATTCCTGCCGGGCCGTCCGGAAATTCTCCGCGCCGGGCCGCCCGCGAACTTCGTCCTCATCGACGCCCTGCACCCGGCCGAAGTGCTGGTGCTCTGCGCCGGAGGTTCGATGGCTGGGGCGGTGCTGGGGGATATGCTGGCGACGCGGGCGCAGCGTCTGGGCGGCGGTGGCGCGCTGGTTGATGGGGCGGTGCGCGATCTGGCGGGGATTGCACTCGCCGGCCTGCCAGTTCAGGCGCGCGGCGTGGCACCGATGGCGGCGCATGCCACGCTGGTGCCCTTCGCCTGCGACAGGCCTGCACGGTTTGCAGGTGTCACGGTGATGCCGGATGACTGGGTTCTGGCCGACCGCGACGGCGTTCTGTTCCTGACCCGCGATCTGGTAGATCTGCTGTTGGCAAGGGCGCAGGCTGCGATGGCCAAGGACGAATTCTCTCGCCAGCTTCTGCTGATGGGCTATGCGCTGACCGAGGTTTTTCCACTTCCCGCCGCCCTGTTGGGCCTGTTGGATACCTTTCTGGCACGGGGAGAGATGCCGCCTGCCGATGCCATCCGAACCACTCTTGCGCGAACAGGCTGACCCATGCGCGCTCCGATCCTGACACAAAGTCTGCGCAAGATTGCCTGTCAAAAGGCGGATGGCAGCCTGACATCGCGCGATTTGGTCGCTATGGCGCTGGCGCGGCATGATCCGGCGCTGAACGCCTGTAACTGCCATATTTCGGACCTTGCGCGCAATCAGGCCACCGCCGCCGATGCGGCCTTTGCTGCGGGGGTCAGGCTTGGCGGTTTGCAGGGCGTGCCGGTTGGTTTGCGCCTGATCGGTGCCCGCAACACCGAGGCGCGGCTGCTGGCTCTGGCGCGCCACATCGAAGCCATCCTTGCCAAGGCCGACGTCTGGCATTCCCATCTCCAGTCATGAACAGGTGACCCATGCAACGCCCCGAAGATACCGCACTGACCCGCTTTGGCCGCTTTGATCCGAAACGGACCTGCCTTCTGTTCATCGACACGCAGAACTATGTCTGGAACCCGCAAGTCGCCGAACGGCACCCCTATTTCGACGAACGCCTGCGCAGCATCGTCATGCCCAATCTGCGCCGCCTGCTAAAGGTCTTCCGGGCCGCTGGTGGGGAAGTGATGTATACTGTGATGGAAAACCTGACCGCCGATGGCCGCGATCGCAGCCTTGATTACAAGTTGTCAAAGTTCTTCATTGCCAAGGGCTCGTGGGAGGCCAAGGTGCTGGACGACGTCGCCCCGGCAGAGGATGAGATTGTGCTGCCCAAGACATCCTCGGGCGTCTTCAACTCGACCAACATCGAATATCTGTTGCGCAATATCGGGATTGAAACGCTGGTCGTTACCGGGTTCCTGACCGATCAATGTGTCGACCACACTTTGCGCGATGCGGCTGACCGGGGCTTTTATCCGATCTGCGTGTCGGACGCCTGCGCCACCCATAGCGAAACCCGCCATCACACTGCATTGTCTGCCTTTGCCGGGTATTGCAGAACCTTGACGACTGACGATCTTGTCGCCGAAATCGCCCCCGCCGCCTGTTTGACCCCTGATCGGAGCGTGACATGAGCGACCCAAAAATCACCGACCAGACGATTGCCGCCGCCGAACAGCTTCTGGGGCTGACCTATACCGCGCGGGAAAGGGTGCAGATGCTGGGCAACCTTGAAGGCCAGATTGCCTCCGCCCGCGCACGAAGGGCTGTGCCCTTGGCCAATTCAGTACCGATGGCGATGCGGTTTGACCCGCGACTGCCAGGTTTTGCGATGCCGCATGGGGCAAGCTGCCTGCACCTGTCACCGGTTGCCACCCCGCTGCCGGACCTCGACGAAGACATCGCCTTCGCCCCTGTCAGCCACCTGTCAGTCTGGATCGCCAAAGGGGCCCTGACCAGTCGGCGGTTGACCCGGATCTACCTTGACCGCATCGCTGACCTGAACCCCAGCCTGGAATGCTTTGCCACCGTGACAGCGGACCTTGCCCTGGCCGAGGCGGATGCGGCGGACGCCCTGCTGCGGGGAGGGGTCAATCTCGGGCCGCTGCATGGCATCCCCTACGGCCTGAAAGATTTGTTCGACACCAAGGACATCGTGACGGGCTGGGGGGCAGAGCCCTTTCGGGACAGGGTGCCCGATGCCGATGCCACCATCGTCAAGCGCCTGCGGGCGGCGGGGGCCGTGCTGCTGGGCAAGACCACCGTTGGGGCGCTGGCCTATAATGACATCTGGTATGGCGGTATCACGCGCAACCCATGGAATCTGAACGAGGGTTCCAGCGGGTCAAGCGCCGGGTCAGCCTCGGCCACGGCGGGCGGGCTTTGCGCCTTTGCCATCGGGACAGAGACGCTTGGCTCGATCACCTCGCCCAGTCAGCGCTGCGGCACCACGGGGCTGCGGCCAACCTTCGGGCGGGTGTCGCGGACGGGGGCGATGGCGCTGTGCAACAGCCTCGACAAGGTAGGGCCGATCTGCCGGTCAGTCGAGGATACGGCGATTGTGCTGGCGGCGCTGAATGGGGCCGATGCGGCCGACCGCTCTTCGATTGAGGCACCATTTGCGTTTGATGCAAGCAAAAAGATCACGGGCTTGCGGCTGGGTTATTTGCCGGAGGCCTTTGGGGAAGGTGCCACCGCGACCGACCATGCCGCCTTGGCCGCCGCCCGGACTTTAGGGGTAGAGGTGGTCGAAGTCCATTTGCCCGATCTGCCCTATGACGCGCTGCTGAACATCCTGTATGCCGAAGCCGCCGCCTCGTTCGAGGATCTGACCCTGTCCAATCTGGATGACACGCTGGCCTGGCAGGGCGACGAGGCCTGGCCCAACACCCTGCGCAAGGCGCGCTTCCTGTCGGCGGTGGATCATGTGCAACTGGACCGTCTGCGTTATCTGGTGATGCAGGCGCTGGACGGGCTGTTCGGTCAGGTCGACGTGCTGATTGGGCCGTTCATGACGGGGCCGATGCTGATTGCGTCGAACTTCACCGGGCATCCCTGCCTGCACCTGCGCGCCGGGTTCGAGGATCTGGGCACCCGCAGCCCTGCGGCGCTCGGCTCTGGCAAGCTGACCTCGGGCAAGGCGGATGCCTTGGGCCGCACCTTCAGTGTCCCGCAGGGCATTTCGCTTTGGGGTCGGTTGTTTGACGAAGGACCTGTTCTGAACCTTGGCATGGCATTAGAGCGCGAATTGGCCGTGGCGACGCGGCGGCCCGGCTTCCCGGTTTGACCAGACGCCCGGATATCAACGTAATCCATAGGATACCAGCGCCGAAACGCAGGCGCGCCGGCTTCTGACCGTTGCAGCAGGGCAGGACCTGCCAAGCCAGTATCGTGGCCACGAACACGCAAGTCAGCCCGATCCAAAGCCGGGCTTTGCGCTTTTTCCTGTCAAGCTTAGCCACGCGGCTGGCTTCGACAAACTTCCAGATATCGGCATGCCAGATGAACTTCTTTGCCGCGTCAAGCGCGTCATCGCTAAGCAGGCAACCGGCACCGCCACTGCCCGGCAAAGGTCCGAACACGGATATACTGGCGCAATTCGTCTTTGCTGTAGCCGGTTGCGCCAGCCTCGTCACTGAAAACCGCTTCAAGAAAGGCTGGCTGAAACCGCGCAAGTTTGATCGCAACCGAGTCTACAGAGGCTTTGCGACAGTCGGCGACCGGTTCTGCCTTGCAGTAGTTGATCACCCTTTGGGCGGCCTGACAGTCTTCGCTGCTGTCCAGAATGGCCCCGGTCGCAGCAGCGCGGTTCCCGAAGCTGATGACGGCCTCTTCGCTGATCTTGCTGTTCTGAACTGCGGCTTCTTCGGCCTGCGATTCAATCATCGCAAGATGGCTGGACCACAGCGAGACAGGGCCTTTCACAGGGCAAGCTTCGCAAGAATTTGGCGTCCTGCCGTACCCGATGTGCGACGAAACCGGCACCGATGGCCGGAATGATCAGATCCAGCCATAGCAGGGCAGCCTTGATCACAGCCGCATCGGTGGTCTTTGCAAGGTTTGCCAGCACAATCGGTTCAGCATCACGCGCGCTTGGGCGCTGCACCACGTTGAAAGCGGTTTCTCGGTAGGGTCTGCCGGAATCGGCGCAGGTTTCATCCAGCCCTTCGCCTGCGACGATAAGCGTGATGGCATCCAATTCCCAAGGCTGAAACAGACTGACATCACCGACACTCAAGGGCTTTGTCGATTGAAAAGGGATTTGCGCCCTCGCCGGGTCTGGCCAAGGAACACCGCACCAACTGGCCAATGACCTATGCCGAAGTGGCAAAACCTGACCGTCAAACGTTGAACATGGCCTGCGGCCCCAAAACACTGGGCCGGAATGCAGATCTTGCAAGGGCTGGTCCATTCCAAATGGTCCCGCGCAGTCTTGTGGTCGAAGATATCCGGCATTCAAAAATGTAGCGTGTCGCACTGTCGGAAAGGTGCCTACACCGGCGAAGCCTTGACCAATACTGGGGCAGAATGCCGTGGAACCTCCCGAAGGTGCCTGCAAGCCGGCAGCCCACTATGAAACCGTGATCAAGGCGCGTCCTGTCTGGCCAGAGTTTGCCTTTAGCATCATGGTCGGCGGTGGGCATGATCCTGGCTACCACACGTCGGCGGCCTTGACCGCCGATTGGGGCGCTCGACTTTCAGCGGCCACCGGCGTCAAGACATGGAACCTGATCGTGCCGCCAAAGTCACCAAGGCCAAGGCGCTGGTCGTTGCGTTCCGTGACGATGCGGTTCCGTCGGCCGTGGAACTATCGCAGTTTGATACCGTCAAGCTGCCCCGGCTTCTGGCCGGTCTGTACGCCACGCCCGATACTCTTGACCGTCTGCACCCCCATTCCAGAGGCGCTGCCAAGCCTGACCTTCAATCGCGGCAACACGTCAGGCATGGCGAAACGGCGGCAGCAAGCGGCCAGACTGTCTTAAGACAGGCTTGCCGAAACCAGCGAATTTGACCTGATCGCGCAAGACCCTGAACCCCCTTGCGCAGTCGAATTCGCCTGCGCCGTGGCTGGGCCGTCTGGTTTTTTGCTTTGCGTGGCACAAGGGTGTTGCATCGCTGACCCTTGGCCCGACCACTGCGGCTATCGCTGTGTCGAGTGGGTTTCCGCAGGCCAAATCACGCATCATGGAGGGGAACATCCTGCCGACCTGCCGACCGGCTGTTCCATCTGCAAGGTTGGCACCAGCCATGAACTTCTCAGCGTGCTGCGGTTGGAACAGGATTGAACTGACGCTTCGTCGGTGAACATTTTGCGCCTCCTTACGGACGCTGTCTGCGACCGCCGCGACTTTTGGGGCGATTGTGCGCCAGCCCACATTATCCACCCCGGAAAAAGGAACACCGGGTTTTCTGCGCCGGGATGCAGGACTTTGCCGGGAAACTATGGACTGACCTCGAAGGGGCACGGTGGCCTTTGGAATGGGACCGGTTTTGCCCCATCAGATGGCGGAAAGCCGTTCAGCGCGATGCTGCTGACAGGCCTTGATGCCGCACTTGCCACGTCTTTGCGGGCATCAGACGGCCGCGGGGTTGCGTCTCGGCGCTATCGGGGCCGCCATGGCCAGGCTTCAGCAGCGGTTGGGCCTGAAGCCCAACCCAAGCCAGTGGACAGGCCCGGTCACACGCGCCGCCCGGAACAGGCGTCACCAGGACAAGCTGGGCCAACGGAATCCCATCGCCCGAAAGGGCCAAAGAGCTTGGGCTGTCTGCCCCTTGACGCCCGCGCACAACAGACCAACCTTACATGTCGGGCACGTCTGTGATGGCATCTTGCCGTTGCCTTGCGCTATGACGGGGGCCAAAGATGTAAGGGGCTGGCATGACGGTGGTTCTGATCCTTCTGGCACTGCTTTGGGTCTTGGGCAGGGTGCTGGGTACGCCGGTCCGGCAACGCCTGATCGCGATGGCTGCGGTGTGGCTTGCCAGCGGTGTGGCGCTGACAGCTTTACCCGCAGGCAATGACCTGCAACAGGCCTTGGGTGGTGACCTGCGGGCTTGGGCCGCGTTAAGCATGCTGGCCCTGCTGGGCGTGGGCTACCTTGCCCTCTTGCGGCGTCTGAAAGCCAGGACGCCCCAGCCCAAGATCCTTGTCCCTGCCGGAAAGTTCTCGCCCGCGGAGTTGGACCGCTACGCCCGCCATATCATGCTGCGCGAAATCGGCGGACCGGGTCAGAAGGCGCTGAAATCGGCAAAGGTGCTGGTGATCGGGGCGGGGGGCCTTGGCTCTCCGGCGTTGTTGTATCTGGCGGCGGCGGGCGTTGGGGTGCTTGGCGTGATGGACGCGGATACGGTTGACGCCAGCAACCTGCAACGCCAGATCATCCATAAGGACCGGGGTATCGGGATGCCCAAGGTGCAATCCGCGCTTGAGGCGATCAAGGACCTGAACCCCTATGTCGAGGTGCGCCCCTATCAGCGTCGGTTCAACGCCCAAACGGCTGCGGTGCTGGACGATTACGACCTGATCCTTGACGGGTCTGACAATTTCGACACCCGCTACCTTGTCAACCGAGAGGCGGCCAAGGCAGGCAAACCCCTGATCTCTGCCGCCATCACGCAATGGGAGGGGCAGATCAGCCTCTATGACCCCGCCCATGGCACGCCCTGTTACGAGTGCATCTTCCCCGACCGCCCCGCCCCCGGTCTGGTGCCGACTTGCGCCGAGGCCGGCGTTGCAGCCCCCCTGCCCGGCGTCATCGGGGCTATGATGGCGATGGAGGCGGTCAAACACCTGACCGGTGCCGGAATGACCCTGCGCGGACGCCTTTTGATCCACGATGCACTTTATGCCGAGACCCGGGTGATATCCCTGACCCGTCGCGAGGATTGCCCGGTTTGCGGCATAGCGCACAATGGGTCAGAACCGGATGCAGTACCGCATTCTGGCTCGGCCTTGGTCGAGGGCCGCGAGCGCGTCTGACACCTGATCCAGCGTGATCACCTCAACCGCGCTTTCCAAAGGGTCTGCCGCGTGAAGCCGCATCAGTGCAGCCATCTTCGCCCGGGTGCCGACGCTGGTGCCAGTCAGGGTGATGCCAGTCCAGGTCAACCACTCTTGGCTAAGCGGCACGGGGTCTGCCACCATCGCCGCCGCCACGATGCGCCCCAAGGGCCGGGTTGCGGCCAGCATCGGGGCCCATGTGCGGGTGGTAGGGGCGAAGTTGATGCCGACATGGGCGCGCATGGCCTGGGGCCAAGCCTCGGCCAGTTCGGGCACGGCAAGTTCGGTGGCTGTGGCGCCAAGACGGCGGGCGGTTTCCAGCTTGGCGGGGTCAGTGTCGACGGCCACCACTTTTGCGCCGCGCCTTGCGGCCAGTTGCACAGCGAACAGACCCAGGCCGCCACAACCGAAGATGGCGCAGGTTTCGCCATGCGCCAGTTGTGCCCGCTCCAGCGCGCCGAAGGCGGTCAGCCCGGCGCACATCAGGGGGGCGAGGGGGGCGACGTCTCCGGCGGGGACTTTCACGGCGAAAGCGGCCGTGGCCACGACATATTCGGCAAAGGTGCCCGGCACATTGAAGCCATGCGCCCGTTGCGCGGCACAGAAGCTTTCCTGCCCGGCTTGGCAGAGGTCACAGACGCCGCAGGTGTCATGCTGCCAGGCCGCTCCGGCGCGGTCACCCACCTGCCAGCCTGACACGCCCGCACCCAGCGCCACGACAACGCACCCCTTCATGCCCCAGCACAAAGGGGTCAGGCGCCCGCACAGGCCGGGCCTCGCCCTTCCAGATATGCACGTCGGAATGGCAAACACCGCTGGCTTTCAACCGGATCAGGATATTCCCCGGTCCGGGCGTGGGGATGGGCAGATCGACCAGCCGCAGGGGCTGGCCATAACCCGTCCAGAATGGCGGCCTTCACAGGCCCAGCGCCGCCTTGACGGCAGGCAGGCCCGGTTGACCGTCCAGAGTCGTCACACCCTTCAGCCAGCCGTCCAGCAATTCCGGATGCTTGCCCAGCATCGCCTGGACTGCTGCCGGAAACTCCATCCCGTCGCCCATCACCATCTGCATGCCGGCGTTTTCATAGTCGATCGTATAGGCCAACTGGCTGAACAGCTTCGCGACATTCGGGCAAGCCTCGGCATAGCCCTTGCGGGCGAGGGTGTGCACGGTGGCACCACCGAAGTTCGGGCCGAACTCTGCATCGCCGCCCGAAAGATAGGTCATCTGATGCGTGACGTTCATCGGGTGCGGCTGCCAGCCAAGAAAGGCGATCCAGTCTTTCTTCGCCTCGGCCCGGTCAACCTGCGCCAGCATCCCGGCTTCACTGCTTTCCACAATCGTCCAGTCGCCCAAACCGTGCCGGTTAGCCGCGACCATATCCAGCAAGGGCTGGTTCGAGCCGGGTTCGATCGCATAAATCTTCTTGCCGAACTGGTCAGCATGCGCCGCCAGATCGTCAAAGCTGTTCACCCCAGCGTCCGAGACATATTTCGGCACCGCCAGCGTGTATTTCGCGCCCTCAAGGTTCTGCCCCAAGGCCACGACGGATCCATCATCGAAGAACTGCTTGTACTGCACGTCCTGAAACGGCCGCCAGTTGCCCTGAAAGATGTCAATGTCGCCGCGCTGCATCGACACGAAAGTGACATCCAGCGCCAGCAGGTTCTGCGTCGGCTCATAGCCCAGCGCGGAAAGGATGGTCATCGCCGTGGCATTGGTCAGGCCAATGTCCGTCCAGCCAAGGTCAGACATCCGCACCGCTTTGCAAGCGTCGGTATCCGCCAGCGCAGCCCCGCCCGCCAGCAACGCGCCTGCCATGATCCATCCTGCAATAGCCTTCCGCATGGTCCATCCCTTCGATTTGTTCAGCAAAGCCTGCCCTTGTAAGTTTTATCCGTCAATATAAATTTTTGTATGTGCGTTCAATTTTCTGACCTGCTAAAGAAATGCATGGCCAAAGCACCCATCCGCACCCGCATCGAAGACCTTCGCCGCAAAGAGCTGATCGAGGCGGCGCACCGGGTTTTCATGCAGCATGGCCTGTCCGGCATGACCACCAAGCGCATCTGCGAGGCGGCGGGGATGTCACCCGGCATCCTGTCCTATTATTTCAAGGGCAAAGAAGATGTGCTGTTTGCCATGGTCCGCCTGAACAACCGCCTGCTGATGGAGGAAGTCGTCAAGGGCCTTCAGCGCGCCACCTCGCGGTGGGAACGGCTTGAGGCGATCATCACCGGCAACTTCCCCGCCACCCTGTTCGAGCCCAACGTCGCCAACGCCTGGCTTTCAGTCTGCGCCGCTTCGGCGAATAACACGCATTACGCCCGGTTGCAGCGCGTGTTCTACAGCCGCCTGAATTCCAACCTCGCCTCGGTCTTTACCGGCATCCTGCCGCCGGACCGCTTTGAACGGGTGACCTTGGCGCTTGGCGGCCTGATTGACGGCCTGTGGCTGCGTCGTGCGACCGGGGAACATCTGCCGCCGGATCAGGCGATTGCCCTTGTGCTGACAGTCGCCTCGGCCTTGTTGAGCCGTGCCGAGCATTTGACGCTGCATCAGTCTGACAAGATCTGAAGACCCATGGGGCTAACGATCCGTATAGGTCTGAAATCTCATTGACAGATTGCCGTCACCCCCTAAAGCTTAACTGCCTAGTAAAGATTTTTGGCGGCAAGACTGAAAGGGGGAACGCGATGTTGCAAGAACGCGTCGAAGGGAAATGGCTGGCGGCCTTTCGCCGTGTGTTTGCCCTGAACGGCATCGCGCAGGGCACCAAGGTTGCCATCGTCGCCGAAACCCAGTCGCGCCCGGTTCTGGTGCATCTGTCGGAACTTGCCGCCTATGACCTTGGCGCGGATTTCTGCATCATCACCATGCCCACCCCGCCGCAAACCGCCCCGGTTCCGGTGAAGTCCACCGGCACATCCTGGGCGATCCAGCAAAACCGTTCCGTGATCGAGGCTTTGAAGCTGCAAGATGTGATCGTCGATTGCACCGTAGAAGGCCTGATCCACGCCCCCGAATGGCCCGAGATTGAATCCGCCGGACGCGCCCGCCTGCTGGTAATCACCAACGAACACCCCGAAATTCTGGAACGAACCGAGCCGAAAGCCGAACACGCCGCCCGTGTGACGCTTGGCATCCAGATGCTGCGCGAAGCGTCAGAGATGCGGGTGACCTCAGCCGCTGGCACCGACCTGACCATTGACCTGCGCGATGCGCCTTGTGGCGGCACTCCGGGTTTTGCCACCAAGCCGGGCGGTGTGGCGCATTGGCCGGGCGGCTTATGTCTGGCCTTCCCCGGCAAGAATGCGGTGAATGGCCGGGTGGTGATGGACGTCGGCGACATGAACCTGACGTTCAAGACCTGCCTGACCAGCCGTATCGACTTCACGGTTGAGAATGACTTCGTCACCGCCATCAAGGGCGACGGCATCGACGCCCTGCATCTGCGCGAATACATGGAGGCTTGGGGCGACCGCAACGCCTACGGCATCAGCCATGTCGGCTGGGGGGTGAACCCCGGGGCCAAGTGGGTCAGCGCTGCGATGTACGACAAGCGCGACATGCAGGCGGTAGAGTTCCGAGCCCTGCCTGGCAGCTTCCTGTGGTCAACCGGGGCGAACCAATACGCAGGCCGCTATACGCTTGGCCATTTCGACCTGCCGATGCGCAACTGCACCATCGCTTTGGATGGCAAGATCGTCGTCGAAGCTGGCGTTCTGCAAGCGGAATTGGCGCTGTAAGTGCCATTGGGAGAGCAAGATGAGCCAGATTTCCGACTATTACGACCTGTCCCGCATCCGCCCCGAAGTGCAGGCCGTGCTTGCCCGCGTCAACGAACTGGGGCGCGAAAGGTTTGTGCCTCGTGCCGCTGGTATCGACATCGACGCCAGCTTCCCGGTGGAGAACTACAAGGATCTGGCGGATGAGGGCTTCCTTGGCCTGTGTATCCCGGTGGAATTCGGCGGCATGGGCTTTTCCATGTTCGAATACGCCATGGTCGGGGCCGAGATCGCCAAATACTGCGGCGCCACGGCTTTGACCTTCAACATGCACAACTCCTCCATGGCATGGTCGCGGTTTACGTTTGAAATGGACTGCCTGACCGACGCCGACCGCGCTGCTTTCGCCCCCTTGCGCGAACGCCAATTCCGCCGGGCGATGGCGGAGAAGGCCATCTACTCGCAGCCGATTTCAGAGGGTGGCCAGAACTGGACTTCCAAACCCAACCAGACCCAGTGCCGCAAGGTTGACGGCGGCTGGAAAATTTCAGGCTTCAAGAAATTCGCCTCGCTTGCGGGCTACTGCGACTACTACACCATCGTCTGCACCGAGGTGTTTGAGGGGCAGGAGCCCCGGCATGAGGATACCGTGCTGTTCGTCGTCCACAAGGACGCGCCCGGCCTGTCCGTGAAGGGGGATTGGGACCCGCTGGGGATGCGCGGCACCAACTCGCGCGATCTGATCCTGAAGGATGTGTTTGTCACGGAAGACGACATGCTGATGCCGCGCGGTATCTTCGGCAAGACCCTGCCAAACTGGCCACACATGATGGCGACGCTCAGCCCAACCTATATGGGGCTGGCGCAGGGGGCCTATGACTTCATGGTCGACTATCTGAAGGGCAAGACCCCCGGCCAGCCGCCGATAGACCGCCGGATGTATGCCACCAAGCGGATCACCGTGGGCAAGATGTACGCTCGTCTGGCGAACATGCGCGCCTTATGGTGGCAGGCATTCTCGGAAGCCAAACCCTTCCCCTCCAAGGCCGAGGTCATGCGGATGTATGCCGCCCAGTACAACGTCATGGAAGGCGTGCAAGAGATTGCCGCCCTTGCCATCCGCACCTGTGGTGGCCAGTCCATGCTGAAATCCCTGCCGTTGGAGCGGATGTACCGCGACAGCCGCTGCGGGGCGCTGATGCTTCCCTATACCTCGGAAATCATGGAGGATTACATGGGGGTTCTGGCCCTGTATGAGATGGATGAGATCGACGACGCACCCGGCGACGAAGGTGCTGCACGCTCCTCCCTCTGGCGTGGCGATGCTGGTGCGTTGAAGGCGCTGCGCTAAGGTGGCGCGCGAACAGGTCCACGCAATCGGCTTTTCCTTGGCCGAGCCGGACGCAGTCTGGGCCATCGCCCGCGATTTCTGCGGGCTGTGGCATCCGGCTTTGGCCACCATGCAGGCCGAACATGGGCCGAACGGCGCGCTGATCCGCGCCTTCACCGCCAAGGGCGAGGGCAAGACCTACCGCGAGCGGCTGACGTATTTCAGCGACAGCGACCGCAGCTATGCCTATCGCCACCAGGAAGGCATCGAAGGCACGCAAAGCTATAACGCCCGCCTGACGGTAACTGCCGCAGAACGCGGCGGGTCGGTGATCACCATGACAGCCACCCTCACCGCCGCCTCAGCCCGTGCCGCAGAGATTGCCGCAGAGATTGCCGCAGAGATTGCCAAGGTCACCAGGGTGATCTTTGACGACGGCATCGCTGCCTTGGCGAAGCTGACAGAGCCGGGGGCTGAACCCGAAACCGCAGCACCCCTGCCGCCCACTGTCCCTGTAGAAACGCTGCTGATCGACGACCTGCCGCGACTGGCCTTGTCGGTTACGCCTGCCAAACCCGGCCCGCTGGTGCTGTTCTTGCATGGCATCGGTGGTGGTCGGCTGAACTGGACGGCGCAGCTTGTCGCTACAGGCAACCTTACCCGCGCCGCCGCACTGGACCTGCGGGGTTACGGGCAGTCCACCCTTGGCCCGCGTCAATCGACCATGGATGACTACTGCGCCGACATTCTGCGCATGCGCGAGGTGCTGGGGGCAGACAAGCTGGTGCTGGTCGGTCTGTCTTATGGATCATGGATCGCCACTACTTTCGCCATGCACCACCCTGATCTGCTGGCCGGGCTGGTCCTGTCCGGTGGCTGCACTGGCATGTCGGAAGCAGGCCCTGATGAGCGCGAGGCCTTTCGGGTCAGCCGCGAGGTTCCCTTGAACGCCGGCCAGGTCCCCGCCGACTTCGCACCTGCCGTGGTCAAGGTGCTGGCTGGCCCGAATGCCTCGGACGTTGTGCGGCAGGCCCTGTTGGCGTCGATGGCAGCCATTCCCGCCCCGACCTACCGCGATGCGCTGAAGTGCTTCACCAACCCATTGGAGAAGTTTGATTTCGCGAAACTGACCATGCCCGTCCTGATGATGACCGGAGAGTTTGACCGCCTTGCCCCCCCTGGCGAAATCCGTGCCATTGCAAGGCGTATTCTGGACAGCGCCCCGCACCCGGATGTGCGCTTTGAGGTGATCGCAGGCGCGGGCCACGTCTGCAACGTTGAATCGCCTGAGGTCTACAACCGCCATCTGCTGGGTTTCCTTGCCAGGGTGGCCCGGTGAACCAGCTTCCGATCCGCGCTTTAAGCCGACGCGCCCTGAACCGCCGCGCCAAGGAACAGGCCATCCTTGCGGCGGCGCTTGGGGTCTTCTCGCGCAGCGGTTATTCCGGCGCCTCGGTCGACGCCGTGGCGGCAGAGGCGGGCATCACCAAACCGACGCTGTACCAGTACTTTGACAGCAAAGAGCAGCTTTTCACCGCCATGATGGTGCAAAAACGCAATGACCTTTTGAAGCCGTTCAACCCGGCAACCCCCGCCCCCCTGGTCGACCAGTTGCACGCTTTTGCGTGGCATTACGCGGATACGGTGATGCGGCCAGACATGCTGGCGCTTGCCCGGCTGATCATCGGCGAGGTGCAGCGTTTCCCCGAGATTGGCCGCGCCTACCAAACCTCGGGCCCCGACAAGGTGCTGGCGGGGGTGATGGTCTGGCTGGACGCGCGCCGCGCTGAAGGCCTGCTGGTGTTTGACGATGCCGAACTTGCGGCCCAGGACTTGTGGGGCCTGATCCTGTCCGCCCCCCGGACGCAAGCGCTTTACATGCCCGACGCCCCGCCGAACCGAACCCAAATTGCCCGCTATCTGAACAACGGGCTTCGGGTGTTCCTGAAAGCCTACTCAACCAACCTTGCCGCCGATCTGACCCAGCTTGAGGGCCTGCCAAGCGCCCTTTCAACAGGTGAACCATGACCCTTGACGACTATATCGCCGATCCGGCGAACCGCTTTGCCACCGTCGCCATGGCCGACACAAATGGCCTGTTGCGCGGGCAGATGGTGTCAACGCGCACCCTGAAAGGGATAGCCATTGCCGGAATGGGGATGGCCCCGGCGCAACTGGCACTGGACCCGACCGATGCGATGCTGGCAATGCCGGGGGTGAATGACGATACCGGCGATTTCCACGACGATATGCTGGTTCTTGACCCCTCGTCCCTGCGGCGGATGCCGTGGTCAAAGCCAGGCTATGACCTTTTGGTGCTGTCCAACTTTACCGGAGCCTCGGCCGGGATGTGCCCCCGCGCCCTGCTGCGCAAGGTGATTGACCGGGCCGGTGCTGCTGGTCTGGTGCCGAAATACGGGATGGAACTGGAATACACCCTGTTCGATGAAACCCCCGAAAGCGCCCGCGCCAAGGGCTATCGCAACCTCAAGACCGCCACGATGCACCCCAGCCATGACCTGATCCTGTATCAGGCCGTGCAGACGGACTGGTACGAAGCCGTCGCCGCGATGTGCGACCCCTTGGGCATCGACCTTGCCAAGATGCACGAGGAAATCGGTTCCGGCTTCATGGAGGCCTGCATCGGCGCCGGTGAGGGCACCGAGCCCGCTGACCAATTGGTGCTGTTGAAGAACTTCCTGCGCGCTTTGGCACTGCGTCAGGGCCGATCGGTCACGTTCATGCCACGCTGGACCGAGGATGCTGACAGCCAGTCGATCCATCTGCATGTCAGCCTCAAGGACAAGGACGGCACCCCCCTGTTCCATGATCCGGCCAATCGTCACGGCATGTCACAGATGTTCCGGTATTTCCTTGGCGGATTGCAGAGGTACATCGGCGATCTGTCCCTGATCTTCTTGCCCACGGTCAATTCTTACCGCCGCTTTGCCCCAGGCACCTTCGCGCCGCCCGGTCTGACCTGGGGCTATGAAAACCGCACCACCTGTTTTCGCGTTGTAGGCCATGATGCCGGATCGCTGCGGGTCGAAAACCGCCTGCCGGGGGGCGATACCAACCCCTATCTGACCTCTGCCGCCACGTTTGCTGCGGGCGTCGCAGGAATACTGGAACAGATCGAACCGCTGCCAGAGGTGATGGGCAATGGCCACGCGGTCCAGCAGCCCGGCCCCGACTATGCCCGCTCGATGCCCGAGGCGATTGAACGGCTGCGCGGGTCAGCCTTCGCGAAGGATTGGCTTGGCCCGCGCTTTGTCGAGACGTTCTCTGCCACGCGCGAAAGCCAGCATGACGCGTTTCGCAAAAAAGTGCCGGACGTCGAACTTGCCCGCTTCTTCGATCTGGGGTGACGTAAATAGCCAGGCGGTCCACAATCCTTTTCTCGGGAGTCGTCGTTTTACGGGGAAGCGCCGGGCCATCCCGTTTGTTGCCACGCCAAGGGTCAGCGCACCACCCAAGCGGTCCGGTCGAGTAGCACACTCCACCAAGGCCCTTGCGGCAGCGGCCTGACGCGCAATCTGCGGCATGCATCAGGCGCGCTTCCTTGGATGTCTGGGGCCGCAATCGCCCGTCTTACGCTGCTTGTCGGACCCAAGCTGGCAGAGGTGGTTCGGTTGATCTGAACAGGTTCCGGGCGTTTCCTAGGTGGTCTTCCGGCTTAATTATGCTGCGACCGGAACCCTGAACAGCTGGTTGAAGCAGGCCGGATCGGGCGTTTTGCCGTCAAGCTAAGCATGTGGGCGGCGGGTGTTGTAGAAGCCCAGATAGCGCCCGATAGAGGCACGGGCCCTCGGGACGCTGGTGTAGGCCCGCAGATAGACCTCTTCGTATTTGATGGTCCGCCACAGGCGTTCGACGAAGACGTTGTTCCGCCAGGCCTCTTTACCGTCGATGCGGATCCTGGTCTCGTGGCTCGCCAGCACCTTGATGAGGTCGGGGGAGGTGAACTGGCTGCCCTGATCCGTATTGAAGATTTCGGGGGTGCCATGTCGCGCCAGCGCCGCCTCGACAGCTTCGATGCAAAAGTCGGCTTCGAGTGTGACCGACACCCGCCAGGACAGAACTCGGCGCGTGAACCAGTCCGGAACAGCGGCGAGATATATGAACCCTCGCGCCATGGGAATGCAGGTGATGTCCATGGCCCAGACCTGGTTGGGCCGGGTGATCGGCGGTTTTCGCGGCAGATAGGGGTAAATCTTGTGGCCCGGCGCCGGTTTCGAGGTGTTCGGCCTGCGGTACAGTGCCTCCCTCGCGGGTTCGCTCGAACCCGTGGCGCTTGCCCGCTCGACCCATCCTCTTCATCAACGTGGCTCCATGCAGCCGCCCGACCTTGAACCCGTCCCGGACCAGCAGGCCATGCAACATCCGGCTGCCCGCGAAAGGAAATTCCATGTGCAGCTTGCGGGTCCGGTGCATCAGTTTGACGTCGGCATCCGACACCGGGCGCGGTTGGTAATGGACGCGGCCCCGGCTGATCCCCAGCACGGTGGCCTGTCGGCTGACGCTCCGCTTCGCGGTGGGATTGATCATCTTTTTGCGCCCGGCAACAGACCCGCCTTGCCGAGCGCGCCGGACAAAAATCATTCTCCAGCGTCAGCTCCCCAATCTTCGCATCCAAGGTCTTCACGTCGATCGCCGGTTCCGGCGCAGATCTCGCAGCCTGGCCAAAAACCCCGGTTGCACCTTCCGGCAGTTGGCCGCGCCACTGCTTGATCCGGTTGGGAGGCACATCGAAGTCTTGAGCCAGTTCGATCAGCGTCCTCTCGCCCTTGACCGCCGCCACTGCCACCCGATTGTCGGGAAAACGATCCCCCGGATCGTTTTCTGGCCCGGCTCATATTTCGACGCGGCTTCGGCGGTGGCATCCGCGCCATTTTCGCCAGAGTGCGCGACCGCGGTATTTCGATGCCCTCAGGGCCTCGTTGCGCGCAACTGCACCTGCGGTGACGGCCTTCCACGGCT
>JAYSQA010000299.1:0-3074 GCA_043721775.1 Rhodobacterales bacterium
CTTCCCCAAGGGCCTGAACGGATACGCGTGTGACAAGTCACGCATGACAAGCATAGGGCGAGACCTTGTTCGCCATTGGTTCAAGAACAATGGTCGAGCGGGAAGATGACAGATCATAACATTGGCGTCGACATTTCCAAATCTCATCTGGACGTGTTCCGACTGGAAGATGGCATGGCGAAACGCTTCGATAATTCGGCTGCGGGATTTCGTGCTTTGACCAGATGGTTGGGCAAGACCCCTGTGGCGAGGGTCGTGTTCGAGCCGACGGGGGCGTATCACAAGGCCTTCGAGGTGGCGCTTGGTGAGACGTTGCCGTTGGTCAAGGTCAACCCGTTGCAGGCGCGCAGGTTTGCCGAGGCCTATGGCACGAGGGCCAGGACCGATGCTGTCGATGCCCGGATGTTAGCGCGCATGGGGGCGGCGTTCGATCTTGAACCCCAGGTGCCACAATCCAGGAACATGCGTGATCTCAGAGACTTGCATGTTGCGCGTGCCGGGCTGATCAAGGACCAGACCAGCTTGCGCAATCGCGCCCAGACCCAAGGTCTCTCTGTCCTGAAACGCCAGACCAAGGTGCTGCTCACTCTGGTAGAACGCCAGATCGCCGAGCTGGACACCGAAATCGCAACGTTGATAGCGGCGCAGGAACGCACCGCACGCAGGTGCGATATCTTGCGTTCCATGCCCGGCGTTGGTGCTGTCCCGGCTGCGGCGATGCTGACCCT
Organism: Rhodobacterales bacterium; assembly: GCA_043721775.1. Taxonomy (GTDB): domain Bacteria; phylum Pseudomonadota; class Alphaproteobacteria; order Rhodobacterales; family Rhodobacteraceae; genus Stagnihabitans. The sequence goes on from JAYSQA010000299.1 coordinate 729, forward strand.
GATGCCAGAACTCGGCACGCTTGATCGCAAACATGTGGCCAGCCTGGCAGGCCTTGCCCCCATCACCCGTCCGTCTTTCCGCGCCTTGGCCGGGCAATGGCAGGGCAGATCGTTCATCGGCAGTGGGCGCAAGCCCTTGCGCGATGCCCTGTACATGCCCGCGTTGGTCGCCATGCGCTGCAACCCAAACCTCAAGGAAAAGTACACACGCCTTCGCACAGCAGGAAAACCCGCCAAAGTAGCCATCGTCGCAATAATGCGAAACCTCATCAAAATCGCAAACGCTTTGGTCAAAGCTGACCGCAAATGGACGCCAAAAGCCGCTTGATCAAGACGGATACTTGTCTGGTCGCGATGGTCTTGGTTGCCGCAGCACCCGCGGTAGCGGACCAGCCGGTCTGGGGAACGTTCAATGGCGATCTGGCCGCCACGAAATTTTCCGATGCCGCCACGCTGACTCCGGAAAGCATACCTGCGCTGGAACGGGCATGGGAGGTGAGGACCGGCGATGTGTCGGACGGATCGGGCGATGTTCCTGCGACGGTTTGGTCGGCGACGCCAATTTACGCCAATGAAACGCTTTACCTTGGTACGCCGTTCTACCGCATTCTGGCCCTCGACCCGGCCACCGGGGCGGAGCGTTGGAGTTACGATGCCAAATCGACGCTGGAGGCTTTGACCCAGCCCGCGCTGAAGAACCGAGGCGTGGCCTATTGGGAAAGCTGACTTGATGGGCCCTGCGAAAAGCGCGTTCTGATCGGGACGATGGACGCCACGCTGCACGCCGTCGATGCTGATACGGGCATGCCCTGCACCGGGTTTGGCTACAATGGCGTTCTGAATGTCAACCAATGGAACGAGACACATGCGGTGTTTCCATTCTCGCTGCTGCAACCCCCAACGGTCGTTGGGGACACTATCCTGATCGGATGGGCGGGCAAAGACTGGGCCTATACCGTAGAGCCACCGGGAAACCTGATAGCGGTGGACGCGCGCACGGGCGAATTGAAATGGGACACCGGGTTCATCCTCCCGGACTTGATCCCGGTCACCGGCACGGCGAAGATCTGGTCGTCGATGTCTGCCGTTCCTGATCTGGGTCTTGTTTATGTTCCGGTGTCGTCGCCGTCGCCCAACTGTTGGGGCGGCAATCGGACCGATCCAATCCCTCTGGCGACATCCATCACCGCGATCCGCATTGAAACGGGTGAGGTGGCCTCGAGTTTTCAGCATGTGCATCATGACGTGTGGGTTTACGATACGCCGTCGGCCCCCACGCTCGTCGACGTCATGCGCGACGGGGTAAGCGTTCCCGCGCTGGTGCAGACGACGAAACAAGGGTTCATCTTCGTGCTGGACCGCCGGACCGGGGCGCCCCTGTTCCCGGTCGAGGAACGCCCGGTGCCTGCAAGTGATGCAGATGGTGAACAACTGTCGCCAACGCAGCCCTTCGCCGATGTGCCCATGCCCACAATCAACCACGCGGCGTTGCCCGATGTCTGGCCGATAGCCGACGCGTTGTCGTTCGGTCAATGTTCGAAGGATCGCGAGACCTATCGCTATGAGGGACTTTATCGCCGCCGTCCGTGCGAGGGACTTTCCTGTGGCCCGTGACCGCAGGCGGTAACAACTGGGGCGGAGCGGCAGTCGATCCCCGCACGGGCATTTTGTATGTGAACACCTCGCAGGTGGTGCAGGTGATCCGCCTGATCCCGCGCGCGGACTATGCCGCCGAGGTACAAGCAGCGACAGCAGACGGCAGCGATGCAAGCGGCAACGAGGCGGGATTTTATGCGCAGGAAGGCTCGCCCTACGGGATTGAGCTATTTGAATGGCGCACATCACTGGGCCTGCCGTGTTGGAAGCCGCCTTTCGGCACATTTTTGGCCTATGACCTGAACACGGGCGAGCGGCTTTACGAGGTGCCGTTCGGATTGGCGCAGCAGTGGGGTTTTTACGGGTTGCGCTCATGGGGGTCGCCGACGCTGGGGGGGCCGGTTCTGACCTCGGGTGGCGTGATCCTGATCGGCGCATCAATGGACAATCGCGTGCGGGCGCCGGATGACGCCACGGGGCAAGAGCTGTGGTCCGACCTTGTCGCGGCACCTGCGGTGTCAATTCCGGCGGTGTTTACGCATCAGGGTGCCGATTACGTGGTTTGGGCGGTCGGGGGCAACTCGATCCTGAAACCGCAGGTTGCTGATCAGGTGATCGCCTACCGCTCGCCGCCGAAGGAGTGAACGTATGAGGATCGCCAAACCTGTACTCTTGGCTACACCGTGAACAATTGGCAGGGCAGCTATTGCGGCCCTGCGCCATTACCGGCGGACCTTCTGGCGCGCCGGA
>JAYSQA010000300.1:0-3783 GCA_043721775.1 Rhodobacterales bacterium
CCGCTGCTGCGCCAGTCATAGAAATAGCGCCGAACCGTCGAGACCGGTGGGAAATCATTGGGCAACATCCGCCACTGGCACCCCGTCGTCGCAATATAGAGAATCGCGTCAAAAACATCGCGCAGCTTGGTCGTCCGGGGACGGCCTGCGTGCTTTGGCGCGGGCAGAAATCCCACGATCAACGCCCATTTCGCATCAGCCACATCGCTTGCATATCGGCCCCCGGTGCGGACATACTGAAGGCGGGTGAGTTCAGTCCAAGCCATTGTGGCCTCCGTTCAGTGTGCAACCGAACAGAATCACAAACGGCTGAATTCACTCAACTAGTTTCGGATCAGACACTTAGACTCTATTGCAGCCCCAGCCAGCCGTAGTGCCGTCGGCCTAGGATCTCACGACACAGCGCAGATCCGCCAGTCATTGCCGGTCTTGCGCGCCACCACAATGCCGACGGCGCTGCCGACGATCACGCCGAACAGAAACTTGGACATCTTGCCAGCGTGAGTGCGGCATTGCGGTTCGCTGGAATCTTGAACCACCACCGGTCTTTCCGTGCGGTTTCCTTTGCCGGGACCCGCATTCCCAATATTCGACCAGTCGGATTGCGGTTGGCTTTCGGACTGACTCTGACCTGCGACCGCGCGGGCAGACCTTACGACAGAGCCTTCGACAGCGCATGGATTGCCTTCATGCCCGAACCGAACCGTGCAATCGACACGCGGTGATCGCGCAATTCGCTGTAAGGGATATAGCGCACATTCAAATGTCCGATGCTGCCAAAGGCCGGGCGGATCAATTGCGCGCGCACGTCCTTTTCGCGGCCATCCGGAGCCACCAAAAACAATCCCTCTGGTGGGGCTTCGCTGCCACCCATGGCCAGATCCAGCATCCGCACGATGCCGGAATAGATCGAGGTGCTGTGTTCCACCTCAAACGCCGCAACGGCCTGCCCGTCGGACTTGTCGATCCAGATGATGTCGATCAGCCGGACGCTTTCGATGCCAGGGGCACTGGTTATGGCGGGCGGCAAAGTGGTCAGGCAGCCATCGCCCAGCTTGCCGCCTTGCCAGATGCGCCCCTGATCGTTTGCCGCCACCCAGACCGAAAATCCCAAAGCCAGCCCCAGATCGCGCAGCCAGCCTTGGATTTCGGTATGGGTGTGATCGTTCTCGCGGCTTTGCACCTCGGCCTTGGCCAGCGTCGCCCCCTCTTGACGCACCTGTGCCAGATCAGCCTGCCACCTGGCGCGCCCCTCGCCGGAAAGATCGGGCGCGGGCACCGGATAACGCCCGCTGCCGATATCGAACATCAACCCGGCGATTGCGCCAAAATCATTCGACAACAGCCCGCGATGCTTTGTGTTCAGTGCGATCAGCCCGGCCCGCATCGCCAGATAGTCGTCCCAGCGGCCAAGTTTGGTCTTGGCCCCGGTCAGGGCGTTGTAGCCGTTCACAATCGCCGTATTGCAGGGCGGCAGGATCGTGGGGTGCAGGAAATACAAAAGGTTGGCCACCGCTGGCCCAAGCCCCTTGACCTTCAGCGTGTCAATCCGCCGGATGGCTGCCAGCAGATCAGCTTCGGTGTTGCAACATATGCAGGTGTCCAGCAAATGGCCAAAGGCCCGCTGGTTCACTGGGTTTTCGTAGATATCCGGGATGCGCAGCTTGGGTTTCCACAAGAACGCATGATCCGCGCCACGAAAGATCTGGCGTTGCTCGGCAATTGAATGCACCACGGTTTCCAGCGACGATCCGCGATAGGCGGTGCCAAAACGGCCATCGGCAATCTCGCGCACCACGGCCTGCAATCCGCGCCGGATCGAGCGGAAATTCTTGATCCGCTCCTCCCACAGAAACCACGATTGATAGGTGCCCGACGGATCAGCCCGCCAGTTGTCAATCAGCACGGGCAGAAATTCAGACATGGGTTTGCCCCTGAATACACAGGCCACCAAACGGCTTGCGCTTCTGGTAGTCGCTCAAAATGCAATCGTCAACGCGCGCACCTGCAAGCGTGCTGGCAGCCGGGTCAGCGGATCGAAGTCCGGACGTTCGGCTCCACTTCGATGATGTCGCGTGTCCGGGCGGCGTAGTCGAGGGCATAGACCAGTTCGGCGGCGGTCTCGGCGTGCAAATGCAGCAGTGGCTGACCTTTATCGACCTGATCTCCCAGTCGGACGTCCATGTGAATGCCAGCCGCCTTGGCCTTTGGTGCTCCGGCAAGTTTGGCCAGGCGAGCAAGCTTGCGGTTATCAATACGGCTGATGCGACCGGTATGGAGCGCCAGCAAGGGCCGGACGTGGGCCGCCGTCGGCGGCGCACGCAGGCCGCCCTGCGCCTTGCAGATGGCAGCGAACTTGCGCCATGCTCTGCCACTCGTCAGCGTGGATATTGCCAGATCGTAACCCGTGCCCATTGCCGCCGCGCCGCCAATCTCAAGGGCGGCACCGGCAAGAGTGGCGGCCCTGTTGCGAAGATCATCCGGGGCTCCCGGTTCGTTCTGGAGAACCGCCAGCACGTCCAAAGCCTCAAGCGCCGGACCGATGCCGCGACCGACGGGTGCGGTTCCGTCGGTCAGGAGGCAAACGACCGTCAGGCCAAAGTGGGACGCAACCGCGCCGAAACGGGCGGCAAGTTCAGCTCCGGCCGCTCCGGTGCGGATTTTCGCGGTCGGGCCGACCGGAATGTCGATCACCACATGGGTCGAACCGGCGGCGATCTTCTTGGACAGAACCGAGGCGATAAGCTGACCTTCGGTGTCAACATCAAGCTCGCGCTCGATGCGCACAAAGATGTCATCGACCGGGCTGAGATGCACGGCACCGCCCCAGACAATGCAGCCGCCTTCGGCATCAACCACCCGCCTGATCGCGGCTAGGTCCAGGTCGACCGGGGCCAGCGTCTCCATCGTGTCGGCGGTGCCCGCGGGCGAGGTGATCGCGCGCGACGAGGTCTTCGGCATGATCAGGCCGTTTGCAGCCGCAATGGCGACCACGATTGGCGTGGTGCGATTTCCCGGCAAGCCGCCGATGCAGTGTTTGTCGATGACCATCTTTGCGTCCCAGCGCAGACGCTCGCCCACCTCGACCATGGCATAGGTGAGATCGACGGTTTCCTGTTCATCGAGGGGCATGGTAGCACTTGCCGTCAGGAAGGCCGCCAGATGAACGTCGGTATAGCGTCCAGCCACGACGTCTCGCAGGATGGCCAGAAACGCGGGCCTGTCGAGGCGGTCGCCATAAATGCGCCGCCGCACCTTTCCCAGCGAGTCCAGCACCGCCGGATGGCTGACCTCGACCGCATCGCCTTCGCTGACGCCCAGCAAGGCCCAGGCGGTTTCTGACAGGGCCACATGATCGGGAGCGATCATGTCGCCGTCGATCTGAAACAGGGTCGCCTGCACTTGCCGCGCACCGGCAGTGACGAGGACCTGTGCGCGCGACGAAAGGCCCTCGGACCGGCAGACATGGCAGTCGCTGCGCATCACAACCACCGCCTGATGCTGGGTGTGCAACCCAAGGCGTTTTGCCCGCAGCGTTGGCAGGTGCAGGTTGTCGCCGATCTGGTCGGTGCCGATCATAGCGTGAAGACCTGATCCTGGCGGGGAACACTGGCGTTCCATCCCGGATCCTTGCCAATGCGCACGCGCAGTGCCTCGGAGGCCTCCGGCTCGCCATGCACGATGAAAACTCTTTGCGGGGCCCGGGTAAAACCGGACAGCCAGCGCATCAGCTCGTCGGCATCGGCATGGGCGGACAGCATTGGCAGATCGGCCACCTCGGCG
>JAYSQA010000301.1:0-4791 GCA_043721775.1 Rhodobacterales bacterium
GCGCACCCATCTGCGCCATCCACCAGCCCTGCGACGACACTCCCCAGATCAGCACGACGAATGTCATGGCAAACAGCACCAGCACCAGTGACTGGATGCCGCTCAGCCGATCATTGGCCACAGCACTTGCGCCCGACAGAAACGCCTGCCTGTTGCTGTCGGCCTGTGCCGCCACAACCGACCGCGCCGGATCGGCCTTTACCCGCAGCGCATAGCGGGTGACAAAGGCGATGCAGATCGCGAGGCCACCGAGCAGGAGTACAAAGCGGATCACCATGCCTTGGGTGAACGCGACCCCGGCGGCATTTGAGGCAATGACAGTGGCAAAAGGGTTGATCGTGGAGCCAAGCGTGCCAATCCCGGCGCCTATCAGGATCACCGCCACCGCCGTCATCGTATCGAACCCGGCGACCAGCATCGCGGGGATCAGCAGCGGATAAAACGCCAGCGTCTCCTCCGCCATGCCATATGTCGTGCCACCTAACGCGAATAGCGACATCAGGATCGGTATCATCCAGACCTCGCGGCCCTTCAGCTTGCGCATGGCGGCCTTGATGCCGGTGTCAATCGACCCCGTGGCATTGACCACGCCCAGAAATCCGCCGAGAAACAGCACGAACAGCGACACATCGATGGCATTGGCGGCATAGCTGTCGGGGTCATAAAACCCTGCGGTCGGGGCCAGCAGGATGGCGACGAAACCCTGCGGGTTGGGGTCCACGGTCTTGTAGGTGCCTGCCACCGCCACCTCGCGACCGACCGCCGCATTCTGCACCCGGTCAAACTTGCCCGCCGGAATGACCCAGGTCAGCCCCGCCATCAGAATGATCAATAGAAACAGGATGGTGTAGGCGGTGGGGAACCGGGAGGCGAGGCCCTTGTCCTTGGTATCTGATGAGACTGGATCGGGGGCCATGGCGGTTTCCTCTTCGGTCAATTTGCTTGCTGTGTGTCGGATGCGAAGTGCGGAAAGAACGCTGGGACGCGCCCAGCATAGTCGTCAAAGGCGACCCCAAATCTGGCGCGGGTTTCGCTCTCTTCGGAGCGGGCAAGGCGGGCGTACATCCAGATCAGGAACGGATACATCACCAGGGTCAGAAGCGTCGGCCACTGCATCAGAAACCCGGTCAAGACCAGCACGAAGCCAGCGTATTGCGGATGGCGCAGCCGGGCATACAGCCCGGTTGTGGCCAGTTTGCCGCTGCGCTGTGCTTGGTAAAGCGTGGGCCATGCGGCCGAAATCAGCCAGAAGCCGCCGCCGATCAGCAAGAAACTCAAAATGTGGAATGGTCCGAAATGCGGATTGCCTCCCCAGCCGAACATCATCTCGGGCAGGTGGCCCGCGTCGTGCGAAAACCAGTTGATGCCGGGATAGCGGGTCTGCAGCCAGCCGGACATCAGGTAAATCGTCAGGGGAAACCCGTACATTTCCGAAAACAGCGCCACCAGAAACGCGCTGAACGCGCCAAAGCTGCGCCAGTCGCGCGGGGTCTGTGGCTTGAAAAAGCTGAAGGCGAACAGGATGAAGACCGCCGCGTTGATAAGGGCGAAAAACCACAGGCCATAGCCGGAAGATGGCGCGATCATGATTTGTCTCCGTCGGTTTTGATGGATTCGCTGTTCGGGCTGGCCGGTGGATCGCTTGGGCTACCGTGCCGGGCATGACCACCGTGGCTGCCATGGCCGCCATGCATGAAGAAGTGCATGAATACGCACCCAAACAGCAAGATGGCCGGAAACATGCCCGACGCAAACAGATGCATGCGATGTTCGTAGCCAAGCAGCAGTGCTGCCACGGCCAGAAATACGATCAGCGTGATTCCAGCACGCGACCGCCAGAAAGTCGGGACAGGCGCTGGCTGCTGCGTCGGTTGATGCATCGAATGGTCATGCTCTTCCATTTCATTCTCCCCCTGAATGGCATGACAGCGCAGCCGCTGCCGTGCTGTTGACTGTTTCGCTTAGCGGCATGCGGGCGCATACATTGCACCGTCTGATGACGTCGATTTTGCAGTGGAAATTACGAAAAGAGACTTTCACTTCGTACGGTTGCATCACGCTGACACTCCGGGTTCGTCGACCGCGCCAAAGTGTCGGTTTACATCCTTGACCATGCGCGAAACGCACCATCTGGCATAGAACGGCGCGAACAGAAGGCCGAGCCAGCGCCCCGGAACGCAGGGCGGCACCAAGTAGTCGATGAAGACCCGCAACCTGGTGCCCCCTCCGATCTGGCGGGTTTCGAACCCCATGACGTAGCTGTCGATCACCAGCATGCGTTGCCGGCCACGGGTTTCCCAACGCTTGGTGGTGGGCGGTATCCGTTCCGTCACGATTTCGCACACGGCCAACGAGATCCCCAGAAAGCTCCCACCCATCCGGATCACCGAGCCGACAGCGCGGCCTTTGGCTGCGTCAAACTCATAGGTCATACGGCCGCCCAGCATCATCATCGACCGCTTTTCCATATGGGCTGCAAGACGGGTCTGGTCGTCGAGATAGGCGAAAACCTCAGCCTGCGGAGCCTTGATGTTCGCCTCTGACTGATCGTGATAAGTGTTTGGTTGCATGGGCCCGGTCCTGAATGCGCGCAACATCGCCCTGCCATTCTTCGCTGGCGTCGAAGTGCGTTCTGACCGGTATAGACGCGCTTCCGCTCGGAATATTACAGCTATAACCACCGCAGCCGCCTGAGCAGCCAGCCAGACGCACGATGTTTCCGGCTGAAGGAAATGATCACCCACTTCCGCTGTGCTCTACCAGAGCAACATTCCGGACCGCGCAGTTGATCAAGATCAAGGCGAAGCAGGGCTGCCGGTGGTCAGATGTGGCAGATGAACGATTAATTTCCGGTGGTCTGATGCCGAAGCGCCCGCTGTCAAAAATGCTGATGACCGGCCCAGCCTTGCGGTTGGCTATGGCGTTCCTGGCGCTGTTCTTCCTCGTCGCGGTGGGCGCAAGTGTGGCAAACCAGACCGCGCCTGATCGCTATACGGCGCAAAGTGCGGGTGACATCGGCGACCTGTATTGCCCCTTGGCAGAATCTGCGTCGAGCCATGCCCATTGTCCGAGCCCGACATATGCAACTGTCGAGATCTACCAGCCTTCATCGCCACTTGTGCCAACTTCGGGCAGCAGCATCTGGTCCGATGGGGCGGCCACGCTTAACACCACCCCGATCAATCTGCGGCTTTTTCGCCCGCCTAAGCTTTTCCACGCGCAAGTCTGATTGATGCAGGGCGGTCGCACGCAGCTGCGTCGCGATGTAACCCGCTCTTCCGCGCCCGGAGAACCCCATGATCTTTGACCCACATTTTGCCGCATCCCCCCAAAGGCCTGTTCCTGCAAACTCTGTCGTCAACCAACGCCTGCTTGATGGCCGGGGCGAATTTCTTGGCTTCCTTCGCCGCAGGCTTGGCAACCTGGACGAGGCCGAAGATGCCTTGCAGGACTTCAGCCTCAAGGTGATCCGTGCCCCGCATCCGGTAGAACGGGGCGAAAAGATCAATGCCTGGCTCGGGCAGGTCCTGCGCCATACGCTGATTGATCACTACCGACGGCGCGCAGTGCGGCACCGGGCAGAAACCGCCTATGCGCTGGAACGCAGCATCACTGACGCGTCACCAGAGGACGATTGCGACATTTTTCCCTGCCACTGTCTTCATATCGCGCTGCCCCGGCTCAGGCCCGAGCATGCAGCCATTCTGCGCCGCGCTGATCTGGACGAAGAACCGCGCGCCAGCATCGCTGCTGACCTTAGGATTACCACCAACTCGCTGAACGTCCGGCTGCACCGCGCCCGCCGTGCGTTGAAGCGGGAACTGGAGACATCCTGCCCGTCCTGCCGAAAGGCAAGCTTTCTGGAATGTCACAACACCTGAGGGCGGGCGGTCTCTCGACGCCCGGCCTACCGACATACTCCCTGACCGGCCATCCGGCACAAGTCCAAGGACAAAAAATGACCAGAACCGCAACGCTCGATATCGGTGCCTATTTCGAAGGGCTTGACCATCTTGGGGTCGCAAAGCAGTTGATGGCTGAGGCCGGGGTGCAAGAGGCCAACTCCAACCCCAACTCGGCCTCGGTAACGGTTCGTTTTGACGAGGGCGTCACCAGCGTCGCCACGCTCCGCCGCGTGATCGAGGCGTGCGGCCAGCATTGCCGGGGTGAAGCTACGCCGCGCCATGTCTGTGTGCCCGACGATATGCCGGGTATGGCGACACAGACAAAGGTCGATCCTCACGCCGGGCACGACATGAAGGGGATGGCAGGCATGGCCAAATCCACCGCTGCCCGCGATGAAATGGCCGCCGAGATGGGTCATGGCGCGGGCGGCGATATGCAGGCGATGGTGCGCGATATGCGCAACCGGTTCTGGGTGGCGCTGGTCTTCACCATTCCGATCTTCATCTATTCGCCGATGGCAGGCCTGTTCAAAGCTCCGCCGCCGCCGTTCGGCCTCAGGCTCGATGTCTGGCTGCTGATCCTTGGCTGCGCCGCCGTAATTTACCCAAGCTGGCCGTTCTTCGTGGCGGCGGCGCGGGCGCTGCGCAACGGCGTTTTGAACATGGCGGTGCTGGTGGTGCTGTCCGTCGGCACCGGGTTCGCTTTCAGCGCCGCCTCGGTCTTGTTCTTTCCCGGCGTGCAGTTCTTTGAAGCGGTGGCCGTGCTGCTGGTCTTCATCCTGCTGGGCCACTGGCTGGAGATGCGGGCCCGTGCCGGCGCGTCGGACGCCATCCGTGCGCTGATGGACCTGGCCCCGCCGATGGCCACCGTCGTTCGCGCCGGCGT
>JAYSQA010000302.1:0-23490 GCA_043721775.1 Rhodobacterales bacterium
GAGAATCGCCATGCGAAGCGACAAGACCGCTACCTCCCCCTCCGCCATGATCTACGTCACGGCAGCCGTCATCAACTCCCGATGAACCTCAACAGGTCCTGGTCCCCAAATGACAGGACGGCACATAGACAAGCAGGAGATGCCGATGATTGAACTTCCCTTTGACAGCGACGAGATCGAGGAACTGGTGCTGCGCTTCAACGCAGTGATGGCAAAAGAGGGCATGGATATTTCCGATCCGGGCGGCAATGCCACCGACGACGAGGTGGCCGAGACCTTGCAGGAAACCACGGGCGACCTCAGCCGGGATGAGATCACGCAAGAGATAGAAAGCATGGATGACGAGCAGAAAGATGCGCTGGTGGCGCTGTTCTGGATCGGTCGCGGCGATGCAGAGCCTGCGGAATGGGAGGCGACCAAGGCACTGGCCCGCCAGCAGCACGACGGCCTTGTCAGCCGCTATCTGCTGGGCCAGCCAGAGGTCGGCGAGTTCCTGACAGAAGGGCTGGAAAAGGTGCTGGACTACGGCGTGGAGTGACAGCGGCCCCAGGTCCCGGACCGCAGTAGGCCGGGCTGTCAGGTAGGGTGGGGTTATAACCCCACCCTACGCAGACGGCACACGGCGGGATACTTGGCGGATTACTCGGCAGCCATTTTGATTACTGGTTCCATCTGGGCAAGGATCTTATCCGACAGGTGGCATTTGATCTGGTGGCCGCCTTCAAGGAACCGCACCGGGGGCATCTCGCGGTCGCACAGGCCGCCGGGAACCTGTGATTTCCAGCGGCAACGGGTCTGGAACGGGCAGCCGGGCGGTGGGTTGACGGCAGAGGGGATGTCGCCTTCAAGGACGATGCGTTTGCGGATGACTTTGGTGTCAGCCACCGGGACGGCGGACAGAAGCGCCTCGGTATAGGGGTGGTAGGGCGGCTGGAAGACCTGATCCGTCGTGCCGGTTTCGACCACATGGCCGAGGTACATGACCAAGACGCGGTCCGACAGGTAGCGCACGATAGAGAGGTCGTGGGAAATGAACAGCAGCGTCGTCTTGTTCTCGCGCTGGATGTCCATCAACAGGTCGGTGACGGCGGCCTGCACGCTGACGTCAAGCGCCGAGACCGGCTCATCTGCCACCACCACCTTGGCCCCACCGGCAAAGGCGCGGGCGATGCCGACGCGTTGTTTCTGGCCGCCGGAAAGTTGGCGCGGCATCCGCTCGGCAAAGGCGCGGGGCAGCTTCACAAGGTCCATCAGTTCCAGCATCCGGGCAGTGCGTTCCTCATCCGACTTGCCGTAATGGAACACCTCCAGCGCGCGGATGATCTGGCGGCCGACGGTCATCGAGGGGTTGAGCGTGTCGAAGGGGTTCTGGAACACCATCTGCACCGACGCCACCGTGTCGATGTTGCGCTTTTGAATGGGTGTCGACTGAACGTTCTCGTCAAACAGCATGATCGAGCCAGAGGTGGCGGTCTCCAACCCCATCAGGACCTTGGCGAAGGTGCTTTTACCACAGCCTGACTCGCCCACGATGGCGAGGGTTTCGCCTTCATGGGCCACAAAACTCAGGGTTTCGTTGGCTTTCACCACTTTCGCGGTGCCACCGCCGAACGCACCGGAGGAAATCGAGTAATATTTTTTCAAATCCTCCATCTTCAGGACCACTTTGCCGATTGGCGATTTTTGCTTGACCACACGGGCGGCGGGCGGCGCGTTCCAGTCAATCTCGGCCCATTTAACACAGCGCGAGGCGTGACGGTCGCCCTTGGGAATGTTGGACATCGGGATATCGGCGGCGTCACAGCGGCCCTTCTCGAAATAGTCACAGCGCGGCCCGAAGTTGCAGCCATTGGGCCTTTCATGCGGCAGGGGGAAGTTGCCGGGGATCGAGATCAGGGGCCTTGTGTTCTTGTCAGCCCCCGGCAGCGGGATCGAACGGAACAAGGCTTGGGTGTAGGGGTGGCGCATTTCGTCAAAGACCTGGATCACGTTGCCGGTCTCGACCGCCTCGCCGGAATACATCACGCACAGGCGGTCGCAGACGTCCAAGATCAGGCCAAGGTTGTGCGAGATGAACAGCATCGAGGTGCCGTATTTGTGGCCAAGGTCTTTCACCAGATCGACAATCCCGGCCTCAACCGTCACGTCGAGTGCGGTGGTGGGCTCATCGAGGATCAACAAAGCGGGTTTCGACATCAGCGCCATGGCGATGACGATGCGTTGTTGCTGACCGCCGGACAATTGATGCGGGAAGGCGTTCAGGATGCGGTCAGGGTCGGGCAAGCGGACGTCGGCCACGATCTGGCGGGCCAGCGTCCACGCTGCCTCGCGGTCCATGCCCTGATGGATCATCGGCACTTCAGCGAGTTGCGCGCCGATCTTCATGGCGGGGTTCAGCGAGGCCATGGGTTCTTGGTAGATCATGGCAATCTCGGACCCGCGCAACCCCCGCAGTTCTTCATCGCCCATGGTCACCAGTTCGCGGCCCTTGAACTTGATCGAGCCTGCGACGATGCGCCCGTTCTTGCCAAGGTCGCGCATCACCGCCAGCGCCACGGTGGACTTGCCGCAGCCGCTTTCGCCCACGAGGCCCATAGCCTCCCCCGCCATCACCCTGCAGGAGAAATCCATCACGGCGGGAATTTCGCGCAGGCGGGTGAAGAAGGAGATCGAGAGGTGCTCGATGTCGAGGATGGGTTGCGAAGGGTCCCAAGTTGTGGTCATGGCTGGCCTCAATTCTGTGGAAGGCGGGCAGGCTTATGGGGCAGGAGCGGGGGTTTCACACCCCCGCACCCCCGTGGGATATTTGTGAACAAATGAAAGGGGGAAGAAGCGGTTTCATCAGTCCTTCATGCTTTCTTCGCGCAGGCCGTCGGCGAGGAGGTTGAGGCCGAGGACGAGGCTCATCAGGGCGAGGGCCGGAACCACGGCGGGGTGGGGGATCATGCTCAGGAGTTTGCGGCCGGCGTTGATTGTGGAGCCCCAGTCGGGGCTTTCCGGTGTCACACCGAGGCCGAAGAAGCCCAAAGTGCCGAGGAGGATGGTAGTGTAGCCGATGCGCAGGCAGTAGTCGACGATCAGGGGGCCACGGGCGTTGGGCAAGATCTCCCACAGCATGATGTACCAGGCTTGCTCGCCGCGGGTTTGGCCAGCCGCCACGTAATCGCGCGATTTGATGTCCATCACGATGCCGCGCACGATGCGGAACACGGTCGGCGCGTTCACGAAGACCACTGAGACGAAGACGTTCAAGAGGTTCGGCTCCATCCCCCAGACGCCCAGCGGGTCATGGTTGAAGGCCAGACCGGAATAGGCCCAGAGGCCCAAGACCAGCGTGATGCCGACGTAGAGGTTGCGCTTGGGCGGGTTGGTGTGGAAGCGCGAGTTGAACAGGACGACGAAGAAGATGATGGGGATCAGGAACAGGATGGCGGCCAGATAGATCGGGATGCCGGTGTTACGGATCTCGGGCGTCACCAGCAGGTAGAACAGAAGGATCACCGGGAAGGCGAGGACCAGGTTGGCGAGGAAAGACAGCACAGTGTCCAGTTTGCCGCCGAAGTAGCCCGCAGGCAAGCCAAGGGTGATGCCGACAAGAAAGGCGAAGGTGGTGGCGGCGGGGGCGATGATCAGCACTTGCCGGGCACCTGCGACCATGCGGGAGAACACATCGCGGGCGAGGTGGTCGCCGCCCAGCAGGAACCAGGGGAACTGGCCATCGGGTCCGGCGGGGGTCGGGCTGCCCGGCAGGGGGTTCTTGACGGACCCCAGTTGAGCGAGGGGATCAAAGGTCACGATCAGGTTGGCGAAGATGGCGGTGAACACCCAGAACATCACGATGGTAAAGCCTATCATGCCAACGGGTGAGTCAAACAGCTTGCCGTAAAGCCCCAGACGCCGCTTGAAGCGGATCGACAGGGCGAAGGTCACCACCAGCCCCACCCAGACCGGCCAGAACTGTTTGGCCATCAGGGCAATGATCATCGGCCAGGAAATTGTATCGGGCATGTCAGCTCAGCCTTATGCGGGGGTTGAGGAAGACATAGCCGATGTCAGAGATCAACTGCGTCAGAAGAACGAAGATCACGGCGACGACCGAGGCGCCCAGCAGCATCTCGATGTCATTGTTGCCGGCGGCGGTGACCAGCATCCAGCCAAAGCCCTTGTAGTTGAACAGGGTCTCGGTGATCACCACGCCGTTCAAGAGGTAGGGGAATTGCAGCATGATCACGGTGAAGGGGGCGATCATGGCGTTCCGGAGCGCGTGGCGCAGCACCACATCGCGGAAGGCCACGCCCTTCAGGCGGGCGGTGCGGATGTATTGCTGGGTCATCACCTCGGTCATCGACGCCCGGGTCATGCGGGCGATGTAGCCCACGCCGTACAAGGCGATGGTCGCCACCGGCAGGGCGAAGTTCCAGAAGGTGATATTGTCCATCGCCGAGGTGGCGGTGCCCAGAAACAGGGTCTTGCCGCTGATCCAGCCCCAATCCGCCAACAGGGGCGACAGGCCGGTGGCGGGCGAGGCGAACAGCGCCACAAGGATCACACCCGACACATATTCCGGGGTGGCCGAACTGGCGATGGAGAAGGTAGATAAAATCCGGTCGGTGCGCGAGCCTTCGCGCATCCCCGCAAGCACGCCGATCAGCAGGGCCACGGGCACCATCACCACCATGACCGCCAGCATCAGCCAACCGGTGGCGGCCATCGACTTGCCCAGCGAATAGAGGACCGGCTTCTTGAAAACGGTTGAAAAGCCCCAGTTGCCCTCAAAGATGCCGCAATAGGTGGAGGCCAGGGCCAGGTCATCGTTCTGCCGGATGCAAAGCCCGCGTGTCACGCCCTTGTCATCGGTCAGCACCCAGCCGGGTGCCACACCCAACCATTCGGCATAGCGGTAAAACACCGAGCCACCATGGCCATTGTCGATGATCCAGGACGCAACCGCCGCGTCCGTCATGCGGACTGACCCCTCGGATCGGGCGAGTTTTTCCAGGTTGGGCGGCAGGTTGGTCAGATAAAACACGACAAAGGTCAAAACCAGCGCCGTCAATATCATCACGCCCAAACGCCGGAGCACGAATCTTAGCATTTTGCGTCCCACCGAGCCAGACGGCACCAGCCCGATCGGGCCGGAAAGAAAAAGGGCGGGTGCGCCGATGTTGGCGCGCCCGCCCCAGCGTTCAGGCCCTAGGCAAGCGACCACTGATAGTGGTGATGCTCCATCGACGGGTGCATTTCGGCGCCCACGATGTTTTTCTTGGCGTGGCGGAACAGCGAGCGCCAGTATGGCTGGATGATGACGCCTTCGTCTTGCAGGATCTGTTCCATCACAGCCATGACTTCACGGCGCTTGTCAGAATCGGCCAGCGACAGGGCTTTGGTCATTGCAGCGTCGAAGTCCTTGTTCGCCATGCCGGTTTCGTTCCACGACCCCGTCGAGGTATAGGCATAGGCCATGTTCTGTACGGCCAGCGGACGGTGGTTCCAGGTGGTCGAGGAGAACGGGTACTTCTGCCAGTCGTTCCAGAAGGTCGAGCCCGGCATCACGGTGCGCTTCACATTGACACCGGCGTCGCGCATCTGGGCTGCCACGGCATCAGAGGTGTCAAGCTCCCAACCGCCGTCCAGCGAGATGAACTCGAACTCGGTGTCGGCCATATTGTGCTTGGCCAGAATGGCCTTCACGCCGGCCTTGTCGAACGCTTGCGCCGGCAGTTTGGCATATTCGGGGTGAACCGGGCAGGCGTGGTGGTTTTCGGCGGTGGTGCCCAGACCCTTGTAGCCAAGTTCGAGAACAACCTTGGGGTCGACCGACTTTTGCAGGGCCTGGCGAACTTCTTTCTCCTTGTACAGATCGGAGGTCGCGGAGTTGAAGCGGCAGACGAGAGTTGCGGCCGTCACGGCTTCGTATTTGGTCCAGCCCAGGGTGTTCAGCTGGTCGATGAAATCGCCGGTCGTCTCGTAGTTCATGTCGATCTCGTCCGAGTTGGCGAGGTTGACCATGGCCGAGGGATCGGTGCCGAAGTCGATGTAGTGGATCTCGTCCAAGGGGGCGACGCCACCCCACCACTTGTGGCTTTCCGGGGCGCGCACCAGCGTCATCTTCTGGCCGACTGACATTTCGCCCGGAACGTAAGGCCCGGTGCCGATGGCGTTGACCGAAGGATCATCGCCGTCTTTGAAGGACGAATGCACGATGGCGGCCGGATAGTCGGAGATGGCCGCAACCACGGCAATGTCGGAGGCGTTCATCTTCAGTTCAACCGTGTGGTCATCGACCTTGACGACCGATCCGTCACGCAGACGGTTGACCATGACGGTCTTGCCCTTATCGTCGACCACGTCCTTGCCGGCCGCGTCTTTCTTGGCGACCTGTTCGGTCAGGCCCGGGAAGCGCGAGGCCATGGCGTTGCCGTCGACCGAACCATCACCCCAACGCTTGAAGTTGAACAGCACGTCATCGGCGGTGAAATCGTCGCCGTTCTGCCACTTCACACCCTGACGGACATGCAGAGTATAGCCAGTCGCGTCGGCATTGGCTTCCCACTTCTCCAGCAGGCGGCCTTCGAACGATCCATCGGGGTTGTACTGGACGAGGTATTCCAGCCAGCCGCGGTAGATGTTGCCGATCTGCGGCCAGTCTGCCAGACGCGGGTCTTTCTGCGCCTTGGTTTCCATGCCGACGCGCACGATGCCGCCAACCTTGGCGCCTTCGGCTTTGGCCGGGGCATTGACGCCCAGCATGGCATAGGCTGCCACCGCCGACACGCCCAAAGCGGTCGTGCGGGTCAGGAATTCACGGCGGTCCAGTTTGCCGGCCTTAACTTCCGCAAGGTGCATCATCGCACCCGGATGCACGGACGTGTGCGGAGCGTCGATCTTTGTCATATCGTTCATACCATTCTCCCTGTCAGGCCATTGCCTTGTTTTGGTTCATCAGCGGCACCGCTTGCGCGCGCTCTGCGTCAAGGGTTTGGCGGCCCTTGGCGAAGAACTGGCGCGGTGCAGTTGCTCACCCTGGCATTCCGCACCTTTTCGGCCCCTACGTCAACGCTTGGATTCGTCGTGTCCTATAACGTTTACGACAACAATCCGGAAGAACCCGGCGCCGCAGCCCGATGCTGCAATGCGGCAGAGGGTGCCGCGGCCCTCTTGCCGGAATTTGGGGCTGTCGCACGGTTTCCAGCCTCACGGCCAGCTTTCCGTTTAAACGGACGAATCCCCGCCGAAGGCCGTTTTCGAATCGCCTAAAGGCTTTTGCGGAACGCGGTCGGAGAGATGCCGGTCATGTGCTGGAACGCCCGGGTGAAATACGCTGCCGAGGCAAAGCCCAGACTGCTGCCGATCCGGTTCACCGGCAGCCTGGTGTCCGCCAGCAACTTGCGCGCCTCGAAAATCCGGCGGTCCTGAAGCAGGTCGATGGCGGATCGCCCGCAGGTCAGACGGCAACAGCGCGTCAGATGTGTGGCTGTGACACCAAGGATGGCCGCCATGTCGCCAACCCCGGCACCCGAACGGAACTCACGCTCCATCACGTCGGTAAAGCGGGCGACCAGCTTGCGGGCGGCATCGGGCTTGGGGGCATCCCCGGCGATCCTTGCGGCCTGGCGTTCCACCCAGACGGCCAGCAGGCCCAGATGGGCAAGGGCGGCGCGGTCATGGCCGGGGGTGTCGGCCTCCAGCTCGCGATGGATCGCGTCGAGGGTGACGTTCAGGTCTTGCTGGGCGTGGACTTCGCGAATGCGCAGGTGCAACGGATCACGCGGCAGCGACAGGCCGTGGTCGCGGCCGAAAAATACTGCCGTGCCAAAGACTTGCGGCCCAACCTCAAAGCCATGCATGACGCCCGCCGGAATGAAGATGCCGTTGTGTGCGGTATAGCCACGGGTCTGGCCTGCAATGGTGATGCGGCCCTGACCCTTGGTGAACCACAAGAAAACCGGCTCTGACAAGGTCCGCATCGCTTCAACCCGCCAGCGCCCGCCAGCCGCCAACCGGGGGATTGCCACAAGACGGAACAGAGAGGCGGGTGCAGGGCTGGTCATTGCGGCTCGCGGGTTCGTGAGGGCAACAGATAGCGCGGCCCCGGCCTGGCCCCAAGCGAAAAAGACCGGCATCCGCTCGGGCACCTTCAACCATGGGAAGAATGCCACCCGACCGTGACCGATGCACCACAGCGCTGGGGCGGGCACCGCAGCAGGCCTCAAGGCAGCACGCGCGGTTGCCAGGCTTTCATGCGGTTGCGAAACCACGTCCGCTGCCGCTTGGCATATTGGCGAGAGCCGAGGACGGCCGCCGCCTGCGCCGCCTCCAGCGTCATCTCGCCCCGCAGATGCGCTACCAGTTCTGGCGCACCGATAGCCCGCGCCCAAGGCCGTTCGGGTTGCCAATGGGGCAGCGATGCCCGCGCCTCCTCCAAAGCACCCGCCGCCACCATAAGGGAAAACCGCCGCGCAATCCGCTCGTCCAGCCATGGAACTGAAGGGCGCAGCACCAAAGCCTCAACCCCTGCCAAAGGCAGCACAGGCGGCGCGCCCGCCGCCTGCCAATCGGCCAGACCCCGCCCGGTGGCCCGCAGCACCTCCCACGCCCGCTGCACCCGCGCCGGGTTCAGCATATCGGTCCGCGCGGCGGTCGCAGCATCAAGGCCCGCCCGCATCACATCGACCTGACCAGACAGCCGCAACGCATCCGCCTCGGCCCGGACGCCCGGTGCAATGGCCGGCACCTCGGCCAGCCCCTCGGTCAGGGCGCTGAAATAAAGACCGGTTCCACCGACAATCACCACCGGACGGTCCAAAAGACCCGCCACCTGCCGCAGCCATTCCCCAACCGAATACGCCTCATCCCGCGCCACATGCCCATAAAGCGCATGCGGCAGCGCCGCCGCCTCGGCAACCGATGGCCGCGCGGTCAGCACGCGCCAACAGCCGTACACCTGCAACGCATCGGCATTGACGATCACCCGCCCATCCCGCGCCGCCAATTCCATCGCCAAGGCCGACTTGCCGCTGGCGGTTGGCCCCGCAATCAGCACCGGCCTTTCCCGCGAAATCTCTTTCATTCTGGCCTAAATATCCCGGGGGGCATGGGGCTTCTTGTGGGTTGGCCCCCGCTCCTCCCTTTCCACTGGTTGAACCTTCCGCCGTTTTGCCTCATTTTGTCTGACAAAGCCAACCCCAGCCCGCCCATCTTCAACCCGAAAGAGCGCACCATGACCGAACCCGACCACAAGATCACCTATTCCCGCGTCATGCTGAAAATCTCGGGTGAGGCGTTGATGGGCGATCTTGGCTTCGGGCTGCACCCGCCGACCGTGCAGCGCATTGCCGAAGAGGTGAAATCCGTGCGCGATCTGGGGGTTGAGATCTGCATGGTGATCGGCGGCGGCAACATCTTTCGCGGCCTGCAAGGTTCAGCCCAAGGGATGGAGCGGACAACCGCCGACTACATGGGGATGCTTGCCACCGTGATGAACGCGCTTGCCATGCAGGCCGCCCTGGAATCGCTGGGCGTCTTCACCCGCGTGATCAGCGCCATCCCGATGGATCAGGTATGCGAGCCCTATATCCGCCGCCGCGCCGTGCGCCATCTGGAAAAGAAGCGCGTCTGCATCTTTGCGGCAGGCACCGGCAACCCCTATTTCACCACCGACACCGCAGCCACCCTGCGCGCCAACGAGATGGCCTGTCAGGCCATCTTCAAAGGCACCAAGGTTGACGGCGTCTATGACATGGATCCCAAGAAACATGCCCATGCCAAGCGGTACGAGACGGTCACCTATGACGAGGTTCTGCAAAAGCACCTCGGCGTGATGGACGCCAGCGCCATCGCCCTTGCCCGCGACAATGACCTGCCGATCATCGTGTTTTCACTGGATGAACCGGGCGGCTTCAAGGGGATATTGTCCGGGCAGGGCACCTATACACGGGTTCAGGGCTAAGGGGTGGCTTGGTAGGCAAGGGAGCGCTTTTGAGGCGCTCCCCAATTCTGTCATTGCAGATCGAAGTTTGCGGCGAACAGTGTCGTTACATTGTTCAGCGTCACGATGTTGACGGCAGCCAAGGCGCCAGTGCCGTCTTGATCCCATGACAGAATGTGCGTCGCTGCGTTGAACAGAAATGTGCTTTCTGCGACGGTGGATTGGGTTCCATTCACAAGATGCAGGGTCGTTGTGGCACCCCAGTCGCTGACATGCAGCTCTATCCGGTCTTGATTGACACCGGCACCGGCCCGGAAATCAGTGACAACATCGTGACTTCCGGCCACCGGGAAATAGCGCCAGACGAAATTGTCGTGGCCGCCTCCGCCCGTCAAGGTGTCGTCACCGCCACGACCGTCGATCTCGTTGGCACCAACCGAGCCTATGATCCGGTCGCCCTGCTCTGATCCCAGAATACCTTCGATGGACGTGACATTTTCGGTGTTGCCAAACCCGTCGTCGATGATCTGGCCTGTCAGAAGTTTAAGGTTCACACTGATCCCGTGCTGGATTGTATCGGTGAAGTACCAGTTGAACGTGATGTTATCGCTGGTCCCGCCCGCGCCATTGTAGGTGTCTTTCCCCTCACCGCCCGCAAAGGAGTTGTTCTTGGCGCTGCCGTTGAAGATGTCGTTATACTGGGTGCCCGCCACGCTTTGCACGTTCGTCGTGCGGTCGATGTTTCCAAACCCGTCACGGATGGTGCCGAAGGTGTTGAGGCCCACGACAGAGTTTTGCAGGTTGGCAATGATGCCCTTGTTGCCACCATCCCATGTGTCACTCCCATAGCCGGCCCAATCGCCGCCACTTCCTGCGATGATAGTATCAGCCCCGCGCAGGCCCTCGAACGTAATGCCGTTATCTGCCGACCCAGTGAACCTGTCAGCGGCGGCAGAGCCTTTGATCGCCTCAATGGAGGTAAACCGGTCGGTAAAGCCGTAGGGGTCCAGCACAGTGCCCGTTGAAACTGTGACGGTGATGCCGCGCACCATCGGGATACCTTCGTTCCAATGGGTCTGCTCGTAGCTGAGCCTGTCGTAGCCTTCGCCGCCGTTGATCGTGTCGTTGCCGAGGCCACCGTTGACCCGGTCATTTCCTGCGCCCATGTTGAAGGTGTCATTGCCCGCATCGACGCCGACCATGCCTTGCCGGTCATTCCCCGATGTGCCGGTGTAAGTGTCGTTGCTGGACAAAAGCTGCGACCACGCGTTCTTGACCTGCGCACCGGTGCCGCCACCGCCCGGATCGGTCCAGCCGAATTCATAAGACACAAACAGCGCCAGATCGCTGGCCAAACTGCCCGCCGCAATACCAGACACGTTCAGCACCAGATGTCCGGTTGCGTCGGTGATGGTCAGGCCCCGCATCGAGCCGCCGATGGGCGTGCTGCCGTCATAGGCAAAGCCAACGCCCGTCGAAGTGACGGAAAACCCCGCGAATTTGGTTCCCGCCGCATAGGTATAAGAAAAGCTCGTGGCGGTATGGGCCCCAATCGTCACCCCGTCCGAGGCGCTGAACAGATTGCCGGGCCACGGGCCCAGATTGGAATAAAGGTCAGTCAGTGTCACAAGTGCCATGTCTTCCCCCGATTGAATATATTGGTGTGTCAAGCGCAGGCACAAAAGCTGCGCCGCTGCGCACCGCATGAAATTACTCTCGCGAGGCTAAATTAGCAATGAATAGCCTGCGCCAGCCTCCCAACCTCACACGATTTAACAGCTGGCAGGCCTTGTGTTACGGCACAACTCGTTCGTGAGCTGTGCCGCGGTTTTCGCATTCCGCTACCTGTGTTGCGCCGCGACAACTGTTGCATGATGGCTGGCACCGGGATACGCCTCGCCTCCCCCCTGTACGCCCCCGGCGGCTTCCTGTTATAGAGCCCGAAAGGGCACAGCCAGGTGGTGCCCAGCGATGAGGACCTTATGGCGCAAGACGATCTTGAGATTGACACCGATGCCCTGCAACGCCGCATGGATGGGGCGCTGAATGCGCTGAAGACCGAATTCGCCTCGTTGCGCACCGGGCGGGCTTCGGCCTCGATGCTGGACCCGATCCAGGTTGACGCCTACGGCCAGATGACGCCGATCAACCAGCTTGGCACGATCAACGTGCCAGAGCCGCGCATGGTGGTGATCAACGTCTGGGACAAGGGCATGATCAACAAGGTGGAAAAGGCCATCCGCGAAAGTGGGCTTGGCATCAACCCCATCGCTGACGGCCCGCTGATCCGCCTGCCGATCCCGGAACTGAACGAACAGCGCCGCCGCGAACTGACCAAGGTTGCCGCACAATATGCCGAGGGCGCCAAGGTCGCCATCCGCAACGTGCGCCGCGACGGGATGGACCAGATCAAGAAGGCCAAGACCGCCGGCATGGGCGAGGATGACCAGAAGATGTGGTCCGAAGAGGTGCAAGAGATGACCGACAAGGCCATCCTGCAAGTTGACCGCAACCTTGAATTCAAGCAGCACGAAATCATGCAGGTCTAGGCCAAAAATTTTCGTCGAAAATTTTTTCTCCCGGGTGCGGTTTTGGGTGCAGAAAGAAGGATGAGCGTGGGCTCAGGAAACACATCTGATCCGAACGCCCCGCTTCTGGCGGAACACGTCGCCATCATCATGGACGGCAATGGCCGCTGGGCCACTCAGAAAGGCTGGCCGCGCCTGGTTGGCCACCGCAAGGGGGCCGAGCGCGTCAAGGAAATCGTGCGCTGCGCCCCGGATTTTGGCATCAAGTGGCTGACGATCTACGCCTTTTCGACTGAAAACTGGAAACGCTCGACCGAGGAAGTCCTTGGCCTGATGTCGATCTTCGCCCGCTATATTGAACGCGAGGCTGACAGGCTGGCCGCCGAAAATGTGCGGATGCGCTTTATCGGCGACCGCTCGCGCCTGGATGCGCGCCTGCAACGTCTGATGACCGGGATCGAGGCGCGGACGGCGCCCTTCACCCGCCTGAACCTGACCGTCGCCATCAACTACGGCGGGCGGGATGAATTGACGCGCGCCATCCGCGCCGTGGCTGGCGATGTGGCTGCGGGCAAGATTGCCCCGCAGGATGTCGATGACGCGCTGATCTCGTCCCGGCTGGATACCGCCGACCTGCCCGACCCCGATCTGGTTATCCGCACCAGTGGCGAGACGCGGACCTCTAACTTCCTGCCGTGGCAGGCGGCTTATGCGGAATATGAATTCACCCAGACGCTGTGGCCCGATTTCACCCCTGCCGAACTGGGCCGGATCGTTGAACGCTTTGGTAACCGCGAACGCCGTTTTGGCGGCGTGGTGCGGGCATGACACCCCAAGGCCCGCAGAAATCGGAAGACTCCCAGAAACCCCAAGACTCCCAAGACTCCCAGAACCCGCAAGGCCCGCAGAACCCGCAAGGCCCCCAGAATGACGTTGGCCCGACTGTCGTGACCCCCGCTTTGGCGCAGCCGTCAAAGTCGGCGCTGATGGGCGGGCGTTGGGGCGATCTGGGGGTGCGGGTGGCCTCGGGACTGGTGCTGGCGGGGCTTGGGGCGCTGTCGGTCTATGCGGGGGGCGGTTTGTTTCTGGGCATGACGGTTCTGATCTTCGCCCTTATGGCGTGGGAGTTGGCCAGCCTGACCGATGCCCCGGCCCATGGTGTCACCCGGATTGGCATCGCACTGCTGGCGGCCTTTGGTCTTTTGCTGGCGCAGCGCCAGGGTTTGGGTTTGGCCGGTCTGGTGCTGGCCCCGGCGGCCATGGCGCTGACGCCGCGCCGCGACAAGGCGTTTCTGACGGTCTACACTTTGGCCCTGCTGGTCGCCGCCAACGAGTTCATTGCTCTGGACCGGCGCGGCGCGGTCATCGTGGTCTGGCTGGTGTGCATTGTGGTTGCCTCGGATGTCTTTGGCTATTTCGCGGGGCGGATGCTGGGGGGGCCGAAGTTCTGGCCCGCGATCAGCCCCAAAAAGACCTGGTCCGGCACGGTGGCGGGCTGGTTCGGGGCTGCGGCGGTGGGGGCGGGCTTTGTCTGGTGGCAGGGTGGTGGCTGGGGGCTGGTCGTGATCTCTCCCATTGTGGCCTTTGCCGGCCAGATGGGGGATATCGTGGAAAGCCTGATCAAGCGGCGTGCCGGGGTCAAGGATACCTCGCGGCTGATCCCCGGGCATGGCGGCTTGCTGGACAGGTTTGATGCGCTGATTGGCGCCATCATAGTGGTGCGGCTGCTGGCGCTGGTGCTGCCCTTGCCCTTGGGAATGGCGGGATGACCGGGCGCAGGATTTCTATCTTTGGTGCCACCGGTTCAATTGGGACCAGCACCTTTGATCTGATCACCCGGGCCGAACCCGGCACATATCATACCGTGGCCGTCAGCGGTGGCCACAACGTGGCCCGTCTGGCCGAGATGGCCCGGGCCTTGCGGGCCGAGGTGGCGGTGGTCGCCGATGACAGCCTGCTGCCCGCGCTGCGTGATGCCCTGGCGGGGTCGGGGATAGACGCAGCGGCGGGTACGTCGGCCATTTGTGAAGCGGCCGCGCGGCCTGCCGATTGGGTGATGTCGGCGATTGTCGGGGCGGCGGGGCTGGCTCCGGGGTTGGCGGCTTTGACCGCTGGGGCCACGCTTGCCCTCGCCAACAAGGAAAGCCTGGTGACCGCTGGCCCTCTGCTCCTTGCCACCGCCGCAAAGCATGGCGCGCGGATTTTACCGGTGGACAGCGAACACTCCGCCATCTTTCAGGCGCTGGCGGGTGAAGACATCGCGGCGGTGGAACGTATCATCCTGACAGCCTCGGGCGGGGGCCTGCGCGATTGGCCGGTGGAGCGGCTGGCTGCTGCCACGGTCAAGGATGCCTCGGTCCATCCGAACTGGGCGATGGGGCAGCGGATCACGATTGATTCCGCCTCGATGTTCAACAAGGCGCTTGAGGTGATCGAGGCGAGGGAATTCTTCGGGGTGACCCCCGATCAGATCGAGGTGGTCATTCACCCCGAATCCATCATCCATTCCGCCGTGGCTTTCCACGACGGGGCGATCATGGCCCATATGGGCACGCCCGACATGCGCCACGCCATAGGCTATGCCTTGCACTGGCCCCAGCGCCTGCCTTTGCCGGTGGCGCGTCTGGATTTCGCAGCCCTTGGCCGCATCACCTTCCGCGCACCCGACCTTGACCGCTATCCCGCCCTGCGACTGGCGCGGCAGGTGATGCAAACGGGCGGCATGGCGGGCTGTGTCTTCAACGCCGCCAAAGAAGTGGCGCTGGATTGTTTCATCGCCGGAAACATAGGGTTTCTGGACATGTCAGGGCTGGTCGAGGCCACATTGAACCGGCTTTCGGCGGACAACCGCCTTGGAAAAGCCGCAACAAGCCTTGAAGAGGTGCTTGAGGTTGATCAAGTCGCTAGAACAACGGCGCGGGCATTGGCGCTTTCACGCGCCAGATCATAGGGGTTCAGATATTGGATTTTACGGGATTGGTCGCAGATCTTGGTGGAACGGCCTGGACTTTCGCCTCGTTTCTGGTGGCGATCCTTGTCATCGTGACGGTGCATGAATTTGGTCACTACATTGTCGGGCGTCTCTGCGGCATTCATGCCGATGTGTTTTCGCTGGGCTTTGGCGCACCCTTGATCTCACGCACTGACAAGCACGGCACACGCTGGCAGATCGCGGCGCTGCCCTTGGGTGGCTATGTGCAGTTTATGGGCGATGCCGATGGGGCGTCACGCCCGGACGAAGACTTGCTTGACGGGCTGACCGATGCGGAAAAGCGCCATACCATGCACGGTGCACCTTTGTGGGCACGTTCGGCCACCGTCATCGCGGGGCCGGTGGCGAATTTCATTCTGGCCTTCGTGATCTTCCTTGGCATCATCCTGTGGAAGGGTATCGCGGTTGATGTGCCACTGATAGGCGCGATCAAGGCCGTGCCGTTTGAAGGGCAGGGCCTGCTGGTCGGCGATCAGATCACCGCCATAGAAGGCCAGCCGACGCCCGACCTTGCGACCTTTTTCACGCTTGCCGACGGTATGGGCGACAAGGCGCGGGTTACCTATCAGGTCACCCGCAACGGTCAAAGCATGGCGGTCGAGGGGCCTAACCCGCTGCCTCCGGTGGCGGATTCGGTGCAGCCGCAAAGTGCCGCACTGGATGCGGGCATTCAGGCCGGCGACGTCATCCTCAAGGCGGCGGGCAAGGATATCGCCAGCTTCAGCCAGTTGCCCAAACTGGTCGAGGCCGATGCGGGCAAGCCCATCGCCTTGACGCTGTGGCGGGCGGGCAAGACCTTTGACGTCTCGCTTAGCCCGCGCCGCCGCGATCTTCCGACCGCCGATGGCGGGTTCGAGACGCGCTGGCTGATCGGCGTATCGGGTGGCGTGCTGTTCGAACCGGTGGCCCGCACGCCGGGCCTGGTCGAGGCGGCGTCTCTTGCGTGGAATCAGGGCTGGTACATGGCCAAGATCAACCTGACGGGCCTTGGCTATATCGTGATGGGCAAGATCAGCAGTTGCAACGTCTCAAGCCCGATCGGCATGGCCAAGGCGGTGGGGGCTGCGGCACATACCGGAGTTGAGACCTTCCTTGGCATGCTGGCGCTGGTGTCGCTGTCGATCGGTATTCTGAACCTGTTCCCCATACCGGTGCTTGATGGCGGCCATCTGGTGTTTCACGTCTGGGAGGCCGCAACCGGCCATCCGCCCGGTGAACGGGCACTCAAGGTGCTGATGTCCGTTGGTCTGACCATTTTGGCGGCACTGATGTTGTTTGCCCTGTCCAACGACCTGTTCCGCTGCACCTGAACCGGTCATCCCGGGGCTTTGCCGACTTATCCACAGGAAATGGGCGAAACCCGGCAGAGGCTTGGGCCCGCGACACCGCGCGCTTTTGACAAGGCCCGGACAAGAAGCTAGTCAGGACCTTGGATTATGACGGTTTTGGACGTGGGGCGCAGAACGTGGGCAAGATAAGCATGGGCAAGGGCGCTGGACGGCATCGCAAGGGACTGGCACTTGGGGCAGGGACCTTGATGCTGTCCGCAGGCTTGGGACTTGCCGGGTTCAGCGTGGTGGCCCCGCAGCCGCTTTGGGCGCAGGCCGCCAACATGGGCGGCGATTTCGTCCTTGGCACGCCCGAAACGCAAGCTGCGCCGCCAGTGGCCAAAGTGCCCGCAGGCTTCACCTTTTCCGCCGTCAAGGTTGAAGGCAACACCAACGTCGATGCCGCCACGATCATAGCCTATCTGGCCGTCGCCAAGGGCACCCCTGTGACCGAAGCGCAACTGAATGACGCCTATCAGCGCATCGTCGCCTCGGGTCTGTTTCAAAGCGTCGAACTGGTGCCGCAAAAGTCCAGCCTGCTGGTCCGGGTCACGGAAAACCCGATGATCGCGGCTGTCGATTTTCAGGGAAATTCCCGGCTGGACGACAAGATTCTGTCCACGCTGGTCAAAACCAGGTCGCGGCAGATATATTCTCCGTCTGTGGCCGAGGCGGATGCGGCGGCGATGGCGCAAGCTTACCGCAGTCAGGGCCGCATGGCGGCATCGGTCACGCCGCGCCTGATCCGGCGGGCCAACAACCAGATCGACGTGGTGTTCGAGATTACCGAAGGCGCTGTTGCCGAAATTGCCCGGATAAGCTTTGTCGGCAACAAGGCGTTTTCCGATTACCGGCTGCGGCAGATCCTGTCCTCCAAGCAGGCGGGCATCCTGCACAACCTGATTCAGCGCGACACGTACAACACCGACCGTGTCGATCTGGACAAGAAACTGCTGTCTGACTTTTACCTGTCGCGCGGCTATCTCGACTTTCAAATTCTGGATGCCGGGGCAAGCTATGCCCGCGACCGGGGTGCCACCTTCCTGACCTTCACCATTCAGGAGGGCCAAAGCTTCCGCATCGGCAAGGTCACCACGATTTCCGAAGTGCCGGGCGTCGATCCTGCCGATTTCGACAAGCTGCGCCGGTTGCGCCCCGGTGTGACCTACAGCCCGAACGTCGTGCAGAACAATGTCGATGCGCTGGAATCGCTGGCGCTGAAGAAGGGCCTGAACTTTGTCATGGTCGAACCGCGCCTGAACCGGAATGACCGGGATGGCACGGTGGACGTGACCTTTGCCATCGTCAAAGGCCAGCGCGCCTTTGTCGAACGGATTGACATCGAAGGCAACACCACCACGCTCGATTCCGTGATCCGCCGCCAGTTTGCCACGGTCGAGGGTGACCCGATGAACCCGCGCGAGATTGCCCGCGCGGCCGAACGCATCCGCGCCTTGGGCTACTTCTCGGACGTGGCCATCACCTCTGAACCGGGCAGCACGCCGGATCAGGATGTCGTCAAGGTTGCCGTGACCGAACAGCCCACCGGCTCTTTGGCACTGGGGGCGACTTATGGTTTGAACAGCGGCTTCGGCATCAATATCGGCTACAGCGAGACGAACTTTCTGGGGCGCGGGCAGGGGCTGACCGTCAACGTGCAAACCGGCTCAAGCGACGTCAACAGCCGGATCGAGTTTACCGAGCCTGCTTTCCTTGGCCGTGACCTGACCTTGGGGTTTGCTGCGGGCTATACCACCAGCTCGCACAGCAATGCCCATTACGACACCCGCGTGATCAGCCTACAGCCCTCGCTCAGCTTCCCGGTCAGCGATTTCGGGCGTCTGCGGCTGAACTACCGGGTTGCGAGCGAGCGGGTTTACAACGTTGACCGGCATGTCGATGCCTCTGTCGGCCCGCCGGTTGTGGTGGCGTCCAAAGGGTCGTCGCAGATCCTGATCGACGAAGAGGGCAGCGGTCTGGTGTCGTCGCTGGGCTATTCCTACAGTTGGGATGACCGCAAGACCGGTCTGCATCCCAAGGGCGGCGTTATGGTGTCGTTCGGTCAGGATTTCGCAGGCATTGGCGGCGACGTGAAATACGTCAACACCTCGGTCCGGGCGCTGGCGGAAACCAAGGTGCTGCATGACGATGTGACCCTGCGCGCCACGGTTGAGGGTGGCGTGGTCTCAACCTTCGGCGGCTATACCAGCCGAGCGACCGACCGCTACTTCAGCGCAGGTTCGATGCGCGGGTTTGAGCCGAACGGGATGGGGCCGCGCGATCTGGGGGCCGAAAACAAGGACGCCCTTGGCGGCAACATGTATGCCGCCTTGCATCTGGAAAGCGAATTCCCGTTGGGTCTGCCAGAGGAATACGGCATCAACGGTGGCTTGTTCATGGACATAGGCTCTGTCTGGGGGCTGACCAATACAAGTGGCACCGGCGGCGCGGTGGACGATTCCATGAAACTGCGCTCGGTCGTGGGTTTTGCGCTGTTCGTGAAATCGCCACTGGGTCCGTTGCGGTTTGACTTCACCCATGCCTTGCAAAAGCAAAGCTATGACAAAGAGCAAACCTTCAACTTCATCATCTCGGCCAAGTTCTGATGCGACCCATGCTGGCTTTGGCAACAAGGCTGGGTTTGGCAACAAGGCTGGGTTTGATTGCAAGGCTGGGTTTGGCAACAAGGCTGGGTTTGATTGCAAGGTTGGCTTTGGTGACAAGGTTGGCGTTTGCGGTGCTGTTGGCCTGCGCCAGTGTCGCCCCTGCCGCTGCGCAAACCGCCGCTGCCGTGCCGCAGGTGCTGACGCTGGATCAGAACCGTCTCTACACCGAGTCGCTGTACGGCAAGGCGATGGAGGCCAGGGCTTTGGCCGCCAGTCAGACCCTCGCCGCCGAGAATCGCAAGATCGAGGCTGATCTGGCCGCCGAAGAGGCTGACCTGACGCAAAAGCGCGCCTCCACGGCGGCGGCGGCGTTCCAAACGCTGGCCGATGCCTTTGACGCCAAGGTTGAACAGTTGCGCAAGGATCAGGCCGCCAAGGTGGCCGCCCTGAATGCGCAGCGTGATGCCGGGCGCACCACTTTCTTTCAGGCCGCCGTGCCGGTTCTGGGCGACCTGATGAAGCAGATGGGCGCTTATGCCATCCTGAACCACGATGCCGTCGTGTTGGCCTTTGATTCCATTGATGTGACCGACCGCGCCATTGCCGCCGTCAACGCCAAGCTGGGCGATGGCAGCACCCCGCCGAACGGCCCCCGCGTGCAGCCCGACACGACTTCCACAAATCCGGCACCTCCGGCACCCTGACGGCAACATCCTGCTCCGCCCGCCAGTCGCCCCCCGCCAGTCGCCCCCCGCTTGTCGCCGCCCGCCCAAGTTGCTAGTCAGGGTTCAGCAATGCCCCATTGAAGGGCACACAGCGGCCGCCGCCGGTGACAAGGTCGGGGCCATTTTGGGGACTTCCATGACCGAGACCGCCGCAGCCACCCACGAAGCCGACCTTGCCCTGATCAAGCGGATCATCCCGCACCGCTATCCCTTCCTTTTGATCGACAAGGTGCGTGACATCGTGCTGAACGAAAGCTGCGTCGGCGTGAAATGCGTCACCAACTCGGAACCGCATTTTCAGGGCCATTTCCCCGACATGCCGATCATGCCCGGCGTGATGATCATTGAAGCCATGGCGCAAACCTCGGGCGTGCTGGTCGGCTTGTCGATGGATCTGGTCGACAAGCAGGCCAAGGTGTTCTTCATGGGCGTCGATGGTGTGAAGTTCCGCCGCAAGGTGGTGCCGGGTGATGTGCTGGAACTGCATGTCAAGGCGATCCGCGGCGGCGGCCGCGTCTGGAAGTTCGAAGGCCGCGCCACCGTGGACGGTGACCTTGCCACCGAGGCGACCTTTACCGCCATGTTTGACCTGCCCAAGGTGTAATGTGGGCGCGCTGATCCATCCCTCGTCCGTCGTCGATCCTGCGGCCACCTTGGGCGGGGGGGTCAGGATCGGCCCCTTTTGCCTTATCGGCCCCGAGGTGACCTTGGCGGACGGGGTCGAGGTGAAATCCCACGCCGTCGTCACCGGCTGGACCTCGGTTGGGGCGGATACCGTGATCTTCGCGCACGCCACCGTGGGCGAGGTGCCGCAAGATCTGAAGTTCAAGGGCGAACGCACCCGCCTGACCATCGGTGCCCGGTGCCGCATCCGCGAGGGTGTGACGCTGAATACCGGAACCGAGGGCGGCGGCGGTGTGACTTCGGTGGGGGATGACTGCCTGCTGATGACCGGTGCCCATGTCGGCCATGATGCCAACTTGGGCAACCGGGTGATCCTTGCCAACGGTGTCGCCATCGCCGGGCACTGCCAGATCGGCGATGATGTGATCATCGGCGGGTTGTCGGGCATCCACCAATGGGTCCGTATCGGCCACGGCGCCATCATCGGGGCGCTGACCATGGTGACCAATGACGTCATCCCCTACGGTCTGGTGCAGGGCCCGAGGGGAGAGTTGGACGGCCTGAACCTGATCGGCCTCAAGCGCCGGGGCTTGGACCGCACAGCCATCTCCGCCCTGCGCCACGCCTACGAGGAACTGGCCAAGGGCGAGGGCACCTTCCTTGACCGCGCCCGCCGCCTGTCAGATACCAGCGCCAGCGACGAGGTGCGCGAGATGGCCGCCTTCATCCTGTCGGCCTCCGACCGTTCCTTCCTGACGCCGAAATGACCGATCTGGCCCTGATCGCCGGTCGCGGCGCGCTGCCTTTGGCGCTGGTGCAGGCGCTGCCGGAACGCCCCTATATCTGCGCCCTTGATGGCTTTGCACCCGAAGGCCTGCTCCCCGACCTGACCTTCCGGATCGAGCGTCTGGTGCCCTTCCTGCGCCACTTGGGCAACCGGGGCATCACCCGCGTGACCTTCGCCGGGGCCGTCAGCCGTCCGCGCCTTGACCCCGCGCTGTTCGATGCCGCCACCGCCCAACTGGTGCCTCATCTGATGGCCGCCTTCGCTGCGGGTGACGATGCCACCCTGCGCGCCATCATCACCCTGTTTGAGGACAGCGACATCGCGGTTGAAGGGGTCGAAACCCTCGCCCCCCACCTCTTGCCCGCCGCTGGCCTTCTGGCCGGCACCTTGCCACACAGCGCCGAAGCCGACGCCGCCCGCGCCCAAGCCATCGTCACAGCCCTCGGCGCTGCTGACGTAGGGCAGGGCGCCGTGGTGGCCGCTGGTCTCTGCCTCGCGGTCGAGGCGCTGCCCGGCACCGACATCATGCTGGCCCAGGTGGCGGCCCTGCCCGAAGGCCTGCGCCCCATACACAAGGGCCTGTTCTACAAAGCCGCCAAACCCGGCCAGGACCGCCGCGTCGACCTGCCCACCATCGGCCCCGTCACCTTACGCGCCGCCGCCGCCGCTGGCCTTGCGGGCGTAGCGTTTCAGGCCGGATCGGTCATCTGCCTTGACCTCCCCGCCCTCAAGTCCATCGCCTATGAAACAGGCATCTTCCTGTGGGCGCGCTAAGCTTCTTCCTGATCGCCGGGGAACCCTCGGGTGACAAACTGGGTGCCGCCCTGATGGCGGGTCTGTGCTACCTGTGCCCCGATGTCACCTTCCAAGGCATCGGTGGGCCACTGATGCAGGCCCAAGGCCTGACCTCGATCTTCCCGATGGAGGAGCTGTCGGTCATGGGCATCGCCGAGGTGCTGCCGAAATACCTGCACCTCAAACGCCGCCTCCGTGAGGCGGCTTCCGCCGTCCTCGCCGCCGCCCCCACCGCTCTGATCACCATCGACAGCCCCGACTTCTGCCTGCGCGTGGCAGCCCTCGTCAAAGCCGCCAACCCGCAGCAACGCACCATCCACTACGTCGCCCCCTCGGTCTGGGCCTGGCGTCCGGGGCGCGCGGCCAAGATGGCACGCGTCATCGACCACGCCCTTGCCCTTTTACCGTTCGAGCCGCCCTGTATGACAGCCGCCGGCATGACCTGCGACTTCGTAGGCCACCCCGTCGTGGCCGAACCCCTTGCCATGTCTGATGAGCGCGCAATCTTCGCGAAAACCCCGCGCCCCCTGATCCTCTGCCTGCCCGGCTCGCGCCGCTCCGAAGTCACCCGCCTCGCCCCGGTCTTCGGCCAGACGCTGGGCCTTCTCAGCCAATCCCACCCCGGCCTGGCCATAGCCCTGCCCACCCTGACCCATATTGCCCCGCTGGTCCGCGATCTGACCAAAGACTGGCCCGTGCAACCCCGCCTCATCCTTGACCCCGCCGAAAAGCGCGCCGCCTTCGCCGAGGCCGACGTGGCGCTGGCTGCCTCCGGCACGGTGTCCCTTGAACTTGCCGCCAACGCGACGCCCATGGTGATCGCCTACGACATGCATCCGCTAAGCTGGTGGCTGATAAAACGCATGGCGCTGATCGACACGGTCACGCTGGTCAACCTTGTGTCGCAAACCCGGACCATTCCAGAATTTCTTGGCCCGGCCTGTCGCCCCAAGGCAATCGCCGCCGCCCTCGGGGCGCTCATCGACGACAGCACCCCCCAATCGCAAGCCATGGCCAAAACCATGACCCTGCTTGGCAAAGGCGCCGAGCCTCCGGGCCTGCGCGCCGCCCGTTCGGTCCTCGCACACCTGTGACCTTTTCATTTGTTCATAAATATCCCGGGGGTGCGGGGGCAGGCCCCCGCTCCGCCAGATCAATCAGCACCATGCCTCAGGCC
>JAYSQA010000303.1:0-2943 GCA_043721775.1 Rhodobacterales bacterium
TCCTGTTGAAATTGCACATCATCAGCCAGCCGATCGAGGTTTTACTGTTCACCGAACTATCGGTGATCATCGGGATGACCCAGATTTACTGCGTGTTCATGGTCGGACCGATTGCCTTCATGCTGGGCCGCATCGACCGCAACATCATCGAAGCGGCGCGGGATCTGGGCGCAGGCTTTGGCCGGATTTTCTGGAAGATCATCTTCCCGCTTAGCCTGCCGGGTGTCGTCGTGGGCGCGATTTTCGTCAGTGTGATGGTTCTGGGCGAATTCGCCACTTCTGGCGCGCTGTCGGGCCGCAAGGTGAACCTGTTGGGCAACATCATTGTCACGCAAGTCGGCTCGCTCAAATGGGCGATGGCGTCGGTCTCGGGCGTGATTCTGACGGTTGTCATGGGAATGGTGATTGCCGCATTCCTGCGGATCGTTGACCTGAAGCAGGAGTTGTAAGCGATGGAATCGCGTATCCTCAAACCGATCCTCGCAGTCTACTTGGTGGCGTTTCTACTGTTCCTGTATGGTCCGTTCTTCGTCCTGACGATCTTGTCGTTCCAGCAGGGGCCGGATGGCGGGCCGCAGTTCCCGATCCTCGAATGGTCGCTGTACTGGTACAAGCAGATCTTCGGCCTGACCCCGCCGTCCCGGGTGGCCCCCCTGCCTGTAGGCGAGGCGCTGATCCGGTCCATGGTGCTGGCCTTCATGACGATGGTCACATCGACCGTGCTGGGGGTGATGTCGGCGCAGGCCTTCCGGCGCAAGTTCACCGGGTCGAGCGTTGTGTTCTACCTGATCGTGCTGGGCATGATGGTGCCGGGCGTGTTGACCGGGCTTGGCACCTCGCTGCTGGCCAACAACGTCTTTGGCATCGAACGACACTGGTACTCCACAGCTTTTGCAACCCACGTGGCCTACACCTACCCCTTCGCCTTCCTGGTGATGCTGGCGATCCTGAACCGCTTTGACGGATCGGTCGAAGAGGCGTCGTGGTCGCTGGGCGTGACACCGTGGACCACGTTCCGCAAGGTGACATTCCCGCTGATCTTCCCGGGAGTGTTGTCTGCGATGCTGTTCGCCTTCACGCTAAGCTTGGATGAATTCCCGCGTTCCCTGTTCGCCGCGGGCGGGTCCGAGGATCAGACCTTGCCCTTGGCGATCTACGGCACCTTTGCCGTGGAAATTCACCCCAACATATTCGCTTTCGGGGTGCTGACCACGCTGTTCTCATTCGCGCTCTTGTCGGTTTACGGCATCCTGATGGGCCTGTCGGTCCGCCGCGCCCGCAAATTGGCGATGCAGGAGGATATTGCATGACCATGACCGCAATCGTCACGGGCGCGGGTTCAGGCATCGGGCAAGCCATTGCTGTTCGGCTGGCGGCGGATGGCTACAACGTGCTGGTCAATGACTTTCGGGCCGAAGCGGCGCAGGCTACTGCGGCCAAGATCGGTGTCAAGGCCGTGGCCATCGGTGGCGATGTCTCGGTTGAGGGCGATGTGGCGGCGATGGTCGCTGCGGCAGAGGCGGCGTTTGGCCCGGTGACCCATCTGGTCAACTGTGCGGGCCATGTGCATCAAAGTCGGTTCACCGATCTGACCGTTGCAGATTTTGACCGCATGATTGCGGTGCATCTGCGCGGCACGTTCCTGTGCACCCATGCGGTGCTGAAGAGCATGTTGGCGCGCGGATCAGGTGTGATTGTCAACATCGCCTCGCAACTGGGCCAGATCGGCGGGACCGAACTGGTGCACTATTCCGCAGCCAAGGCCGGGATCATCGGCATGACCAAGGCGTTGGCGCGCGAGGTTTCGGCGCAGGGCGTGCGGGTCAATGCAGTGGCTCCCGGGCCGATCAACACGCCCTTGGTGCGCAACCTGTCTGATGACTGGCAGCGCGCCAAGGCCGCCGAACTGCCGCTGGGCCGCTTTGGCGAACCCGAAGAAGTCGCCAACACCGTGGCGTTTCTGTGTTCGCCCCAGGCCTCACTGTTCGTTGGCCAGACGCTTGGTCCCAATTCAGGAGATGTGATGCTATGACCGAAGTTGTCCTGATCACTGGCGCAGGCATCGGCATTGGCCGTGCCACAGCCAAAGCATTTGCCAAAGCAGGTTATCATGTGGTGGCCACCGACATTCTGGCCGCGGAAGGTGCGTCAGTCGTAGCGGAAATCACGGCAGAGAGCGGCACGGCAGAATTCCACCTGCTCGATGTGCGTTCCACTGAGGCCGCGAATGCCATCGTGGCGGCGGTTGAGGCCCGGCATGGCGGCATCGACGTCATCGTGGCGAATGCCGGTATCGCGCACCGCGTGCCGTTGGCCGAGATGACGGATGAGAAGTGGGATCATACGTTTGAGATTGATCTCAAAGGCATTTTCCGCGTCGTGCGCCCGGCCCTTGCGGGCATGAAGGCGCGCAAGAAAGGGGCCATCGTTGCCCTGTCCTCGATCATGGGCGTGGCCTATGGCTGGGACGAACATGTGCATTACTCAGCGGCGAAGTCTGGCGTGATCGGCCTTGTACGGGGCCTTGCGGTGGAATTGGCCCGAGACGGCATCCGGGTGAACGGCATTGCGCCGGGTTACATCCGGACGGCGCAGCTTTTGTCGAAGGAACATTCCCTCGGCCCTGAAGCTGCGGACAAGGCGGGGGAGTTCATCCCTATGGGGCGCATCGGCCAACCCGAAGAGATTGCCGATGTCGCCCTGTTTCTCGCCTCCAACGCGGCCCGCTACATGACGGGTCAAGTGGTGGTGGTCGACGGTGGGTTGTTGGTCGGGCGCTACTGACACAGCAGCAAGAAATTAACAAAATCAACACGGAGGTACTGAAATGAAACACAGTTCACTATCCCGCCGCGGGTTCCTGAAAGGGACCGCCGGCGTTGCGATTGCTGCGGGCGGCTTGCCGTTCCTTGGCGCGCAACAAGCGTTCGCCGCTGACCTCGC
>JAYSQA010000304.1:0-2157 GCA_043721775.1 Rhodobacterales bacterium
CCAGGCATCGTCAATGGTGTCGCGGATCATCGGGTTCAGGATCCGGTCCTGATGGGAGGCATAGCCGTAAGCGAAACGGCCCTTCACGCAGGAATGGCCCCGGTTGGCCTTGCCCTGTTTCCAGGGGGTCATGCGCACCAACTCGTCGCCGCGCAGTTCCGCCTTGAATTGGCAACCGACGCCGCAATAGGCGCAGGTGGTGATGATGCTGCGGGTCGGGGTGCCCAGCTCGATGATCGACTTTTCCTGCAAGGTCGCGGTCGGGCAAGCCGCGACGCAGGCGCCGCAGGAGACGCATTCGGAGGACAGGAAGTTGTCGCCCGCGGCGCCCGGCGAGACGCGGCTGTCAAAGCCCCGGCCCTCGATCGTCAGGGCGAAGGTGCCTTGAACTTCCTCGCAGGCGCGCACGCAGCGGCTGCAGACGATGCATTTGGCGGGGTCATAGGTGAAATAGGGATTGCTGTCGTCCTTCGGCAGCCATTGCGGATTGGCTTTGCCGGAGGTGTCTTTCGCCTTGAAATGCGTGTCCACAGCGTCATAGCGCACATCGCGCAGGCCGACGACGCCGGCCATGTCCTGCAGTTCGCAATCGCCATTGGCCGAGCAGGTCAGGCAATCCAGCGGGTGGTCCGAGATGTAAAGTTCCATGACCCCCTTGCGAAGTTGCGCCAATTTTCCGGTCTGGGTATGAACCTTCAGGCCAGGCGCGACCGGGGTGGTGCACGAGGCCGGAGTGCCGGCGCGGCCTTCGATCTCGACCAGACACAGGCGGCACGAGCCGAAGGCATCGACGGTGTCGGTGGCGCACAGCTTGGGTACCTGGATGCCGACTTCCGAGGCTGCACGCATGATCGAGGTGCCTTCCGGCACGGTCACATCAAAGCCGTCGATGGTCAGCGTGACCATGGTTTTCGATTTCGAAGCGGGCGTTCCGTAATCTTTTTCAGGAAGGATGAAGTCTTTCATGGTGAAGTCTTTCATTCTGCGGCCTCGTGAAGCGGCGAAAATTCGGCGGGGAAGTGGGTCAGCGCGGACATCACGGGGTAGGGCGTGAAGCCGCCGAGCGCGCAAAGCGAGCCGGCTTTCATTGTCGCGCACAGGTCCACCAGCAGCGGTGTGGCGGCGGCGTCACCCCTGGCGATGCGGTCAATCGTCTCGACACCGCGCACGGCGCCGATGCGGCAGGGGGTGCATTTGCCGCAAGATTCGATGGCGCAGAACTCCATTGCGAAGCGGGCCATCTGCAGCATGTCGGTGCTGTCATCGAACACGGTCAGGCCGGCGTGGCCGATCAGCCCGTCTTTCGCGGCGAAATCCTCGTAGGCGAAGGGGGTCGCGAACAGGCTGGGCGGGAAGTAGGCGCCGAGGGGGCCGCCCACCTGCACCGCCTTGACCGGATGGCCCGAAGCCGTGCCGCCGCCAATCTTTTCAACCACTTCGCCCAGAGTCAGGCCGAAGGCGGTCTCGTACAGCCCGCCGAATTTCACATTGCCGGCAATCTGCAACGGAATGGTGCCGCGCGATCGCCCGATGCCGTAGCCCTGATAGGCCGCGGCCCCCTTGGCGAAGATCACCGGCACCGAAGCCAGCGAGATCACGTTGTTCACTACCGTCGGTCGGCCCATGAAACCTTGCAGGGCGGGCAGCGGCGGTTTGGCGCGCACGACGCCGCGCTTGCCCTCCAGTGAGTTCAGAAGCGAGGTTTCCTCGCCGCAGACATAGGCGCCCGCGCCGACCCGGATCTCGATGTCAAAGGCGGCGCCCCGGCCCAGCACTTTCGCCCCCAACAGACCCTCTTCGCGGGCAATCCGGCAGGCATCCTGCATCACGCGGATGGCCACGGGGTATTCCGAACGGATGTACACAAACCCTTTCGTTGCCCCGCAGGCAAGCCCGGCAATCGCCATGCCTTCGATCAGCGTGAAGGGGTCACCCTCCATCAGCATGCGGTCGGCGAAGGTGGCGCTGTCACCCTCGTCGGCGTTGCAGACGATATACTTGATCGCACCCTTGGCTTCCGAGACGGTCTTCCACTTGATGCCCGTGGGAAAGCCCGCGCCACCCCGCCCGCGCAGGCCCGAGGCGGTGACTTCCGCCACCATCTCGGCGGGCGCCATCGACAGGGCCCGCTCCAGCCCGGCAATACCCCCATGCGTT
>JAYSQA010000305.1:0-7767 GCA_043721775.1 Rhodobacterales bacterium
GGTGATCCGCCAGTCTTTGACTGGCGGATCACCGCCGACGCCCAAAGCCGGAACAAGCTGGTCCATAGCGCTCCACCAGACTGAAACCAATGTCGGCTACGGCGCGCAGATGGTGCAGATCGTCTCACACCAGAAGACCGATTGGCAGCCCGCTTCACCTATCTGGCCGCGGGCAGGGGCAAGTTGTCGGGCTGCACCTACCGCATCCTGCCGGTTGAGGCCGCCATAACCGGTAAGGATGCCACGCAGACCCGCCGCTGGCCCTATTTCCCTGATCTGGGGTTTGGTCTGGAAACCGTGCACGATGGGGTGAAGAACGGCCTGACCGCACTGGTGGCCGAGTAAGTGCCGGGGACGGGCCTTGGCCTGTCGTCACTGGGCAAGTCCTTGACACGGTTTGGTCTTAGCTGGACGCATGATCGA
The DNA here is from genome assembly GCA_043721775.1 of Rhodobacterales bacterium. Classification (GTDB taxonomy): domain Bacteria; phylum Pseudomonadota; class Alphaproteobacteria; order Rhodobacterales; family Rhodobacteraceae; genus Stagnihabitans. The sequence continues at coordinate 424 of JAYSQA010000305.1, forward strand.
AAGTTCCACCTTTCGCCTTGCCCGACCCGCCATGGCGGCCTTCTTTGCCATGGGCATTTTATGGGGCAGCTTTGCCGCCGACCTGCCAGATATCAAGGCCATACTGGGCGTGGGCGAAAGCCGGTTGGGCTTTTTGCTGCTGATGACGCCGATTGCCGCAATGCTGGCGATGCTGGCGGCACCTTGGCTTAGCGAAAGGCTGGGCCGCATTGCCTTGCCGGTGACCACTCTGGCGATGGCGCTGGCCTTCGCTTTGCCGGGGCAGGTGACCGTGTGGTTCCTGTTTCCAGTGGCGATGCTGGCCTGCGGGGCCACGACCGGCGCTGTCGATGTGCTGATGAACGCCCGTGTGTCCGCGATGGAGCAGGTGCGTGGGCAGCCCCTGATGAACCTGTGCCATGCGGCCTATTCCTTTGGCTATGCCGGGGGCGCATTGGGCGTGGGGGCAATGCGCTCGGCCGGGGCGAGCCCGGGGCAGGTGATGCTTGCGGTGGCGGTCATGGCCGGGCTGGTGGCACTGGCGGCGTTTGAGGGTGATGGCCGGATCGACGGATTGCGGCATCCTGGCGCTGAAAAGGCACCGGGGCTGGGTCTGATCCCGGTGATTGGCGGCGGCATTGTGCTGATTGCCTTCCTGACCGAGAACGCTGTGGAAAACTGGTCGGCGCTGCATATCGAACAGACGCTGCACGGCTCTCCGGCGATGGGGTCTGGTGCGCCGGCGGTGCTGGCGCTGACGATGGGCACGGCGCGGCTTCTGGGGCAGGGGCTGTCGGCGCGGATCAGCCCGCTGCGGCTGTTGCTGGGCGGTGCTGGCATTTCGGCCCTTGGTGCCTTGAGTGTGGCCGGGGCGCAAAGCCCAAGCCTTGCCTATGCGGGGTTCATCGTGATGGGGATAGGTTCGTCCATCATCTCGCCCACCGCCTTCACGCTGGTCGGTACGGCCGCAGCGCCAAAGGCACGGGCACGGGCTGTCGCACGTGCCACGATGCTGGGCTATGCCGGGTATTTCATCGGCCCCCCCAGCCTTGGCATCGTTGCCGGAGCCTTCGGCCTGCGGGCGGCCTTTGTCTTTGCCGCCGCCATGCTGGCCTTTGTCTGGCTGCTGGCACCGCTGCTAGCGCGCCTCAAGCCAGCCCGTTCCGCTTGAAGAAATCCGCCGTGGCATCCAGCAGTCGGTCGAGGGTTTTCGGACCAGAGGTGGCGTTGAACGAATGGTCCATATCCTCCAGCCAGCTTTCCTGACTGGCTGTATGCGCTGCAAGGAATTTGGCGGCGGCATGGGGCAGTACCGCCTCGTCCTGCCAGCCGTGGGCGACGAACAGCGGGCGAAGGTAGGCCGCCACCTCGACCAGCGGCTTCATCGCCAGCATTCCGTCGAAATAGCCCTGCTTCAGGGCAATATCCTTCCATGTCAGCTGGATCGACAGCGCCACATCGCCGGTCTTCAGACCCGCCGCCAGCACCGCGGCCCCCATAGCGCCGCCAAGGCTTTCAATCGGGTCCGCCACCGCCGCCCAAAGGGCTGTAGCCGGCGGCACGTTCGATCGTCCTGCCACGGCAGCCGCCACCAATCCGCCCTGGCTCCACCCCAGCAGACCAATCCGTTCGCCCTGCACCCGAGGTTCAACGGCCAGCACCTTCAGCGCTTCCAGTCCGTCGGCGATCTGGCCTTCATAAGTGGTATCACTGAAATCGCCGTCACTGTCGCCGCTGCCGCGAAAGTCGATCCGCAAGCTGGCCAGCCCCTGCTGCGCCAACCGCCGGGCCGAGCGTGAGAAAACGCCTTCGCCAACGCCGGTCACCAGCATCTCATCCCGTGCGCCGGTGAAGCCGTGCAGCATCAGAATGACCGGCGCAGGCCCGCCCTGCGGCAAGCACAGGGTGCCGACAACGCTCTGGCCGTGAACGGTGAAATATACCAGCGTTTCGATCATTCCCAACGTCCTTCAAAGCCTTCCGGCACCAGCACATTATCCCGGCCGAACTCTCGCGCCTTTTGCACGCCGCAAAGCGCCATGGTGATGTCCATCTCCTTCTGGATCACCTCCAGCGCCTTGGTCACGCCGGCCTGACCCATGGCACCAAGGCCATACAGGAAACTGCGCCCGATGAAGGTGGATTTCGCCCCCATCGCCAGCGCCTTCAGCACATCCTGGCCCGACCGGATGCCGCCATCCAGATAAACCTCCATCTGGTCACCGACAGCCCGCACGACCTGCGGCAGGCTGCGGATCGTTGAAAGCGCGCCGTCCAGCTGTCGCCCGCCGTGGTTGCTGACAAGGATCGCGTCGGCGCCGGAATCAAGCGCCATCCTTGCATCCTCGGCATCCAGAATGCCCTTCAGGATCAACTTTCCGCCCCATTTGTCCCGCAATTTCCGCACCTTGCCCCAGTCAAGCAGCGGGTCGAAGTTGGCGTTCGACCATGCGTTGAGGTCTTGCAGCGACACCACCCCCTTGGCATGGCCCACCACATTGCGGAACGTCCGCCGCTTGGTCTGCGCCATTGCCAAGGACCAGCCCGGATGCATCGCCATGTCGAGGATGTTCTTCGGCGTCATCTTCGGCGGCGCGGTCAACCCGTTCTTGATGTCCTTGTGTCTTTGGCCAAGGATTTGCAGATCCAAGGTCAGGACCAGCGCGTCGCAACCCGCCTTTCGGGCGCGTTCGATCAGGCCATCGACAAAATCTTCGTCCTGCATGACGTAAAGCTGGAACCAAAAGGGGGCCTTGGTGTTTTGGGCGATGTCCTCGATGGAACAGATCGAAAAGGTCGACAGGGTGAAGGGCACCCCAAACGCCTCGGCCGCGCGGGCCGCCTTGATCTCGCCATCCGCCGCCTGCATCCCGCAGGACCCAACCGGAGACAGCGCTACCGGCATTGCCACCTTGCGGCCCATCATGGTTGTCTCGGTCGTGCGGCCTGTCAGGTCGCGGGCAACGCGCTGGCGCAGCCGGATTTTGGCAAAATCACTGCAATTTTCAGTGAAGGTCTGTTCGGTATAGGACCCGCTTTCGCAGTAATCCCAGAACATTTTTGGCACGCGGCGGCGGTGCAAAGCCTTCAGGTCTTCGATGCAGGTGATAGGGGGCATTGGGTCCTCAGGGTTTTTCGGCAACGTGGACGGCACGGGCGAAGCGGCGGTCTGGCACCACCCACATCACCGCAACAAAGGCGATCAGCAGCAGGGAAACCAATGGCAGGTAAAAGGAAAGCGGCAAGCCCACAACATAGGCCAGAACCGAGATATTTTCCTTGCGGTCATTGCCTAAAGCCCGGGCAAAGTCGCTGTCGCGCCCGTGTTCGACCAGCAAGGCCCATGTCAGCAGGTAATAGGCCACACCGCACATCATCAGATCAGCGGTGTACAGAAAAACCGCCACCGGGGCGAAGTCGTTCTCGCCGATCAAGCCGGTGACGAAGGGCATCAGCGACAGCCAGAACAGCAGATGCAGATTGGCCCACAGCACCCAACCGCCGACATGGCGAACGGCGTGGAACATGTGGTGGTGGTTGTTCCAGTAAATGCCGACATTGGCGAAGGACAAGACATAGCACAGGAATATCGGCACAAGCGGCTGGAAATCGGCCCACTCGTGACCGTGTGGCGCGTGCAGTTCCAGAACCATGATGGTGATGATGATGGCGATGACACCATCCGAAAACGCCTCGACCCGTCCTTTGGTCATGTTGCCTCCCGGTTCGCAGGGCGCAGTCTGAAGGGTCAGGCGCGGTTAATCAAGCCGCACAACCTGGCCGATCAATGCGGCCTGGCCGTGGGTTTGGCCTTGCGCGTCGGTGACTGTCCACAGAATCGTCTCGGCAATGCGGAACCTGCGGCCTTTGGCAGAGATGCGGATGCCCTGGTAATTCGCAACCCAGCCCCGCGCCGCAGCCTCAGCCAGATAGCGGTTGCGGTCGGTCTGGATGGCCGGATCATCCTGCGCTGACAGGCGCGAGGGCAGCTTGGTGAAGGCATCCCAGTCCATCTGCCACAGCGCCAGTGCTGCGGCATTGGCATAGCGGAAGATCGGGTCAGCCTGCACCCCGTGCGAGACAAGGGGCTGGGGCAGGCTCCAGATGTCGGTCAAAGTTTGCCCGGTAAGACGTTGAAAACTTTGCGCCAACAAGGCTTCGTAGCCTGGGTCTGGCATCAAGCGCGGTGGGCCCCGGCGGCAAGACCTGCGACGAAGGCCAGAACCTCTGACACCGGGCGACCCTCGCCGATCAGCTTGACGATGGCAGAGCCCACGACGCTGCCGTCGGCGACTGCGGCGATGGCCTGCGAGGCTTCGGGCGTGGTGATGCCAAAGCCCACGATGACGGGCAGATCGGTTTGTGATTTGATGCGGGCGACTTCAGGCGCCACGTCAGATGCTTCGGCGGCCGCCGCCCCGGTGATGCCGGTGATCGAGACGTAATAGACAAAACCCGAGGTGTTTTGCAGCACTTTCGGCAGGCGTTTGTTGTCGGTGGTGGGTGTCGCAAGGCGGATGAAATTCAAGCCGGCCTTCTGGGCGGGAATGCACAGTTCTTCATCTTCCTCCGGCGGCAGGTCGACGATGATCAGGCCGTCAATGCCAACCTCGTTCGCTTGCGCCAGAAAACGGTCGACGCCTCGCGAATAAATCGGGTTGTAGTAGCCCATCAGCACGATCGGCGTCGTCGCATCGCCCGCCCGGAAATCGCGCACCATTTGCAGGGTCTTGTCGAGGGTCATCCCACCTTCCAGCGCCCGCTGACCGGCAAGCTGGATGGTAGGGCCATCGGCCATCGGATCAGTGAAGGGCAGGCCCAGTTCAATGATATCGACCCCCGCACCCGGCAGGCCCTTCATAATGGCCAGCGAAGTCGCCACATCCGGATCGCCTGCCATGATGTAGGACACAAAGGCCTTGCGGCCCTGCTTGGCAAGCCGCGCGAAAGTGTCATCGATTCGGGTCATGTCTGCGATCTCTGCAAAGGAATTACCTGTGCGGACTTGCACTTGGACGGCGGGAAAAGCAATGGGGCCGGGGGCGGCCCAAAAATCTTGCGTGAAGATTTTTGGGGTCCGGCGTTACGCGCTGGCAGATTTGATCCGCTGCGTGCCGAAGCGGTCCTGCACCATGCCAAAGCCGGGCGCGAAGAATGTCGGCTTGAAATCCTCAATGATATGGCCACCTTGCGCCAAGGCGCTGAACCATGCCTTGCCGGTCGCCACGTCCGGTGCGGTGTGCATGACGGAAAAGTCCTTCTGCGGATTGCCCGTCATCCCCGGCGGGTAGTCCGGGGCCATCAGGGTGCCGGTCCCCAGCGCATGCATCATGCGCGGGGCTGGCAAGGCTTGACCGGAACGCGGGCTGCGCCTATTGCGCGGGACAGGGCCGGACAAGGGGAATGCGATGGGTTTCAAGATGGGTATCGTGGGTTTGCCGAATGTCGGGAAATCTACCCTTTTCAATGCGTTGACCCGGACGGCTGCCGCGCAGGCCGCCAACTTCCCGTTCTGCACCATTGAACCCAACGTGGGCGAGGTGGCCGTGCCCGATGCGCGCCTTGACAAATTGGCCTCGATTGCCGGATCAAAGCAGATCATTCCGACGCGGATGACCTTTGTGGATATCGCGGGCCTGGTTCGTGGCGCCTCGAAAGGCGAGGGGTTGGGCAACCAGTTTCTGGCCAACATCCGCGAATGCGACGCGGTGGCCCATGTGCTGCGCTGCTTTGAAGATGGCGATGTCACCCATGTCGAAGGCCGGATTGATCCGGTTGCCGATGCCGAGACCGTTGAAACCGAACTGATGCTGGCCGATCTTGAAAGCGTTGAACGCCGCCGGGCAGGTCTGGCGCGCAAGATCAAGGGTGGCGACAAGGACCTTGTTGATCAGGACCGGCTTCTGGGTCTGGCGCAGGTGGCATTGGAGGCGGGGCGGCCTGCACGCAGCGTGAAAGTGGCCGAGGATGACCAGCGCGCATGGCGTCTTCTGCAACTTTTGACAGCGAAGCCCGTGCTTTACGTCTGCAATGTTGAAGAAGCCTGTGCGGCGAACGGCAACAGCCAGTCTGACCGTGTGGCCGCGATGGCCAAGGCGCAGGGGGCGGGGTCGGTCGTGATCTCGGCTCGGATCGAAGAGGAAATCAGCCAGCTTCCCGCCGAAGAGGCCACGATGTTCCTGGAAGAGATGGGTCTGCATGAAGCCGGTCTGGATCGGATGATTCAGGCTGGGTATGAGCTTCTGGGGTTGCAGACCTATTTCACCGTGGGGCCGAAAGAGGCGCGGGCCTGGACCATCCTGAAGGGCACTTTGGCACCGCAGGCGGCGGGTGTCATTCATGGCGACTTCGAGAAGGGCTTTATCCGGTCCGAAACCGTTGGCTATGACGACTATGTCGCGGGCAATGGCGAAGCCGGGGCCAAAGAGGCGGGAAAGTTCCGCGTCGAAGGCAAGACCTACGAGGTCAAGGACGGCGACGTTCTGCACTTCCTGTTCAACGCCTGAAATACTGGCGCCTGAAATACTGGCGCCTGAAATACTGGCCCTTGACCTTTTGGCGCCTGCAATTTGCGCGCCTGAATACCCGATACCTGAAACGAGGTAGCGGGCGACCAGCTTAATGTGACCGATATACGTTTGCAAGCGCTGCGCCCAGCGGCTTCAGGCTGATGTCGCAGGGGCCTGTCTGGTGTAGGTTTTGCAGATGGCAGGTTTACCTGCAACGCGCCGGTTTCCAATCTGGCGCAAACCCGGCTGGGCCATGCAGTAACCCCGCCGGCCTGACATATGGGAATTTTCGACCCGGTTCCCACCATTTGCGCTTAGGTCGGACATATCCATGCCGGTTGAGGGTCATTTGGTTCTTGCGGGGACGCCAAAGCGCTATGGCATGGTGGTGAGTGCCGGCGTTGGCGGTCTTGATCTGCCGAAACGCTGCACGGCGGACGGGGATCTGAAGCATCGTATGCTTCGCTTGGCAAACCTCCATGCGCCGCAGAAGGTCAGCCAGATTTACCGGTTGCTGTCCAAACAAGCCTCGTCTGGCTCTCACGGCAGTGGAAGGTATTTGCCGCGAAGACGGCTGCGGTCTATCACCGCTGGGCGCTGATGGCGGAGCCGGTTCTGGACCGCTTGGCTGCGGTTGGCAAACTTTGGGATGTATTGGTATGCTTTGCGGCGGGGCTGGTCGGACGACGGAGGGCACTGCGGAAACCTCAACATCCCGGCGGTGTCAGAAAGGACCATGGCACGGCCAAGCCCTAACAGGCCGATCCGAAACTATCTGTGTGAATTCAGTAGGTTGTGATTCTGTTCGGTAGCAACACTGAACGGAGATCACGATGGCCTGGACTGAACTCACCCG
>JAYSQA010000306.1:0-2483 GCA_043721775.1 Rhodobacterales bacterium
CGTCAGCGAGAACGGCCCGCCTGCCGAAAGCGCTATCGGAAACGACCCAAGGCCGCCTGACAGGATGCAGATGATCGAGAACGAAATCGCAAAGCTTTGAAACGTTCCCATGCGGCGGGAAAGTTCTTGGGCGTAGCCCATGCCATGCAGGATCTTGAGATCCTCGCTATGGTCCTTGTCGGTGGAATTATCCGCCATTCTGGTCCCTCCTGGTTCCCTGTTTGTTGTTTTTGTTTTGGTCGGCGGTTTTTGCCGCACACTGCGCAGAAAAGCGCCGATTTTACAGTCTGTCCAGCGCTGAATAGAAGTTTACAGACGTGAAACGCTTTCGGCAGGGAATTTGCTGCGAAAGGCGTCGGTTTTGGGGGGAAAGCGGCGGTTGTGTGACTGGCGCGGGGGCAGCTTGCGTTCTACCTCAGAGGCGGATGTACGGTGGACACGGGGGCTGCATGATACTGTTAGAGCATGGTCCTAAGGGACAGGCGGCCTTGTTTGACGGGGCATTGGCGGTTCATCAGGCGTGGGCTGCGCCAGAGGTTGGCCCGGCTTTGGCCGCTTTGGATGCGGCACGTGCGCAAGGGCGCTGGGTGGCCGGCTGGCTGGCCTATGAGGCGGGCTACGCGGTGGAGCAGCGCTTGGGCGGGCTGATGCCAATGGGTGCAGGGCCCTTGCTGTGCTTTGGGGTCTATGACCGGCCACAGGACCCGGCTGTGGTGCTGGCGCGCGCGCGCGATCAGGCGCGGGTCAGGATTGCGCCGGTGGTGCCCATGGTATCGCAGGCCGAGTATGGCGCGGCCTTCAGCCGGGTGAAGGACTATATCAGCGCGGGCGATTGCTATCAGATCAACCTGACCTTTCCGATGGTGACAAGGCTGCTTGAGGGCTCGGCTTTGGGACTTTATGGCGCGCTGAAGGCGCGGCAGGCGGTAGGCTACGGTGCGTTTTGCGACTTCGGGTCGGGGGTGCCGGTGCTGGTATCCCGCTCGCCCGAGTTGTTCTTGCGCACCGATGCGGCGGGCCGGATTGAAAGCCGCCCGATGAAAGGCACGGCCTTGCGTGACCCTGATCCGGTGCGGGATGCCGAGGTGGCGGAAGGCCTGCGTTTGTCGGAAAAGAACCGGGCCGAGAACCTGATGATCGTCGATCTGCTGCGCAATGATATCTCGAAGATCGCGAAGATCGGCTCGGTCAGGGTGCCGTCGCTGTTCGCGGTGGAGTCTTATGCCACAGTGCATCAGATGATCAGCCGGGTGGTGGGCGAGATGGTTCAGGCACCGTCCATGGCGGGGCTGATGCCGGCGCTGTTTCCCTGCGGGTCGATCACCGGGGCGCCCAAAATCCGCGCGATGGAGATTATTCGCGAGGTGGAGCCTTTTGCGCGCGGGGCCTACTGTGGGGCGATAGGCTGGATGGCACCTGATGGGGCCAGTTGCTTTTCGGTGGCGATCCGCACGCTGTCTTTGACGGGCGACCGGATTGTGCTGAACGTGGGCGGCGGGGTGGTGCAGGATTCGACTGCCGCTGGCGAATGGGAGGAGGCGCATTGGAAAGCCCGCTATCTGACGGGGCTGGTGAACCCGGCTTGAGGTTGCCGGAGGGGGCTATTGACCCCGACCTGCGGTTAATCGAGACGCTGCTTTGGGATGGCAAGCGCTTTCCCCGGCTGGACTTGCACGCGGCGCGGCTGGTGCGGTCGGCTGCGGTGTTGGGTTGGCCAGCGCCTGACGGTTTGGCTGAGGCGTTAACCGGGCTGCCGGATCGGCCGCTGCGGGTGCGGCTGACGATGGATGGTCAGGGCACTTTGCGGGTTGACCGGGCAGCCCTGCCTGCGCCCAAGGCAGAATGGGTCGTTGCCGTGTCGGAGGTCCGGTTGGCAAGCGCCGACCCTTGGCTGCGGGTCAAGACCACACAGCGCGCGGTGTACGATGCGGCGCGGGCGGCCTTGCCAGTCGGCCTCGATGAGGTGATCTTCCTCAATGAACGGGGCGAGGTTTGTGAGGGCACAATCACCAGCCTGTTCTTTGACCGCGGGCAGGGAATGCGGACACCGCCGCTCTCCTCAGGCCTGCTGCCAGGGGTCTTGCGGGCTGAACTGGCCCTGCCGGAAGAGGTTCTGCCGGCGCAGGATTTGCCAGATGTGCGGCTTTGGCTGGGCAATGCCCTGCGCGGCCTGATCCCGGCGCGACTGCCTGGCTGACCCATCGCTCCTGATCCCGGTCTTGCGCGCTCTTTTCCCCCTTCACACGGTGCAAATATCCTCAGGGGGGCTGGGGGGCAGAATGCCCCCCCAGCCGGGTCCGCCGAGCGCTTTGGCCGGGTCCGCCGGGCGCACTCAGCCGCGCAAAGCTTTGCGCGGCGTTCGGCGCTGAAAGCCGAACCCTCAGAGGCTGATCCGAAACTATCTGTGTGAATTCAGTAGGTTGTGATTCTGTTCGGTAGCAACACTGAACGGAGATCACGATGGCCTGGACTGAACTCACCCG
>JAYSQA010000307.1:0-6032 GCA_043721775.1 Rhodobacterales bacterium
CTTCAACGCGCTGATGCTGGAAGCGGCAGCGGCATAAACAAGGCGGATATCCACTTGGAAAACGCCCAAAACCTGTTCAAACAAACCGAACCACCTCAAACCAGCGTCCCGCCAGCCTGGTGCTGCATCAGTCGCTGGCCCGCCGGCCATCAGATCTTCGATCTGTAACCAGTGGTCCGCAACCCATTGGCGAACCTTCTCCAAATGCATACCAGCCGCAGCGTCTGCGCCATCGTCACGGCGATCAAGCCACTCGCCGAACGCCATTCCCAAAGCTTCGAAAGCCGCGCCCTGCGGCCAGCCCGTAATACCGAATTGGGTAGCCAGTTCACCAGCTGCCGCGATATGCGCGAAGCGCTTGAGCACCCTGAGCACCTGGCCGTCCGGCTCACCGCTAAAATTTGGGCGCCACTGTGCCGCAAAGTTCGTCGCAAGTTCATGAGTTCGCTCCATTCCTGCCTCGACATCCTCGAACAGCTTTTGGACAAAGGCATCCCCAGCGCTCCCATAGATCTGCGAAGAGCGTGCCTTCAAACGATCCGCGAAAGCCGCCCCACTTGCCGAGCCATGCAAGCAATCAAAAGCGCCATGTGTCCGTCCCTCTGCCGTGACCTCAATCAAGCGCACCGATTGCCCCGCCATAACTTCGATACCAGCCTCCGCAAGTTTGTGTGCCACGTTGAGTTCGCCCGTCGAAAGGAAGGGCAGTGACCAGGTCTCACTGGCGCGCAGAGTTGCGTCTGACGCCATTCGGCCCCGGCCCGTTCCATTGGCCAGGATGTAGATTGCAGCGCCGACGACCTTCGCCGTTGCCTCACCCATCTCGTCAAGCACCAGCATCGTTCCGCTGAGGCTGCCCGCAACAGCTTCAAGCCCATTGGCAGTTGAGTTCCAGCTTCGCTTGAGTTTGGGGGTGCCCCAGACCGAGACCAGCACCTCAGCGATCGAAGTCTTCCCGGACGAACTTTGCCCCCCAAGGTGGAATCCGCCCGCCATGTCGGTATCAATCAATCCCAAAACAGTTCCAAAGAAGCCCAGTGAGACGGCGAGGATTAGCAGGGGATTGCCGCTGCAGATACGTTCGATCCCTTCCCGCCATTCCTCAAGCGTGCCACGTGCGTGCAACTCGGTCGCAAGTGACGATACGGCATGGCCGCCGGCAACGACATCCTTGGAGCCGACCACCCGCCCGTTGCCAAGCACGAAGACCGGCCGCTGCAAATGGTGCACGCCAATCCGATTTACCCGCGTGTTTCTCATCCGTGGACGCCAAGACGCCAGCAGCGCCTTTAGGTGCGCCTCGTTTCCCCGTGTGACTTCGGGACGGAAGCCAAGGCCCGCCAATTTCGCATAGACCATGGACCATTTGCCGATTATCTCGCTGTCCAGCACGGTCAGAACCTGCATTTCGGCGTCCGGATCGCGCAATTCAATTACCTTACCCCAGTTCCAGTCGCTCGCGTCCTTGAAGATCGCTTTAACTCGCAGCCAGCTTCCAAGCAGAACCTGCTGTCCCGCCTTGTCGAGAAGGAAGATTCCCTCCGGATAAAGCACGAAGCCCTGCGGCAAACCCCCAAGTCCGTCGCAACCATCCGCAGTGAAAGACGCTGAGTTGCCCGCCCACTCTTGCTGCGTATCCTCAGCACCCACCTCATGATAGGCACCCTTTCCGAGTGTGATTTTTTCCATCATTTGAACCCCCTCACGGCGCTCAGCTGAAGAAAGTCGGCACGATCTCAAGATGAGTCGCGAAGTAGGCAGGCTGCAAAGACTTTTCATAAGCCTCGATTGCAGTGCGCAGCCACCGCGAGGTGCCAGTGCCGATCCGCATTGGATTGGGGAATCAGCCCTCGCGGATCCAACGCCGGATCGAGTCGGTCGACACGTTGAAATATGCCGCAACATCCTTGTCGGTAAGGTAGGTCTTTTCGGGTGAACTTCTGGTGGTCAGCGCTGTGCCTCGTTTTGAGCTTCCCCGTTCAGCTGGGGCACGGTGCCTTATAGCAAGTCGCCACTCCGATTTACTCTGGACGGCGAAGAATCTTTCCTGGTCTGTGCTGACACGTTCCAGTTGCCCGTGGGCGTGTTCACGCAAGCAGATAACTGTGCACCAAGCTCTGGGAGGCTCCAGACACTGAGTTACCAAACGCGCAATGTTGCTCAGGTGTTGCCCCGCGATGACCTATAGGTAGAGCGCCAACTGTGAGTTCAAAAAATCTAACGCGATTTCAGGAAGTTAAGTGGTGCCCAGAGCCGAAATCGAACCAGCGACACGCGGATTTTCAATCCGGCGGAATTCCCTTTATTTTCAATCACTCCGGGTGAAAATCGTGGCGGGACTTATGGGGAACAATGAGCGAAAGTAGAAAAACGGAAAATGGCCGAACGACTCGATCCTGAAGCCCGATCTGGCAACATGGCGAAGATCGAGGGGGCTGACACCGGCCCCGAACTGGCGGTGCGCAAGGCGCTGGTGGCTATCGCTATTTGCTCACGGCGCGTAGAAGATGACGAACTGGTCATCTCCAGGACCGGGTTTCGTTATATGCTGCGTGTAAGAGCTGCGAACGGCGCTGCGCCGAAAATCATATGTCGCCGTGCATGGCGGCCGACTGGACCGGACGTCGATGAAAATACTTGTGATCGAGGACGAGCCGAAGACCGCTGCCTACCTCGCAAAGGGGCTGCGCGAGAACGGCTATGTCGTCGATAATGCGGGCGATGGCGGGATGGGCGCGCATATGGCGGTGCTCACGCGCTATGATCTGGTCATTCTGGATGTGATGCTGCCGGAACTTGATGGCTGGGGTGTACTGAAAGAGTTGAAGGAGCGCGGCGTCAGCACCCCGATCTTGTATCTGTCGGCACGTGACGATGTGCAGGACCGGGTGCGGGGTATCGAGCTTGGGGCTGAGGACTATCTGGTCAAGCCCTTTGCGTTCAGTGAGCTGTTAGCGCGGGCGCGGGCAATCCTGCGTCGGGGGCGAACGGCCCGGAAAGCAACGGTATTTCAGGTGGCTGATCTGGAGCTGGATCTGGAACGGCACCGGGTGGTACGGGCGGGCAAGGCGCTTGATCTGACGCAGAAGGAGTTTCTGCTGTTGGCGCTGTTGATGCGGCGGGCGGGCGATGCCCTGTCGCGCACGATCATCGCGGAGCAGGTTTGGGACATCAATTTTGAAAGCGATTCCAACATTGTAGATGTGCACATGCGTCGGCTGCGGCTGAAGGTTGATGATCCGTTTGAGGCCAAGCTGATCCACACGGTGCGCGGGATTGGGTATACGCTTGAACATCGCGGCTAGGTTCAGGCGCGGCTTAGCGGTCGTTCAGCGCAGGCTTAATTCCATCGCTGTGCGGTTGGCGCTTTGGTATGGGCTGTCGGCTTTTGCGCTGGTGTTGGTGACCACAGGTTCGCTTTACTGGGCGCTGACGGTCAATCTGGACCGCGAAGACGCCTTGACGCTGGAAAACCACATTCAGGACTTGCGGTTGCTTTTGGTCGCGTCAACGCCTGACATGCCGATGGCTGCACCCCCCGTCAACGGGCTTAGCCTGCAGACCAACCAGCAGATCTTTGTACGCCTGGTCGATGGGTCCGGTGCAACACTGTTTGAGACGCCGGGAATGGCGGAAATGGCACCACCTGCGCTGTTTCCGGTGCTGCGGGCTGCCGATGCGCGGCCTTCGCTGCACCGCGAAATGGAGACAAAAGCGGGCCGCCAGTTGCGCATGGTGACGGCCCGGGCGACGTTGGACCCCGTGGCACACGACCTGCGGCAATTCCAACTGGCCGTCGACCGCGCCGATGAAGAACGGTTCTTGCGGGAGTATCGCGACCTGATGGTGCTGATTCTGGTCCTGTCGGTGGTGGCTTGTGCGCTTGGTGGCATGGTGATCGCGCGCCGGGGGATGCGGCCTATTGAGAGGATCACCCGCGCCGCGCGCGACACCCGATCAGGCACGCTGAACCAGCGCCTTTTGCTGACCGGCCTGCCCAGCGAGTTGGCGCAACTTGGCACCACGTTCAACGACATGCTGGACCGATTGGAAGACACCTTTGGGCGGATGTCGCAGTTTTCGGCTGACGTCGCGCATGAATTGCGCACCCCGATCGCGAATATGCGGGGTGAGGTGGAAGTGGCCCTTGGCAAGACGCGCACAGCCGCAGACTATCAGGATGTTCTGGGGTCGTGCCTGGAGGAATTCGAGCGCCTGACCCGGATCATCCAAAGCTTGCTGTTTCTTGCCAAAGCCGAAACTGCGACCCAGCTAGACCACCGCGACCGGGTCGATCTGCGCCAGACGATTGCGGCGGTGATTGATTTTTACGAGACGGCGGGGGCCGAAGCATCTGTAGCGTTGCAGTTCGTCCCCGGACCGATGCTTTGGGCGGGCGTCGACCGCACGCTGGTGCAGCAGGCTGTTGGCAATCTGATCAGCAACGCCATCGCGCATACACCGCCGGGCGGCACCGTGACAGTGGCCCTGACCAACGCCGCGGATACTGTGCAGATCACGGTCAGCGACACCGGATCCGGCATTGCGCCCCAGCATCTGCCGCATGTGTTCGACCGGTTTTACCGTGCCGACCGCGCCCGGACCGGATCGACCCATCATGTTGGCCTTGGGCTGACGCTGGTGCAAAGCATTGCCGGTCTGCACAACGGGTCCGTCTGGATCGAAAGCCTGCCGGGACAAGGCACCTGCGTGACTTTGCGCTTTCCGCTGGTGAGCGCCGATCCGCCGAAAACTGCCTAAACTTTTATGCACCTGCAGCAAAGTCATGCTGCATGACAGAACCGTCATGTGCGAGTCAGGTTTCCGTCAGTCCGCGCAGCTATGCAAGCGCCATGGAATGCGCCGAACGCGCCCACAGGAAAGACACCCGCATGATGTTGCCTGCACTGCTTACTTCGTATCTTGCCCCTTTCGGCCTGACGACCATTGACCTGATTTCCTATGTCGGGCTGGCCGCCTGCGGCACCATGGGCTTGGGCATTCTACTGGGCCTGCTGTTGTCGATCAAATATGATCCCGTGGTCAGTTGGCCGCACCGCAAGCTGCCGATCTTTCGGATTCACAACACGCTGGCCTATGCCACCGTATTGTTGATCATCACGCACCCGTTGCTGTTGCTGACGGCCAACAAGGGGTTTGGGTTGACCGAAATTCTGCTTCCCTTCCTCGGGACGTATCAGCCATTCGAAAACACGCTCGGTGCACTTGCGCTTTACGCCACGCTGGTGGTCTTCATCACATCCTATTTCCGCAAGAGCCTCAGTTTCCGGCGCTGGAAGATGATCCACTATGCCAACTATCTGACTGCCATAACTTTTCTGTTCCACAGCATGCTGACCAACCCAAGCCTGAACGACACGCCGATCAACTTCACCGATGGCGGCAAGGTGTTTGTGCTGATCTGCGTGGTGATCGTGACACTCGCCATCATCGCACGCGCGTTTTATGCGGGCCGCGCAACCCGCCAAGGGGTGACGACAGCCGAAGCCATCCACGCCTCGGCCGAGCGGTGGGAGGGGCGACTGCGCGTTGCCCGCAAGTTCGTGGAAACCGGCGCTGTTCAGACGTTCAGGCTGATGACCGAATCCGGCGCACCACTGCCGTTTCGCTGGAAAGCCGGGCAGTATGTAACGCTCGCCTTGCAAACCCCGACCGGACCGGTGCGTCGTGCCTATACGATTGCCTCGTCCCCAAACCAAAGCCGGTTTCTGGAAATCACCGTCAAACGTGAGGCGACCGGCGGCGGGTCGCAATATCTGCACGACGATGTGCAGGTTGGGCAGTTGCTGTCAGTGAAGGGTCCGCAAGGCGATTTCACCTTCATGGGTCACGAGGCCGACGGCATCGTGATGATCGCAGGCGGCGTTGGCGTCACACCGATGATGAGCAAGCTGCGGCACCTGACGGAAGCTGCTTGGGCGCATCCGGTGACGCTGATTTACGGCACACAGACGCTCGCCGATGTCATCTTTCGCGAGGAACTGGCGGCGATTGAAAAACGCCACCCGAAT
>JAYSQA010000308.1:0-30199 GCA_043721775.1 Rhodobacterales bacterium
CCGCGCGCCTGCCCGTTCAAATCCGCCGCGGCCACGCGAATGGTCCGGACGTCCGGGTGTTTTCTAAGCCAGTCTTTCATCATAGCACATCGGAAGGGCACACCCCCGCCCACACTTGGAACCCTTGAGGGGTATCCCAGCAGGCAGGTCGGATCATGCCCTTGATCCATCCCTTTTTGTCGATCCCGGCAGAGGTCGGTATAACCCACGCGCAATTTGATCAAATTACAAGATAGGCGGGAAGTGTGATTCCGGCAAGGGAAATCGGTATAGCGCCAGAATACCTGACTTTTCCGCGCAGAATCAGGGCTGCGCGGACAAAAGCTCAGGCATCCTGTGCCATGCCCAGACTTTGCGGCGACGGCGGCGTTGGGACGGCAAGGTAGGTCGCAGGCTCGATCCGCACCAATCCGCGCAGGTGAAGGGTCTCGCGGTCTTGCGGTGCCAAGGCCGCGATGGCAGTCGAAATAACGCTGAACAGCCGCCCGGTGTCGCTTCCCTGGGCTGCGATATAGGGCAGGCCGGGGGTCGGATCGGTCTGGCCTACGACTTTCAGTTCGGCGGCAAAGCCATCCCAGCGGGCAATCATTGCCCAGGTGATGGCGTCAAGCGCTGCAATCTCGGCCCGGCCTTCCGCCACGGCGCAGGCAGACGAGAGGTGGTCGCCGCTGCGCAAATGGGGCCGCAAGGTCAGTCCAAGTGCTGCGGCAAGGTTCTGTGGGGCGGCCCACCCCGATTGCGACAGGTCATCGTTGAAGGCAAGATTTGCCTCGTCAAATTCCGCCAGGCTATTGCGCGGATTATCTTTTCGCGCCACGAAGATTGATCGGTAATACCCGGGCGCGCAACCATCCACCCCGTAATCCGGCGTGCCGATCAGGGCCACCTTGCCGTACAGCCGTGCCCGGTAGGGAAAGCCGCAGGTCTGTGACAGGATCAGATCAGGGGCTTGCCACGCCTCCCAATACGCGCCAGCGCCCCGCGTCAACGCATCCGAAGCCTGTGCCCCTTCCGCCCGCAACCCATCGCGGATCAAAGCCCAGAGGCGGTCATTGGCGGGTTGGCATTCGGCCCGGTCATACATGCCCAAGGACGCGATCATTGGGCTTGCGCCTTGCGCCGGGCGATGGCGGATTCGACATCCGTAAGGCCCAGAAGACCCGCCACCAGCCGCAAAAGCCGGTCTTCCTCGGCATCCCGTTGCCCATCGGCAAGGGCCACGGCCCACAACGCCCCGACCAATCCGGAACGGGCCTCCAACGGCACCGCCTCTTTCAAAGCCCGGGTGAAGCGGACGGTATCGGGCGCTAGGGTTTCAGCCGTCTCGGCCTCGCGCCGCAGGGCAAGGGCAGCCGCCGCGTCCAGCCCATAGCGGGTGGCCAAAATCCGGTCGATCCGCGCCAGTTCGGGTGCAGAGGCAAAGCCATCCGCCCGCGCCACGCGCACCAAAAGGGCAGCCAGCGCCAACTGCTCATCCGGGGCAGGCAGGCGAGAGGGGGCGGGGCCGAACAGGCGATCCAGAAAACTCATGGCGCGAACATAGGCGGCGGCGGTGCGGCTGCCAATGGGGTCAGCCCCCATTTAGCGCCGGTGGGCTTCAAAGATCGCGTGAAGTTTGGCGGCTTCTTCAGCAAGGCCATAAGGCGGGTTGACGAAGAACATGCCCGATCCCGCCATCCGGTGCCCGGCGCGGATCGGCGGAAAGCGGACTTCCGAGGTCAACCCCTCCGGGAATTCGCGGGTCAGCGCAGCCAACATAGGCACATGCGGGATATCCAGCAGTATCGGATACCACAGCGCAATAATCCCGACATTCCAGCGCTTTGCCACCTTGGCGATGGTCTTCGGGATTGTGTCGTAATCGTCCTTCACCTCATACGAGGGGTCGATCAGCATCATACCCCGCCGAGGCGTCGGCGGGGTCAGCGTCAGCGCCGCCTCCAGCCCGTTCACCTGGCTGATATGCGCACCCCACGGCGTCAGGTTCGTTTCCAACGAACGGAATTCCTGTGGATGCAGTTCGCACAGGTGCATCACATCCTGCGACCGCAGCGTGGCTGCCGCAATAAGCGGAGAGCCGGGATAGGCCATGGCGCCATGATGGGCCCGCACCTCGGCCAGACGGCGGCGATAGGGATGACCCTCGGGCAGCCAGCCCTCAGCCTTGAAGATGCCAGAGGCGGCCTCTCCGGTCTTGTCAGCCTCAGGCCCGGTCAGATCGTACAGACCCCGGCCCGCGTGGGTTTCGATATAGGTCAAGGGCTTGTCCTTGGCCGTCAGATACTCCAGCGCCCAAGCCAGAAGGCTGTGCTTGTGGACATCGGCCAGGTTGCCGGCATGAAAGGCGTGTTGATAAGACAGCATGGTGTCGCCGTATCCCATGGCGGGCTTTGGGTAAAGCAGGCAATCCAAGCGGCAGTCTTAGCGGTTGAAAGATGCCAGGGCACCGCTTACCTAAGCTTTGCACTTGAACGGAGACTTGGATGGACTTTCTGACACCCGAAGCCCTTACCGCGCTCTTGGGCGTCATCGGGATTGATCTGGTTCTGGCGGGCGACAATGCCATAGTCATCGGCATGGCCGCCGCAGGTCTGCCCAAGGATCAGCGGACGAGGGCGATCATCATCGGCGTTCTGGCAGCCACAGTGCTGCGGATTGCCTTTGCCCTTGCTGCGACCCGGCTTTTGGCGATCACCGGCCTGACGCTGGCGGGCGGGGTTCTGCTGATGTGGGTCTGCTGGAAGATGTGGCGCGAGTTGCGGCAAGGGCCCGAGGCTGCGAATGCTGCCGAGGCGCTGGCCGACTGCGACCTGAACGCCGACGGCGAGGTCGCCAAGGGTGCGCCCCGGAAAAGTTTCGCTCAGGCCGCCTGGCAGATCGTGATCGCTGACGTCTCGATGAGCCTTGATAACGTGCTGGCCGTGGCCGGGGCAGCCAAAGAGCATCCGGCGGTGCTGGTCTTTGGTTTGGCCCTGTCGGTGGCCCTGATGGGGCTGGCGGCTAGTATGATCGCGGGGTTGTTGTACAAGTACCGCTGGATTGCCTGGGTGGGGTTGGCGATCATTTTGTATGTCGCGGGGCATATGATTTATGAAGGGATGTATGAGGTGATGCCGGTGGTGGCGGGGTAGGATTGCACGCGTGCAATGCGGGTCAAGGGGTTGATTTGGTTGGGGTTTGGGGAATCCGTTAGGGGTTTGTTAAGGTAGGTGCGGGAAATCATGCACCCTGGGCCGCTGAGCCAGAACTTCGCCTCGGCTGCCCCCGCCATGACATGCACAAGCGGAGGCTCTCACGGAACGCCTTCGTTTGAGTAGAAGAATGCGCGGACGCCGTCTTGGCGGAAGATGGTTGGAAAGGGGCGAGGATCAGGAAGTTGATGAGTTTGTCTGCGGTACATTCGGAGCACTCGCCGACTACAGGTTGCTATTTCATTTCATTCGCATAGATGAGATTGGAAGTGCGCTCCGTGATAGGCAATCTGCACGACCCGGTTTCAGGGGAACGAAGCTTTCCAGAAAGCATTTGGCGCAGTTCGACCGGTACCGCTAGATTCGCTGGACATGACGGCAGTACAGTCGAACTATAACCCTTGGATGCCATACAACGATCCCCATACTCCGAACGCAATGAGGCGTTTCCGTCGTAGCTATACGTATTGCCACCATAGACCTGTCCACCAGAAGTCGTACAACTGTACCCGTAGCAGCTTGTGGTAATAGGAGTGCTGTAAACTGGAGTCGTCCCAATTTGCGTGTTTGCAGGTACTTGCTGCGCTGCGGCTAGATGGCATTGGAACAAGTCATTGTCCTTTGTCGACACTGTCGTGTTGGGCCTAAAAAGATATGGCCCAGGGGGAGCTTCACATCCTGCGAGCAACAACAAAACAACCATTCCACCTAGGACTTTGATATTCATTGGAAAACCCTTGCATTATGACAAAATCACAACACAAACTTTCAAAGTTGGCAACTCTGTCTCTCAATGTGATCCAGAAGTAACTGGTGACACCCCTAAACCAACCTCTCCTGTTCCTTCGCCGCCCGGACGAAATCCGCGAACAGCGGGTGGGGGGCGAAAGGTTTGCTTTTCAACTCCGGGTGGAACTGCACGCCAATGAACCACGGGTGGTCTTTTACTTCAACGATTTCAGGCAGTTTGCCGTCCGGGCTCATACCCGAGAAGATCAACCCGCATTGCTCCAGTTGGTCGCGGTACTGGATATCGACCTCGTAGCGGTGGCGGTGGCGTTCTTCGATGGTGGTGGTGTGGTAGATTTGCGCCACGCGGGAGCCTGCTTTCAGCAGGGCGGTGTAGGCCCCCAGCCGCATGGTGCCGCCTTTGTCGTCGGAGGCTTTGCGGGTGACGGTGTGGTTGCCTTGCACCCATTCTTTCAGGTGATAGACGACGGGGGTAAATCGTTTGGTGGCGGTGTTGTGGTCGAATTCTTCAGAGCCTGCGTTTTTCACGCCAACCAGATTGCGGGCGGCCTCGATCACGGCCATTTGCATGCCAAGGCAGATGCCGAGGTAGGGGATTTTACGCTCTCTCGCGAACTGCGCGGCTTTGATTTTACCCTCGGTGCCGCGCTCGCCAAAACCGCCAGGCACTAAAATTGCGTGGAAGTTTTCCAGGTAGGGGGCGGGATCTTCGCGTTCAAAGATCTCGGCGTCGATCCACTCGGCTTTGACCTTGGTGCGATTGGCCATGCCGCCATGGGTCAGCGCCTCGGCAATCGACTTGTAGGCGTCTTCAAGCTGGGTGTATTTGCCAACTATGGCAACGCGGACAGCGCCTTCGGGGTGGTTCAGGCGGTCCATCACATCCTCCCAGCGGGTAAGGTTGGGCCGGGGCGCGGGAGAGATGCCGAAGACATCAAGAACCGCCTGGTCAAGGCCGGCCTTGTGATAGGCGAGGGGGGCTTCGTAAATCGTTTTCAGATCATACGCCGGAATGACGTGCTCTTTGCGGACGTTGCAGAACAGGGCGATCTTTTCAATCTCGCGTTCCGGGATCGGGTGTTCGGAGCGGCAGACGAGGACATCGGGGGCAAGGCCGATGCTTTGCAGTTCTTTGACGGAGTGTTGGGTGGGTTTGGTTTTAAGCTCGCCACTGGCTGCGAGGTAGGGCAGCAGGGTCAGGTGCATCAGGATTGACTGGCCGCGCGGGCGTTCGTGGATGAACTGGCGGATGCTTTCGAAGAAGGGCAGGCCTTCGATGTCGCCGACGGTGCCGCCGATTTCACACAGCATGAAATCAACCTCATCCTGGCCGATGCGCAGGAAGTCTTTGATTTCATTGGTGACGTGGGGGATGACCTGGATGGTTTTGCCAAGGTAATCACCGCGACGCTCTTTCTCCAGCACGTTGGAATAGATGCGGCCGGAGGAAATGCTGTCGGTCTGGCGGGCGTGGACGCCGGTGAAGCGTTCGTAGTGGCCAAGGTCAAGGTCGGTTTCTGCGCCGTCGTCGGTGACGAAAACCTCGCCATGTTCGAAGGGCGACATCGTGCCGGGGTCGACGTTCAGGTAGGGGTCAAGCTTGCGCAGGCGGACGGTGTAACCGCGGGCTTGCAGCAGGGCGCCCAAGGCCGCAGAGGCCAGACCTTTGCCCAAGGAGGACACAACGCCACCGGTTATGAAGACATAGCGCGCCATGGGGGCCCCCGTGTTGTAAGCGATTCGGTCTGGCGGAAACGCATGACCACGGGAGTTGATGCATAAGGCAGTTTGCCCCAATGCGCAACCAGACCGCTAGATGCTGCCCTGCCGTAACTCAGGTTAACAAAGGCTTGTGGTCAGTTTTCCGCCTTGGGCGGGGTTGCGGGCGCGTCCGTGGTGCTGGGCAGGGCGTTCAGCGGGATTTTGGCCGCAGGAACCTCGACTGTTGCCGGGGCGGGGACGGTGCCGCCGATCTGGTCGATCACCGAGGAGGTGGCCGAGTTGGAGGCCGCAAGGATCGTCAGGGTGATCGAAGTGGCGATGAAGAGGCCCGCAAGGATCCAGGTGACTTTTGCCAGCGCCGTGGCGGCCGAGCGGCCCGATACCACGCCACCGGTTGACCCCATGCCAAGCCCGCCGCCTTCCGACCTTTGCAGCAGCACGATGCCGATGAGTAGCAGGGCCAGAATGAGGTGGATGGCGAGGACGACGTTTTCCATGACGGGCGGGCCTTTCAGGTGACGCGCCTATCTAGGGGCAAGTGGCTTTGGCCGCAAGCCCTGCCGCAAGTCCTGCCGCAAGTCCTGCCGCAAGTCTTTCTGAGGGCTGGATATGCGCCAGGGGCAATTTGCCGGGATGGTCAAGGCGGCCGCGTGGGCAGCGCTTGGTCCGCGACATGGGGATAAAACCCTTGCGTGACAGGCAAATCTGGCGAGCGCCGCCAGTTCTGGTGCGGGCGGGTGGGCTGGGGCTGTCGGTGCGGCGCCGGTCATCCGGACAGACCTGTGGCACAGGGGTCGGACAGGAATGCAGCGTGTGCAGATTTGACGGGAGGGCGTCACTCGGCCCTGGTGCAGACGGCGGATAATTTGTTGCCGTCAGGGTCGCGGACGTAGCAGGCGTAGAAGTTGGCCGAATAGCGCAGGCCGGGGGCGCCCTCGTCGGTGCCGCCATGGGCTAAGGCTGCGGTGTGGAAGGCTTGCACCTCGGCCCGGGTGGCGGCGGTCAGGGCCAGCATGGTGCCGTTGCCGTGAGAGGCGGACTGGCCGTCGTAAGGTGTCGTAAGGTAAAGGCTGGGGTCTTCACCGCCGGGCAAGCCGTAGCAGGCCGCGTCGTCGGAGTTGTCGCGCGGAACGATGCCAAGTGTGGCAAGGGTCGGGTCATAAAAGCGTCTGGCGGTGGCGCGGTCGTTGGTGCCGAGGGTGATATAGTAGATCATCGCGGTCTCTTTTCGCTGGAGTACACGGTGAGTGTGCGTTGCTGGCGGTTTGAAGCGCAAGGGGCGGATGGTAGGATAAGTTATGAAACATGATTGCCCGCTTCGTCTGACGCCTGAACTGGTGGCGCGCCTGCCATGCTCGATCCCTGATCCGGGGCCGATGAACCGGCCATCGGTCGCGTTTTGTGCCACGACGACGGCAAAGCACCTGTTGGGGCGGTTGGGCGAGGGGGAGCCGTTGTGGGTGTTCGCCTTCGGGTCGATCCTGTGGAAGCGGCGCTTTGAGGTGGCGGAAGAGCGGGCGGCGCGGGTGCGCGGCTGGCACCGCAAGTTCTGCCTGGGGCCGGATACGCGCTATCGTGGCAACCCTGAAGCCCCCGGAGTGATGCTGTCGCTGGACCGGGGCGGGCAATGCGCGGGCAAGGTGCTGCGGATGGTGGATGCGGGCCGCGAGGCGGCGCTGGTGCATCTGCTGGAAAATGAGCCGCCGCTGCCGCCGGCATGGGTGACGGCTATGACGCCTGAGGGGCCGGTGAGGGCGATTGCCTTTGTGGTGGACAAGGCGTTCGTTGGCTATTGCGGCGGCTTGTGCGAGGCAGAGGTGGCGGATCGGCTGGCTGCGGCTGTCGGCATGTGGGGCAGCATGGCGGAGTATCTGATGAACACCGTCCGCCATCTGGGAGAGATGGGCATAAGGGACAGCTACTTGTTGCGGATGGAGGCGATGGTGGCGCAACGGTTGGCGGTAAGGTAGGCGCGACCCAAGAATTTCCGACGAAAATTCCTGGGTGGTTGGGCGGAGGACCAAGGCCAGGCCCCGACCTGCGATGCGTGTTCAGGTGGAGCGGGTGGTTCGTAGGGTGGGGTTTAACCCCACCCTACCAGACGCGCCCTACTTTGCTGTTTCACTTGGCCCCATGTCTCGCTATAGGTCGCACGGTTTTTCCAGAGCGCGAGGGTGATGCCATGGCCAATGTTGTTGTTGTAGGTGCCCAGTGGGGCGACGAGGGCAAGGGCAAGATCGTTGACTGGCTGTCTGAACGCGCCGATGTCATCGCGCGCTTTCAGGGCGGGCATAACGCGGGCCATACATTGGTCATTGATGGCAAGGTCTACAAGCTGAGCCTTCTGCCGTCGGGCATCGTGCGGGGCGGCAAGCTTTCCGTCATTGGCAACGGTGTGGTGGTGGACCCGTGGCATCTGGTGATGGAAATTGCCAAGCTGCGGGGGCAGGGGGTTGAGATCAGCCCGGAAAACCTGATGCTGGCCGAAAACGCCTCGCTAATCCTGCCGATCCATGGCGAACTGGACCGGGCGCGTGAAGGCCAGGTGGGGGTTGCCAAGATCGGCACCACCGGGCGCGGCATCGGGCCTGCTTATGAGGACAAGGTGGGACGCCGCGCCATACGGGTGGCCGATCTGGCCGATGAGGCGACCTTGATTGCCCGCGTTGACCGGCTGATCGGGCACCATGACGCTTTGCGCCGGGGCTTGGGCGTCGAGCCGGTTGACAAGGCGGCGCTGCTGGCCGCCCTGCGCGAGATTGCGCCGCAGGTGCTGCCTTATGCGCAGCCAGTCTGGAAGGTGATGGATGATGCGCGCCGGGCGGGCAAGCGGATCTTGTTTGAAGGCGCGCAGGGCGCGCTGTTGGACATTGATTTCGGGACTTATCCGTTTGTGACCTCGTCCAACGTCATTGCGGGGCAGGCGGCGACCGGGGTTGGCCTGGGGCCTACGGCGATTGATTTCGTTTTGGGGATCGTGAAGGCCTATACCACGCGCGTGGGAGAAGGTCCGTTCCCGGCAGAGTTGAAGGATGACGATGGCGAGCGGCTTGGTCAGCGCGGCCATGAGTTTGGCACAGTCACCGGCCGCAAGCGGCGTTGCGGGTGGTTTGATGCGGTGCTGGTGCGGCAGACCTGTGCCACCAGTGGCGTGTCAGGGATTGCCTTGACCAAGCTGGACGTGCTGGACGGCTTCAAGACGCTGAAAATCTGTGTGGCCTATGATCTGGACGGCAAGCGGCTGGAGTATCTGCCCACGGCGGCGGATGCGCAGGCGCGCTGCACGCCCATTTATGAAGAGATGGAAGGTTGGCCCGAGACCACCGCAGGTGCGCGGTCCTGGGCGCAACTGCCCGGCGCTGCGATCAAATACGTGCGGCGGATTGAAGAGTTGATCCAGTGCCCGGTGGCGCTACTTTCCACCAGTCCAGAGCGTGACGATACCATTCTGGTCACCGATCCGTTTGCCGATTGACCGCTTGCCATGCGGCACGTTGGCGCGTGGACTGCCGACCGAACAGTGCCCGTTGCAGGGCCGATAAGGAGATCGACATGGCGCTGACTTACAAGACCCGGCGCAGGGTGGCGCTTTTGGTGCTGTGCGTGGGGTTGCCCGCCTATATCGTGCTGGCGGTGACGCTGGTAGGGCTGATCGACCGGCCTTCGGTCTTTGTGGAACTGGCGATTTATGGCGGGCTTGGCTTCTTGTGGATGCTGCCGTTTCGGCCACTGTTTCTGGGAATTGGCCAGCCGGACCCTGATGCATAAGCCCGATACCGATCACCGCATGAAATGACAAAAGGCGGAAGGGATCACCTTCCGCCTTTTTGGTTACGGGCCTTCTTCGATATGGCCCGGTTCGTTATGGGTCCTGCGGGATCAGGCGCGGCGCTTCGCCTCGGTCAGCAGGGGCGAGGTTTCAGCAAGGGCATACTGGCCGCGTTTCGTCTTGGTCAGACGGCCATCGCGCAACAGGCGGCCAAAACCGCGCAAGCCATCTTCGCGCGACATTACGGTTTCGCCGGTGACCTGCTCGATCTGCTGAAACAGCAGCGGGCGCGGGAAGCTTTCAAGGCCAAGGACAAGGGTGCAATAGGCAGCTGCCGCCTCGATCAGGTCTGGCATGGCGTGGGCGCCAATGCTGTCGGCAAATGCCGCGAAGCTTTGCGGTTTGGGGTCGGCGAAGATGTTGTCCATGTCGTCGGGGGTCAGGTCTACTTCGCGGTGCAGAACTGCCGAAAGTGCCTGAGCGCTGGCCCCGCCCGAAGTCACTCGGCGCGGCCGCACAGGTTGAACCTGGATGGGCTGGCTTTGCGCCGGGGCCAGTGCTGCGGCGGGCTGGACATGCGGTATGGCCTGGGTGCGGGGGGCTTCGTCAGGCTTGCGGTCGATGCGTTGCGACGAGACCAGCACCAGCGGCGCCGGGCGATCTGTCGGGCGGACGACCTGATCAAGGTCCTTGCGGTAGGGGTCCATCCGCTGATCGGGTTTCTTGCCATCGGGATTGCTGCGCCGTTCGGCGACGGTGGCCAGAACCGCCGCCTTCAAGTGCGCTATGGCCGAACGGCGGCGTTTGGTTTCAGGCACCTCTAGTTCGGTATTGGCTTTGGCCAGAAGGCGGTTGACCGAATCGTCATCGGTTGCCGCCGCAGCAAGGCGGTGAGGTTCAGCCACGGCAATTTCAGTCGCCCGGGGCCGGGGGACTGAGGCCGCTGGTGCAGGTTCAAGCGCGGCAGGTGTGGCAGCCTGCTCTGGTGCCGTGGGGTCTTGAGGCGCTGCTGTGGGCGTCAAGGCTTCGGTTAAGGCGGCTTCGGTTAAGGCGGCTGCGGCTATGGCGGCTGCGGGTTCAAGGCGGGCGGGTGTCGCGGGGGTTGGGCGGGCAAGCTCTGCCTCAAGATCGGCGAGTTCGTTTGCCAGCGCGGCTTCGGCCTCGGGGGTCAGTTGCAAAGGGTTTGCGGGCATTGCCGCAGCAGACGATATTGCAGATGGTGACGCGGTCGCAGTCGGCGCGGGGGGGGGGACGGTTTGCATTGCGGTTTGGTCCGCTGGCACCGCTTGATCGGCAGGCACGGCGTCCAGACGGCGGATCTTGATGACGCGGGCGCGGGCGCGTTGCAGCTTTTCAGCCACGACCGGGGCGGACAGCGTCACGTCAGGCTGTGGCTTGGCGTCGGGTTCCGGTGCGGGCTGTGCTGCGGAGCCGGTTGCCAAGTCTGCTTCCAGGTCTGCGTCCAGACCAGATTCCAATTCCGGGCCCACCAGATGTTGTGTCCGGGCAGGGACTTGGGCTGAAGGGATGTTGCCTGGCACAAGGACGCGGTCAGCTTCGGCCTGAATGTCTTGCGCAGTGTTTTGTGACGCAGTGTTTTGTGGCGCGGTATTTCGTGGCGGGGCGTTGCGTGGCGCGGTGTTGGCAAAATCCTCTTCGGCCACGAACAGGGGTTCGTCTTCGGCTGCGGGCTTGACGTCCTCGGGCAGAGGGTCGGACTCTTTCAGCAGCGCATTTTCGAACCAATCCTCTTCATTCCAGTTGGCTTCCGGGAAGGCCGTGTCGACAAGGGCGTTCTGTTGGGCAAAGCGGGTTCCAGCAGTTTCAGAGGCAAGCTGGTCATCTGCCGCGTCAAGACCAGCCAGCGTTTCGCGGATGGCGGCGGAAAGGCTGTCATGCAGCGGATCGGGTGCTGCGGCAATCACCGGTTCAAGCGCGGCCCCAGGTGCCGCGGCGACTACCGCTTCGGTCAAGGAAGCTGGAAGCGGCGCGGGGGTTTCAGCGGGCTGGTCGGCAGCCCGATCGTCAGCCTGTTCGGCAGAATGGGTCGGCGCGGCTGCGGCATCTTCCGGGGGCGGCAGCGCTTTGGCCTTTCTGGCCCGGCGGGCGGCTTTCACTAGTGCCTTTTCGACGACGATTTCGGCAGTTCCTGCGATTGCAGATATCCCTGCGCTTTCGGGCGTTTCCGCGCTTTCGGGCGTTTCGGCGGCCGCTTTGGCAGTATTATCGGCGTCTTGTTCCTTGGCAACGTCTACAATCGGCATGACAACGTGTTCTGTTTCCAGTTCGACAGCCACGTCAGAAATCTGTTCAGGTTGCGTTTCGGCACCCGTTGCAGGTGCTTGCCCGGAAAGTTCTGCACCGGCCTGTGCGCCGCCCCCTGCCGAGATCACGACACTCTCTGCAATCACCAGAGTTTCCGGTGCCTTCACTACCAAGGCAAGTTCAGGCAAGCTGGTTTCAGCCACGATGGTTTCCGTGACCCCAGTTTCCGTGACCCCAGTTTCCGTGACCGCAGTTTCCGTGACCTCAGTTTCGGCGGGGAAGGCTTTGGCGGTTGGGGTTGCAATGGTCTTAACCGACGCGGTGGCCTGAAGCGATGCGGACCGGATCGTGGCGGAGGCGGCCTGAACTTGTGAGGCGCGCAGGCGGGACAGGCGGGCGGCGGCGGAGTCGATGGCGGGGGCAGCCTCGGCCACCGACGACAGCACGGGGACAGGGCCGCGTTCGGGGGCAGGTTCGGCGCCGTAAATCGGCATCTGGGTGGATTTGCTGGGGAAGCTGACTTTGGGGACAACGCCCTGTTCGGCGCGCAGGATCACGCCGTTGTCTTCGATCTTGGCCTCGACCCGGCGCTGAATCTCACGCTCGGCAATGCGGTGAAGCATGGCGGCGTCGGGGGTGGGCGGTTCGGCCCCGAAATAGCGGTCTTCGGCAGCAAGATCGCGGAAATACTCGGCAATTGCCTTCATGGTGTTGAAGGGTTCATCGAAGCCTTCCAGCGTACAGCTGAAGGTTCCGTAAGACACTGTCAAAACTTTACTCGCACCGTTCATCGGATGCACGCCTTCTGTCATACTCGATCAGACCAAAGTGATCGGATCGCCGCCCGAATCCATGGACAAATGTAGGTGATTTGAAGGATTGATTGTGTCCGGCATTCACCAAGGTTGCCGCAATTCAAGGGACAATAGCAACATGACAGAGGTTATTGTTCCTTCAATGGAAGGTATCACTTTGGCGGGTGGCGGGCGGTTTTCCGCGCGTTTGCTGACGCAAGCGCGGGCCTTGGCGCCTGTTTTGGTGGCAGCCGACGGCGGGGCGGACCGGCTTTTGGCTTTGGGGGCGGAACCGGTGGCGGTGATCGGCGATTTTGATTCGATCTCGACCGCTGCACGGCTGCGGCTTGCGGGGCGGCTGCATCCGATCAGCGAGCAGATCACGACGGATTTCGATAAGGCTTTACGTTCAATTGTGGCGCCGTTTGTGCTGGGCCTGGGGTTCGCGGGGCAAAGGCTGGACCATGGGCTTGCGGTCTTGAACGGACTGGTGCGCCAGAAGGACAAGCGCTGTCTGATCCTGAGCGCTACGGATGTGACCTTTCTGGCGCCCCGGGACCTGACCTTGCTTCTGCCCGTGGGATCGCGGCTGTCGCTGTTCCCGATGGGGCCGGTTGAGGGGGAAAGTCAGGGTCTGCGCTGGCCCTTGCAGGGGCTGAAGTTCAGCCCAGCGGGGATGATTGGCACCTCGAACGAGGTCAGCGGTCAGGTCCGCCTGAGGTTCGATGCGGACCTGATGCTGGTTATATTGCCTCTGTCGGCAGTGGCGGCGGCATTGGATGGACTGTTGCCTGACCGTGTTCGTGGCGGATGATGTAAAGGCCGGACCCGGTGATGAGGGCGATGCCAACCCAGGTCAGCCAGTTCGGGAAATCGCCGAAGATGGCAAAGCCGAGGAACACCGCCATCGGCAGTTCAAGGTAGTGCAAGGGTGCCAGGGTGGCGGCGGGGGCGTATTTCATCGCCACCGTCATGCACAGGTGGCTGACAGCGGCCCAGAAGCCCACGCCGAACAGCAAGGCCCAGTTCAGAAGATCGGGTTGCACCGGGTCAAGCTCGGCAATGCCTGATCCGTTGAAGGCCCACAAAAGCGGCAGGCAGATCAGCGTGCCCGCGATCGAGGTGTGCAGTTGCATCGTCACCGGATGCACGCGGTTGGACATGGCTTGCGTTGCCATCTCGTAAAAGGAAAACGACAGCGCGCAGCCAAGGGGGAACAGCGCGACAAGGCCGTAGTGGCTGAGCGAGGGCTGAATGACCAGCATGGCGCCGCCAAACCCCACAACAGAAGCCGCGATGCGGTTGGGGCCGATGGGGTTGCCGAAGATCACCTTGCCAAGGAACATCAGGATGAAGGGCATGACGAAGACGATGGCGATGGCGTCGGCGATGGGCATGTACTGCACCGAAGCCACAAAGCTGTAGGTCGACAGGATCAGGCAGACGGCGCGAAAGATCAGCAACGTCAGATCGCGGCGCGAGGCGCGCCAGTCCAGCCGCATCAACAGGATGACCGGCAGCATGCAGACACCTTGAAACACAAAGCGCATGGCGGTGATCTGGCCGACTGGGATTTGCGTTGTGGCCAGTTTGGAGCAGGCGTCAAGCAGCGGCGCGAAGATGCAGAAGGCCACCATCAGGAAAAGGCCGCGTGACACCGGTTTTGCCATGTTCTGGGCCCTTCTTCTCAGCCGTTTGTGACCGGATCGGCCCGGATTTCTTGGATCGCTTCGGCGCGGATGGGGTGGGCTTGCGTGGGAATTGTCAAGAGCCGGTATGATCCGGGGAACAGGGCGATACGACTGTCATAAGCACGGCTGCCGCAGGCCAGACCCTGGCTGCGAATGATGTTCTGGATCTGACCGTGTCTGGATCTGTCACCGTGCCGGATTTCTACGCAATCGGGTCGTTTGCCAGCAACGTGGGTGCGGTGATTGCCGGCAGCATCATCGCCAAGCAGGGCATTCTGTTCAGCCACCCGAACTCGCCAGGCGCTGATTTCGTCGATCTGACGGCTTCGGGATCAATCTTCGCCGCGCAGTACGGCGTCGCCATGGGGGAGGGCACCCGTTTTGGTCTGGAAAACGCGGGCTCGATTTCTTCGCAACAAGATGGGGTTATCTGAACCGATCCGGTTCTGGGCTCGACCGTGACGATCCGCAATTTCGGCACGATCCATGGCAACCTGACCGGGATTTCGATCCCGGCCGGAAGTTCATGGCCATCGCCATTGAGGTGATGAACGACGGGCTGCTGTTTGGTGGCACCTTTGCCATTGATCTGAGTGTGGCCAAGGGCCCGGTGCAGGTCACCAACCATGCCACAATTGACGGCGATGTGGTGACGGGTGCTGGCGATGACATCGTGAAGAATGCGGGCCGCATTCACGGCAGCATCAGCCCGGGGACGGCGCGGATTTCGTCGATACCAGCGAAGGTTCTGGTCGGCGGGTGACGCTGGACCTTGGCGCGGTGGATGACTTTGTCGTGCTGGGCGAGGGGCGAGAGATGGTGGAGGGCGGCAATGCCATCGACGTCGTCAGCTACAATCACAGCGCGGCCATCGTGCTGAACCTTGCCCATCCGGGCCAAAGCCGTGGTGATGCGGCGGGGGGCCGGTTCAGCGGGGTTGAGGTATTTTACGGCTCGGGCGAGGGCGATGACCGGATGACGGGCGGCGCGGGAGCGGATCAACTGCGGGGCCCTGGCGGCGACCACAGTTTGCCGGGCGGGGCGGGGGCGGACCGCCTGGCAGGCTCGGACGGGGCGGACGCGCTGACTGGCGGGACGGGCAATGACAGCTTAGAGTATTATGCCCCTTGCGAAGGCGGCGACCAGATCACCTAATTTGCCAGGGTGGCGGGCAACCACGACCATCTGATCATCAGCGACACCGGCTTTGAATTCGGCCTTCCCAGTGGCGCGCTGGATGCCAGCCATTTCGCGGCGCGGGCCGATAACGCCGCGCAGAATGGTGACCAATGGTTCGTTTACCGGACGACCGACCATTCCTTATGGTTCGACGCCGATGGCAATGGCGCAGGGGTTGCCCTTTTGCTTGCCACCTTCACAACCGCCGTGACCTTGACGGCAGCGGATATCGTGATCGAGCTGTGATGCTTTGGGGGATCTGTTGACGGCGTGGATGTCCTCGCGTCCGGTGATGGCTTCACACTCCTGACATCGGCACATTGCGATGCCGTCAGGAGGGTGCATTGAGGCCATCAACAGAGCCTTGTCAAATCCAAACGCGGCGGTTCGAGCTGATCAACAATTCGGCACATTGACCGCCAATCCGCCCAAAGAGGTTTCCTTGTACTTCTCGTTCATATCCTTGCCGGTCTGGCGCATGGTTTCGATGCAGACATCCAAGCTGACCAGATGCTGCCCGTCGCCCCTTAGCGACAGGCTGGCGGCAGACACGGCCTTGATGGCGCCAAGGCCGTTCCGTTCGATGCAGGGCACCTGCACCAAGCCCCTTACCGGGTCGCAGGTCATGCCAAGGTGGTGTTCAAGGGCGATCTCGGCGGCGTTTTCGACCTGTTCGACGCTGCCACCCAGAACGGCGGCGAGGGCTGCGGCGGCCATGGCGGCGGCACTCCCCACCTCGGCCTGACAGCCGCATTCAGCACCGGAAATGCTGGCGTTGTGTTTGCACAGGCCGCCGATGGCTGCGGCGGTCAAGAGAAAGTCGGGGATTTTGGCGCTGGAGGCCCCGGGGACGTGGTCAAGGTAATAGCGCAGGACGGCCGGCAAGACGCCTGCGGCACCATTGGTGGGCGCGGTGACGACCTGACCGCCGGCGGCGTTTTCCTCGTTCACGGCCATGGCATAAAGCGACATCCAGTCGTTGATGACATGGGGCGGCGTCTGATTCAGGCCGCGTTCGGCCATCAGGGCGTCGTGGATGCCTTTGGCCCTGCGGCGGACTTTCAGGCCGCCGGGCAGGATGCCGGTGCCTTCCATGCCACGGGATATGCAGGCAGTCATCACCTCCCACAGGCGGGCGATCCCCATGTCAATCTCGGCTTTCGAGCGGAATTTCAACTCGTTGGCGAGTTTCATCTGGGCGATCGTCAGGCCGGATTTGGCGGCCATCTGCATCATCTCGGCAGCGGTTTCGAAGGGGTATGGCACGTCGGCGCGGGCTTTGGATTTGGAGCCTGACGCCTCGGCCTGTTCGGCGGCGGTCAGAACGAAGCCGCCGCCGATGGAGTAGTAGGTTTCCTGCAAGATCACGTCGCCCTGCGCATCGGTGGCCTTGATGATCATGCCGTTGGCATGGCCGGGCAGCGCGGGGCCATAGTCGAAGGTGAGGTCCTTGTGCGGGTCGAAGGTCAGCGCGGGCAGACCGGGGGGCAGGATCTTGTGGGTGGCGTTGATGGCGGCCAGAACGGTTTCGGCCTTCTCGGCGTCATAGGTGGCGGGTTCAAACCCGGCCAGCCCCAGAATTGTTGCGCGGTCGGTGGCGTGGCCCACGCCGGTGAAGGCCAGCGATCCGTGCAGCGAGGCCTTCAGGCCAGCCGCATGGAAGGGCGACTGGCGCAGGGTGTTCAGAAAGCGGGCGGCTGCCACCATCGGCCCCATGGTGTGCGAGGACGAGGGGCCGACGCCCACCTTGAACATGTCAAAGACCGAAAGGAACATGGGCGCCTCAATAGGGTTGGGTGAAAAGGGTGGGCGCACAGCCTTCGGCCAGGGCAACCTCGCGTGCGGGGGCAGAGGTTTCAAGGGCGGCAAGGATCGGACCAAGGGCGGGCAGGTCTGCGGCGGTGATGCGGGCCGGATGGCCTTCGGGGAAGCCCGACAGCCAGCGGATCAGAGTCCCGATGTAAAACCCCATGATCGAGGGTTGCGCCGACAGCCAGGCCGGGGCTTCGGCGGCCACCATCTGATCCAGCAGGGCGAAATACTCTTGCAGCCTTGCGCCAGAATGGGCCACGACGGCCTCGGCACAGGCTGGCCCTGCCACCCGGTCAGGATAGAAGACCTGCATCAGGGTCGCATGAATGTTGGTCGAGGTGAAGAACAGCCATTTCAGGAAAGCCGCGCGCTTTGGGCTGTCAGGTGAGGGGGCCAGACCCGGGTGACGGTCGGCGAGGTACAAAAGCATGGCCGCCGTCTCGAACATCGCGCCATCGGGGGTCTGCATGGCCGGGATTTTGCCCATAGGGTGCATGGCCCGGTAAGTCGGGCTGTCAAGTTCACCGGCTTCGCGGTCAATCTGGCGTTCGGCAAAGGGTGCGCCAGTCAGCCGCAGCGCAAGGCGCACGATGATCGAGGCAGAATCGGGCGAGAAATGCAGGGTGTAAAGCGGTTGGGTCGCGGCGTCAGACATCAGTGGGGCTCCTCTTTGGGCCACGATAGCGGGGCGGACGGCGGTATGGGGCGCAAAACCGACCTTCGTTGTGAAGAAACGGCGGGATCGCAAAGAATCGGGTGGAATTTCGGCGATATGTTCCGGTTTTGTTTACTGCCAATTAACTCTGTGGCGGCAGGATCAAGGGCAGAGAAACACCACCAGAACGGAGGTTCCGATGCGCCTGATCCCGCTGTTGTTCGCTTGTGTGCTGCCCCTTGCCGCGCAGGCTTCGCCGCTTTTGCCTGACGCGCTGCTGAAGTCGGTCAAGGCCAATCCGGCCGGTTACCTGAAAACCGTGACGGTGCTGATCGCCTCGTATGGTGCGGCAGATGGCATCACGGACGAGCAGGTGAACACCGCGATGGCGCTGGTGCGGGCCAAGGCGCGGACCGGCGCCATGGTGCCGCTGATCGCCGCTGATCTGGACGCGGATGGCACGGTAACCCGGGATGAGGTGATGGTGGCAGAGGGGGCCGCCAATGCCTCGGGGCGGGGCAAGCTGGAAAAGGTGTTTCTGGCGGCGGATGCCGATGGCAATGCGATGGTGACGCCGGTGGAGTTGACGGATTTCGGCCTGACGGCGGCGTTGGCCGCCTATAGCCCGGCGGCGATGGCACGGGTCAAGGTGCTGATGGGCTTTGATGCCGATGGTGACGGCAAGGTGACATTGAACGAGGTGCGCACAGCCCTTGCCGGGCTGACCTCCTGATGCTGTACAAGGTGGCCTGGCGCACGGAGTAGCGGTCCTTCAGGGCAGGACCGCGTGGGGTTCATACTTTGACCGTTGCGTTATTCTGACCGGTTTCGGGTTCAGGGCCTGGCACCCTGAATTTCGGCCGAAGGTTCAGCCCGACAGGAAATCCCACAGCAGCTTCAGGTTCAAAAGTATGATGGCCACCGCAACAACCCATGCCAATGCCGCCAGCCAGCGCGGGGCAACAAGATCGCCCATCCGGGATTTGGAGGTGGTGAACATCACCAAAGGCACCACGGCGAACGAAAGTTGCATGCTTAAAACCACCTGCGTCAGGATCAAAAGCCGTCCGGTGCCCTCAGTGCCGTAAAAGATCGTCACTCCTGCGGCGGGTATGATCGCAAGAAGGCGGGTGATCAGGCGGCGCAACCACGGTGGCAGGCGGATTTGCAGGAAACCCTCCATCACAGCCTGACCTGCAAGGGTGGCCGTGACGGTGGAATTCAGGCCGCAGGCCAGCAGCGCCACGGCGAAGAGCATGGGTGCTATGCCTGCGCCGAGCAAAGGCCCAAGCAGTTTGTGGGCATCGCCAAGGTCGGCCACTTCGGTCTGGCCGCTGGCGTGGAAAGAGGCGGCGGCAAGGATCAGGATTGCGGCGTTGATCGACAAGGCGAACATCAGCGCCACTGTGGAATCTATGGTGGCAAAGCGCAAAGCCTCGCGCCGGTCTTCGGGACGGTCACCCCAGTCGCGGGTCTGCACGATGGCGGAATGCAGGTAAAGGTTGTGCGGCATCACCGTGGCGCCAAGGATGCCAAGGGCAAGATACAGCATCTCGGGATTGTGCAGAATCTCGGTCGTGGGGGCAAAGCCGTGCAGCACGCCGGCCCAATCGGGATTGGCCAGCACGATCTGAATGGCAAAGCAGACGGCGATCAGGGCCAGAAGGGCAATCACGAAACCCTCAAGCTTGCGAAAACCACGTTTTTGCAGCCAAAGGATCAGGAAAACGTCCAGCGCGGTGATCAGGACGCCCAGCTCCAGCGGGATGCCGAACAAAAGGTTCAGGCCGATGGCGGTGCCGATCACCTCGGCGACGTCGGTGGCGATGATGGCGATCTCGGCCGCCAGCCACAGCGGCAGGGTCACGAACCGGGGGAAAGCGTCACGGCAGGCCTGGGCAAGGTCGCGCCCGGTGCCAATGGCCAAGCGGGCCGACAGCGATTGCAGCACGATCGCCATCAGGTTCGACAGAAGGGCCACAAACAGCAGCGCGTAGCCGAACTTTGACCCACCAGCCAGCGAGGTCGCCCAGTTGCCCGGGTCCATATAGCCGACCGCAACCATGTAACCTGGCCCAAGGAAGGCCAAAAACCGCTTCCACGGTGTCGCCCCCAACGGAATGGAGCGGTGAACATCGGAAAGGGCGGCCTCGCCACGCGGAGCACGCCAGACGGATTTGCTGATGGGTTCGATAATGCTCACGGGTTTGCGACTGCAATTGCGACTTATTCGCAATGTAGGAGTAACGCCAGAAGTGTCAAGCGACTGTTTCCCCCTCGCCCCCGGCAAATGCTTTGCTATAAGCATTGTTGACCAGAAGGAGCCCGCGATGCCCGCCGATCTTTCCCCTATCGACAAGGCCAAGTATGTCGCCGCCAAACGGGCGGTGGATTATGTGCGACCCGGCATGAAAGTCGGGCTTGGCACCGGGTCAACCGCCGCGTGGATGGTGCGCTGTCTGGGTGAGCGGGTGCGCGAAGAGGGCTTGCGGATCATCGGTGTGCCAACCTCGACCCGGACGGCGGAACTGGCAAAGTCGGTCGGCATCCATGTTGTCTCGCTGGACGAGGCGAAGTGGCTGGATGTGACGATTGACGGCGCGGATGAGTTTGACCGGCAACTGGCGCTGATCAAGGGCGGCGGGGCGGCGCTGTTGCAGGAAAAGATCGTGGCGACGGCGTCGGATCAGATGATCGTGATTGCCGATGCGGCCAAGGAGGTGGCGACGTTGGGGGCTTTCCCTTTGCCGGTGGAGGTTATTCCCTTCGGCTGGCAGACCACCAAGGCGCTGATCGAAGAAACGCTGGAGGCGCTGGATGTGCTGAACCGCGACGTCACCGTGCGGATGAACGGCGGGCGGCCTTTGGTCACGGACGAAAGCAATTACATCCTTGACCTGCATCTGCGGCGGATCGGCAACCCAAGGCAACTTGCTTTGGTGCTGAACCAGATCCCCGGCGTGGTTGAAAATGGCCTGTTCATTGATATCTGTGACATTGTGGTGATCGGCCATGCGGACGGTCGGGTGACGGTGCGCGACATCAACGAGGGCACCGAACGCGATGATCGCATCACGATCGAGCCGAACGACAATATCTTCCGCGATTTCAGCGATTGATCGCGTGACGTCTGACCAGGTGAAGTTTGCCACATTGGAGTTTGCCACATTGGAGTTTGCCCTTGTCCTTTGATTATGACCTGTTCGTCATCGGTGGCGGTTCTGGCGGCGTGCGGGCAGCGCGGATTGCAGCGTCCGAGGGCGGCGCGCGGGTCGGGCTGGCCGAGGAAAGCCGGATGGGCGGCACCTGCGTCATCAGGGGCTGTGTGCCGAAAAAGCTGATGGTCAACGCCTCGGGCTATCCCAAGGCGATTGCGGATGCGGCGGCTTATGGCTGGGAGGTGACGGCGGGTGCGTTCGACTGGAGCAAATTCCGCACAGCGCTTGAGGCTGACCTGACCCGCCTTGAGGGCGCCTATCGCACCACGTTGCAGAATGCCGGTGTAGTGATCCATGACAGCCGTGCCGTCGTGCTGGATGCCCATACGGTGCGGCTGGCGACGGGGGAAAGTGTTACGGCCAAGCATATCCTGATTGCCACCGGCGGCTGGCCCTTTGTGCCAGATATTCCGGGCGGCGATCTGGCGGTGACCTCGAACGCGATGTTCCATCTGCCGGCCCTGCCCCGCCGTGCGCTGGTGGTGGGCGGCGGCTATATCGCCAGCGAATTTGCATGCATTCTCAATGGCCTTGGGGTTGAGGTCACGCTGGTCTACCGGGGCCCGCAGATCCTGCGCGGCTTTGATGACGAGGCGCGGGTTCATGTGGCCGCCGCGATGCAGGACAACGGCATCACGATCCGCTACGACACCGACGTGATCAAGCTGGAGCGGACCGGGAAGGCCATTCTGACTACCCTGACCGATGGCGCGACCGCTGAGGTTGACCTTGTACTTTACGCCACGGGCCGCCGCCCCAATGCGCAGGGTCTTGGGCTTGAGGCTTTGGGGGTTCAGTTTGGCAAGCTGGGCGAGATCATCGTGGACGAGTGGAGCCAGACCTCGGTGCCCTCGATCTATGCGGTGGGGGATGTGACCAACCGGATCAACCTGACGCCGGTGGCGATCCGCGAGGGTCATGCCTTTGCCGATACGGTGTTCCGCGCCGTGCCTTCCAAGCCTGATCATGCGCTGGTGCCTTCGGCTGTCTTCACCCAACCTGAGATGGGGGCAGTGGGAATGACCGAAGAGCAGGGCAAGGCGCGCGGCGGGGTGGAGGTTTATGCGACCAACTTCCGCCCGATGAAAAGCCTGTTTGCCGGGCGGCAGGACCGCACCTTGATGAAGCTGATCGTCGACGAGGTGACGCGTCAGGTGCTTGGTTGTCATATCGTGGGCCCTGAAGCCGGAGAGATGATCCAGCTTGCGGCGATTGCCGTAAAGATGGGTGCGACCAAGGAAAACTTTGACCGCACCGTGGCCGTTCACCCGACAGCGGCGGAAGAATTGGTCACGATGCGCAAGCCCGTACGTCGGCATCCACCTGTTTAGGGCGCATTGACTTGAAATCTGGGTCAAAACACCCAGTTTACCCATGAACATCAGAGAAGGATAACCGATGGCAGGTGGGAATGGCCCCTGGGGCGGCGGAAACGACCCCGAGGAAGAAAAGCGGCCCAAACCGGAACCTCGTGACGAACGGCGTGGACCGGTCTCGCAAATTCCTGACCTCGATCAGGTTCTGCGCAAGGGGCAAGAGCGTTTGCGCGTGATCATGGGCGGCGGCGGCAAGGGTCCGGGCGGCGGCCAGGGTGGGTCACCCAATGGCGACGGCAACTGGTTCCTGTCCCGGCAAGGGCTGATTTCGGGCGCAATCGCCTTGGGGTTGGCCTGGGCCTACATGTCGTTTTATCAGGTTCAGCCCAACGAACGCTCAGTCGAGTTGTTTTTGGGCAAGTTCTATCAGGTCAAGGCCGATGGTCTGAACCTGGCCCCCTGGCCGATTGTCTCGGCCGAGATTGTCAACACCAGCCAGCAGCGCACGACCGATATCGGCACCGGTGCGGGCGGTGATCTGGACAATGGGCTGATGCTGACCGGTGATCAGAACATCGTGGATGTTGAATTCCAGGTGGTCTGGAACGTCAATGACCCGGCGAAGTACCTGTTCAACCTGGCCGAACCGGAAGACACCATCCGCGCCGTGGCAGAAAGTGCCGTGCGCGATATCGTGGCGCGCAGCGAGTTGGCCCCGATCCTGAACAAAAACCGCGGCGAGGTGGAAACCAGCCTGACGACCGAAGTGCAATCGACGCTTGACAGCTATGACAGCGGAATTTCGGTGGTGCGGGTCAACCTCTTGAAATCTGACGTCCCGTCAGAGGTGGCCGATGCCTTCCGTGCCGTGCAGGCCGCACAGCAGGAACGCGACCGCTTGCAGAAAGAGGCCAACGCTTACGCCAACAAGATAACGGCGGCGGCGCGGGGCCAGGCCTCGCAAACCGGGCAAGAGGCGCAGGCTTATGCCGCGCGGGTCGTCAATCAGGCGGAAGGTGACGCCAGCCGGTTCGTCTCGGTCTATGACCAGTATGTGAAGGCCCCGGAAGTGACGCGCAAACGGATGTATCTTGAAACGATGGAGGCCGTTCTGGGTGGCGCGAACAAGGTGATCATGGATGATGCTGCCAGTCAGGGCACGGTGCCTTACCTGCCGCTGAACAACCTGTTCACGCCGAAGACGCCTGCCACAACGCCGTCAACCTCACCGTCAACTTCTGGGGGAAGCAACTGATGAAGCTGATCTATACGCTTCCCGTGCTGGCGATCTTGCTGGCCACGGCGATGTCTTCGATCTTCGTGGTTGATGCCCGCGAAAAGGTGCTGGTCTTGCAGTTTGGCGAGGTCAAGCAGGTGGTGGATGAACCGGGTCTGTATTTCAAGACGCCGTTCATTCAGGACGTCTTCCGCTATGACGACCGTATCCTGGGGCTGGTGACCGATCCGCAGGAAATTACCTTCGCCGACAGCCGCCGTCTGGTGGTTGATGCTTTTGCGCGCTGGCGGATCGTCGATTTGCAGAAGTTCCGCCGGGCCGTGGGTTTGGGCGGCATTGATGCGGCGCGCGACAACCTGTCCAAGATCGTGAACCCGGAAGTGCGCGATGTGCTGGGGTCTGTGCCGTTGCAATCGGTGCTGTCGGAAGACCGCATGGCGCTGATGAACAAGATCCGCGACAATGCCCGCACCAAGGCCGCCACGCTGGGTGTCGACGTCATCGACGTGCGCCTGACCCGGACTGACCTGCCGCAGCAGAACCTGGATGCGACCTACAGCCGGATGCAGGCCGAACGCCAGCGCGATGCAACCGATGAAATTGCCCGGGGCAACGAGGCGGCGCAGACCCTGCGCGCCGAAGCCGACAGGCAGGCGGTGGAAATCACTTCGGAGGCCAGCAAGCAGGCCGAAATCATCCGTGGTCAAGCCGACGCCAAACGGTCAGAGATTTACGCGGCGGCCTACGGCAAGGACCCGGAATTCTTCGCGTTCACCCGGTCTTTGACGGCCTATTCCACCGCCTTCCAGCCCGGCAACACCGCTTTTGTTCTGTCGCCACAGGGCGAGTTCTTCCAGTATCTTGGCGCGCAGGGGGCGGCCTCGGCTGTGCCCGCCAGCGGCGACAAGGCGCAGGCCACGGGCAACGGCAGCACGGTGGCGGGTGGAAGTGCCCCGGCAGCGCCCTGACATCGGGGGGGATGTGACGGAATTGTTACAATTCCCCCACCCGGTTCTCACACCACTTTGAGCCTGCGCG
Source organism: Rhodobacterales bacterium (assembly GCA_043721775.1). Classification (GTDB taxonomy): domain Bacteria; phylum Pseudomonadota; class Alphaproteobacteria; order Rhodobacterales; family Rhodobacteraceae; genus Stagnihabitans. Next base: position 24,638 of record JAYSQA010000308.1, read on the forward strand.
AGTGGGTTTGCATTGCAAAACGCAGCCCACAGCCGAATATGCAGGCATACCACCTTCGGCCCCGCATTGGCGGGGTCGGGCACATCGAGAGGAGTTCGAACGTGCAAGCGACTGATCCTATCATCCGTTTTCCAAGCCTGCGGGCCCAAAAGCCGCGCCGTGCGCTGATGGCGCTGGGCATGGGCTTTGCACTGACACTCAGCCCCATGGCCGGGGCCGTTCAGGCGCAGGGCGTACCGCCCAGTTTTGCCGACCTTGTCGAAAAATTCTCTCCGGCGGTGGTGGATATCACCACCTCTTCCATCGTGGCAGCGCAAGCCGACACGCAGATGCAGGTGCCGCCCGGCTCGCCGTTCGAGAAGTTCTTCAAGGATTTCAATGGCCAGAATGGCCAGTCCCCGGATCAGTCACCCATGGAACGGTCCGAGGCGCTGGGATCGGGCTACATCATCTCGGCCGATGGTTACATCGTGACCAACAACCACGTCATCGACGGCGCCGATGATATCGAGATTGAAACCTTCGGCCACAAGACCTTCAAGGCCAAGCTGATTGGCCGCGATCTGAAGACCGACGTGGCGCTTCTGAAGGTTGACAGCAAGGACCCGTTGCCCTTCGTGGGCTTTGGCGACAGCGACAAGATGCGTGTTGGCGACTGGGTTGTGGCGATGGGCAACCCCTTGGGGCAGGGCTTTTCGGTTTCGGCCGGTATCGTCTCGGCCCGTGGACGAGAGTTGAACGGCACCTACGATGACTTCTTCCAGACCGATGCGGCCATCAACAAGGGCAACTCGGGCGGTCCGTTGTTCAACGTCAGCGGTGAAGTGATCGGGATGAACACGGCGATCCTGTCGCCCTCGGGCGGGTCGATCGGCATTGGCTTCTCGATGGCGTCGAATGTCGTCTCGAAGGTCGTCGATCAGCTGAAGCAGTTCGGCGAAACCCGTCGCGGCTGGCTGGGCGTGCGCATTCAGGACGTCAGTCAGGACGTGGCCGACGCCATGGGTCTGCCGGAAGCCAAGGGCGCTTTGGTGACGGATGTGCCGGATGGTCCGGGCAAGGATGCCGGTATCCTGTCGGGTGACGTCATCGTGACGTTCAACGGCAAAGAGGTAAATGATTCCAAAGGCCTGGTCCGCATCGTGGCTGATGCGCCGATTGGCGATACGGTTCCGGTCGTGGTGCTGCGCGCTGGCAAGTCGACCGACCTCAGCGTCAAGCTGGGCCGCCGTGAAGATGCCGAGGCGCAACCGGCTGCCGACAAGTCCACCACCACCGCGCCGGAAAAACCGGCAACGGGCGTGGTTCTGGGCCTGACCCTGCAAGCCGTGACTGACGATATGGTCGCCGATCTGGGGATGCAGGCGGGCGACAAGGGGCTGGTCGTGATGGATGTCGACGTGGCATCCGAGGCCTATACCAAGGGTCTGCGCAAGGGTGATGTGATCACCGATGGCGGCCAGCAAAAGATAGCCACCCTGAAAGACTTGCAGGACCGGGTGTCTGAAGCCAAGGATGCCGGCCGCAAGTCGCTGCTACTTTTTGTACGCACCCAAGGCGACCCGCGCTTTGTGGCACTGTCACTGGAGTAACGGGCGCTGCAATAAGCTGCCAGAAGGACAAGGACGGCGGCGGGGTCAGACCCGCCGCCCTTTTCATGCAATCTCGTCCAGCAGCCTGTCGCGGAAAGCCTGCATCCACGCCACCCGCTCTTCAGCCAGTCTGCGTCCCATTGCGGTCTGCATGGTGCCGGGCAAGGTGAAAAGCTTGGTCACAAGGTGATCCAGCGAAAAGCGCCGGTCATCCAGTGCGCGGCTTTTCGCCAACGGGTCATCCGCATCGAACAGCAACGCGCCCATTGCCCCCGCCACATGGAACATCCGGGCGATGCCTATCGCGCCCAAAGCCTCCAGCCGGTCAGCATCCTGCAATATCTTCGCCTCTGGCGTCAGCGGCACGATACCGGCTGAAAAACTGTGGGCGGCGATGGCATGGGCCACGGCCTTCAGTTTGTGCGCCGGAAAGTCGGTGGAGGCCAGATAAGCGCAAGCCGCCGCTGCCGAAAGGGTCGAGGCGCGGGCGCGGTCGGGTGACGACTTGGGCAGGTTCACAAGGTCATGGAAGAAGGCTGCCGCCTCCAGCACCGCCATATCTGCACCGCCGGCTGCGCCATCAGCGGCAATCCTTTGGCAATTGGCCCAGACCCGGCGCAGATGGCCCAGATCATGCGCGCCATCGCCTTGCCTACCATCGCCTTGCTTGCCATCGCCTTTCCCGCCATTGCTTCGCCCGCCGTCAGATTGTTCTCCCCACTGGCGCAGCACCTCGGCTTCATAGGCCCTCACAGTTTTGACTGATCCACGGCCACCAGGCCCAGCGTCTCGGCGGCCTTCAGGGACAGGACCGGCGTATCAAGCCCATGGTCGGCCTGATATCGGCGGATGGCGGTCATGGTGGCGGGGTCCAGTTCCCCGGTCAGCGGCAGCAGGTAATAGCCGCGCGCCTTCAGGGCCCGTTGCAGGGTAGCGATGGTGTCGGGTGTCAGCTGGTTGTAGCAGGGCGTACGGATGTAAACCTCTGCCCGGTCATGCACCATGCGCTGTTTGGCTGTGCTGGAATAGCTGGCGGGCCGGATCACAGTGCCAGCCTTGTCGCGCAGTTCGGGCTGGTCGAGCACGGTTTCCGTCACGGTCTCGATCATCGCCGGAATGGTGTCATGGCCCCAGCAAGCGCTTTGCGGGGTCAAGGGCGGCCCCCCTGCGCCGCGACGGATCGCCTCACCGGCCAGATCCTCGGGGGCCGGGGCTGCCACCGGGATCGGGGTGCCGCAGGCCCCAAGCGTCAGGGCCGCCACCAGACCGACCCAAATTGCAACCTTCATCCTGCCTGCCCCACCTTGTGTTGGTCCATCATAGGGGCATTGCCGGCTTTGGAAAAGCCTCGCAGGCGAACTGGTGGTGGGTCAGTTTGAAATCTCTTTTTTCTGGTAGGGGCCGCGCTTTTTCGGTGCTTCATCAGCAGCTTCCACCAGTGCCGCTAGATCGGCTATATCCCAGAGGCGGTCAGTCACGCCAGCGGCCATCGCCGGGGTCACGTGCAGTGTCTTGTGGGTGCGGCAGAAGTTGTAGTGCATGAAGTGCAGGGCGACCGCGTAAGCGTGGTTCCCTGCCTTCTTGGAGAAGGCATTTGTCAAGCGGGTGAAGCGGCGCATCCCCATGCGCATGGTCAGGTTCTGCCGTTCCACATGCGACGTGCTGACTGCTGCCATGTCGGGCTTGCCGAAGATCGGTTCCTTGATAGCGCCTGTGCATTCTGCGGGGGAATAGCGGCGCTCTGGGGTTTTGCCGCCGGTCGGATCACCATATTGCTTGATCAACATGGCGTAATCCACATCGCCCGAGAAAGCGTCGGCGACGGCCTTCAGGTAAGCGCCGTGCCCGTCCGTGGTCAGTTGGATGCGGGTCGCCAGTCGGTCGGCCAAGTCGAACATGAACTCGCGCGCAGTCGCCTGCGAACGGTCGCCTACGGTGTAGGAAATCATCAGCTTGGAGTCGCGATCCATGGCAGTCCAAGTCCAGATGTCACCGGCGTCTTCCGGGGCTGCCTTCGCCGCAGCGACGTTCCGTTCCTTGGCGTCGCAGAACGACCAGATTTCATCCGCTTGGGCGTGAGAGTCTTTGACGTCGCGGACATGCAAGTCATGGTATTCGGCGCAGGCTTTCCCGGCATCTTCCAACAGCTTTGTGACCGTGTTCTTGGATACGTCTGCGATGCGCGTGGTCGAGCGGATGGAGTTGCCTTCCACTAGAAGGCGGATGATCAGGGCGCGGGTTTTGGCATCCAGCTTGTTCATACCGTCAACATAGTTTCAAACTGACCAATAGTCAAGCTATTAGAGAAATAAACGCATGACGTTAAGTGGAGTGTTGACGGCCAAACCTCGCTAGGCTATACGGATTCAGCATGAAGGTTGAGTTCGAAAATGACGATCTTGCACGGATATGCACAGACCAGGCCCACAAGACGGGCTTGCCTTTCGCCGTCATCAAGGGTGCCCGAAAAACGCTTTTGAAGCTGGCGTTCGCAACCTGCGAGCGCGATCTGACAAAAATCGGGGGTCTGGACTACAAGATTCGAAAGGGAGGAAGCAATGAAGCAAGGTCAGTACGAATAAATGGTCAGTATCGGATTTTCTTCACTGTTGCGGGAGAAGGGGCTGGCGCTGTTGCCACTGTTACCTTCATCGGTGATCCGCATTAAGGAGGCTTAAAGGTGAGTATAGCGTCTTTGCTTGCAGAGGTCCCCCACCCCGGCGAATTCATCAAGGATGAAATCGAAGCGCGCGGATGGCTTCAGCGCGATCTTGCTTACGTTCTCGGCGTATCCGACCAGGCGATCAACCCGATCATGTCGGGGAAGCGAGGCATCAGCCCTGAGATGGCGCTTGCCTTGTCGAAGGCCTTTGATATTTCGCCTGAGTATTTCATGAACCTTCAGAAGGCTTATGAACTTTCGACGGCGAAGGCTGCTGATCCGGCGATTGAGCGGCGGGCCTTTTTGCAATCCACCTTCCCAATCCGAGAGATGATCAAACGTGGCTGGTTTGAGGCCACCGAGGATGTTGGCCTGCTCGAAGCACAGTTCATGAGGTTTTTCCGAACGAACAATCTCAACGAAGTGCCGTGTCTGTCCCACAACGCCAAGAAAGGCGGCGACTATTCGGAGACTACGCCCTTGCAATGGGCGTGGCTTTTTCGGGTTCGGCAGATCGCCAGTGAGATGGTCGTCCCTGCATACTCCGAGAATGCACTGAAAGAAGCGATTTCCCAGTTGCCGCGCCTGATGGTCGACCCGGAAGAAGTGCGCCACGTTCCCCGCATTTTGGCGGAGTGCGGAGTGCGTTATGCGGTTGTCGAGACGCTTCCGAAAGCCAACATTGATGGCGTTTGTTTTTGGCTTGATCCGAAGTCGCCCGTAGTCGGAATGACTTGTCGCCACGACAGGATTGACAATTTCTGGTTCGTTCTGCGGCACGAATTGGAACACCTTCTAAACAAGGACGGCAAGAAAGATCAATTGTCGTTGAAAATGGTTGACATGGACTTGGACACCCAATCTGGCGATTTGTCGGCGGAAGAGGTGATGGCCAACAAGGCCGCTGCGGAATTTTGCGCACCGCAAGATGCCATAGAATCCTTCTTCATCCGCAAGTATCCTTATATGTCCGAGCCAGACACACTTGGGCTTGCCCGCAGACTACAAAGGCATCCTGGGATTATCGTAGGGCAGCTTCAAAGAAAATCGGGGAAATACAATTGGTTGACAAGGCATAAGGTCAAAATTCGCCAGTTTATTTTCGGTGCGGCAATGGTTGATGGTTGGGGCAATCCGGCCCCGGTAAGTCTGTAGGAGACAAGCATGGCCAAGTATAAAGAACAACTCCAAAAGGTTTGGCACCTATACGAGGCTCTGTTGCACGACTCGTTGGGGATTCCCTGCGTGACTCCATGGTGTTAGTCGTGGCGCATGGGCAAACCCACACCCCCGACCTAGCGCATGACG
>JAYSQA010000309.1:0-11982 GCA_043721775.1 Rhodobacterales bacterium
CGGCCTGATGACGCCCGACCAGATCCACTTCGGGCAAGCGGCCACCATCCACGCCGCCCGCCAAACCGCACTTGACGCCGCGTTCCCCAGCACCCCAAAGCGCTTCGTCCGCCAGCACCCCAAACCACCCCAAATCCCGACCGCGGTCTGGATCACCCCGCCCAGGAAAACCGAGCCAGCCCAAGCCTAATCTCAAAAACCAACTGTATCAAAGTCGTTGACAGGTTCCGGAGGTGGCCCGCCTCCAGGTGGCCCGCCTCCAGGTGGTCCGCCTTCCGGTGGCCCGCCTCTGTCTGATCAGACGTCGCGCACGGCTTCGTCCAGTGGCAGCACAGCAGCCAAGTCGCTATACGAGGGGCTGTTCAATGCCGTCACGAACGAGGCGTCGAATTCCACCTCTGTCACCATCAACAATGATGTCGCGCAGAAGTTTCTTTCGGCACTACAGGTCACCGGATGACGGCAACCTGACCATCTGCCTGCCCGGTGGCGACCTTTTTGGCGCCACCGTCAACCTGATCGCTGTCGCTGACGCGGCTCATCCTCGTGCCTGATTTGTATCAAGTTTTACGAAAACAACCGTGGAGCTTAGGCTTTCGTCAACTATTTTCCGGCAAGCTTGATGTCAGTCCCAAAAGGGATGCGATCCAGAAGGAACATGCCATGATTTCTGCCGTTTCGGGCAGCAATGCCGCGGCGTTGCTGGCGCTGTTTGGGCGCAGTCAAACCGACGCCACCACAAACCCGACCCAAATCGCAGCCAGCGCCGCTGCACAACCTCTTCCATCTTTACCCCCCCCCCAAGGCATCGGTGCGACCGCGCAATCGCTGTTTGACGCACTGGTTCACGCAGGCACAGAAGGCAAATCCGGGGCAAACAAGTCGCCGCTGGATGATTTCCTGTCGCAGATCATCGCCAGTCTTGACACCGACGGTGATGGCAAGTTGAGCCAGTCTGAACTGAAATCCGCCCTTTCCAGCCTGACGGGCACCGCAAAGGATGATGCCAGCCAGTCCAATACATCCGGCCCCGCCCGATCGCTTTACGAATCGTTGTTCAACGCCACGGCCGTAGGGGCTGGCGGCCCCGACGTTTCGGCCAGCAAGGATGTTCTGTCACAGAAATTTCTTTCTGTGCTTGGGTCATGAAAGGTGGCGTAACCAACGGACCTGACAGCCACCCCACGCTTGCAAGATCGGCCCAATTCGGCCATCAAGCATCATGGATATTCGCTTCAAAGCTCTGATGGTTCACCTTCTCACCGCGACGGGGTCTGTTCTGTCGATGCTGGCCATGCTGGCGGCGGTGGAGGGCAGTTGGAGCATGATGTTCCTTTGGCTGGTTGTGGCGCTGATTGTCGATGGCATCGACGGCCCGCTGGCACGGCGCTATGACACGGTGGCGAACTGGCCCCTGTACGACGGTGTCCTGATGGACCTGATCGTCGATTACCTGACTTACGTGTTCATCCCAGCCTATGCGCTGTACACCAAGGGCATGCTGCCGCACTGGACGGGTTTGGCGGCGATCCTTGTCATCTGCTATGGGTCCGTCATCTATTTCTCTGACACGCGGATGAAAACCAAGGATAAAAGTTTCGCAGGATTCCCGGCCTGCTGGAACATGGTTATTCTGGTGCTGTTCGCCATTGACCCGCCGCAATTCGTGGTGCTGGGCACGGTCATAGCGCTGACGGTTGCGATGTTCCTGAACCTGAAGTTCATTCACCCGACGCGCACGCCGCGCTGGCACGGGCTGAACCTTGGCATGGCGATTGTCTGGCTGGCTTGCGCCGCCAACGCGGCCTGGCTTGATTTCAACGAGGGTCTGATTGCCCATTGGGGTCTTATCCTGTCGTCTTTGTACCTGTCACTGGCAGGCATCGCCCAGCAACTTTTCCCCGCCAGCGCCTCGGACAGCATGTCCTGAAACCGGGTTGCAGCCTGCAAAATCCGGTCCGTGGCACCGAAACCATCAGCCCGGACATCGCACTTGTCCTTGAACGCAAAGCGCTTGAGTCCGAACAACATGTGCCGGTGCAGGAACCGAAGGTGCAGGCCCGTGCGTCGGCCCGTGCGCCACTGGTCAAAGCGACATCAAGGCTCAGTCTTGCCCGGCTGATCGACGCGCCTGACCGGGCTAAAGCTGCAAGCCCAGACGCACGCCCTCTTCAATCGCACGTTTGGCGTCGATCTGATCCGCCTGCGCAGCCCCGCCGATAAGATGGAAGGGCCGGCCCGCATCCGCAAGCGCCCTCGCCAAAGCGCGCTCGCTCTTTTGCCCGGTGCACAAAACAACATCGTTCACCGGCAGAACCTCTTCGCCGCCCTCGCGCCTGATGCGCAACCCGTCCGGGCCAAAACCCGGATACTCCACGCCGCCCAGCATCCTGCCCCCCTCGGCCGCCAGATGCGCCCGGTGGATCCAGCCCGTGGTCTTGCCCAACCCGCGTCCGGGCTTTTTTGCCTTGCGCTGCAACAGCCAGACTTGCCGGGCCGGGAGCTGCGGCTCCGCCTGCGTCAGGCCGCCCGCCGTCAGGGCCGGGTCGCCTAAGCCCCATGCGGCGCGCCAGTCCGCCAAACCCTCCTCCGCCCCCACCAAAGCGGTGGCTACGTCAAAGCCAATCCCCCCGCGCCAATCACGGCCACGCTGGGCCCGATCACCCGGCCGGGCAGAACCTCGGCATAGTCCGAAGCCTCCGCCCCTCCCGGCAGGCTGATCCGTCGTGGCGTCACTCCGCTGGCGAGGATCACCCGGTCAAACCCGGCCAGATCATCCGGTCCCGCAAGGATCCCAAGTCGCACCTCTACCCCGGCATCGCGCAACCGCAGCGCAAACCACGCCAGCAGGCCTGCAAACTCTGCCTTGCCCGGCACTTTGGCGGCCAATCGCATTTGCCCGCCCAAAGGCTCTGCCTGTTCAAACAGCACGACCGCATGGCTCCGCTCGGCGGCGGTGGCGGCACAAGTCATGCCAGCGGCCCCGTCCCCCACAACGGCAATCCGCAAGGGCAAAGCCGCAGGCAAAGCCATGAACGCCGCCACCCGTGCTGCAGCGGGGTTGACCAGACAGGTCGCAAGCTTGCCGCTGAATATATGGTCCAAACAGGCCCGATTGCAGGCGATGCAAGGGGCAATCCGGTCGGCCCGCCCCGCCCGCACCTTGGCCACGAAATCAGGGTCCGCGAGCAACGGCCGCGCCAAAGCCACCAAATCGGCCTGACCGCTGCCGAGGATCGCCTCCGCGATCTTTGCCGTGTTGATCCGGTTCGCCGCCGCCACCGGAATGCCCAGCACTGGCTTCAACCGCGCTGTCAGCCCGACAAAGGCCGCCCTTCGAACTGAGGCCGCAATCGTCGGCACCTGCGCCTCATGCCAGCCAAAGCCCGAGGTGAACAGATCCACCCGCTGCTCCAGCGCCTTGGCCAAAGCCACGGTGTCCGCCCACAAACTGCCCTCTGGCACCAGATCGGCCAGGCTGATCCGGTAGATCAGCAGAAAATCCCGCCCCACCGCTTGCCGCAGCCGCTCCACCACAGGCAACCGCATCCGCGCCTCTGCCGAACCGCCCCAGCCATCCGTGCGCCGGTTGACCCGCAGGCTCATGAACTGATTAAGGAAATAGCCTTCCGACCCCATCACCTCAATCCCGTCATACCCCGCCCGCGCCGCTGCGGTGGCGATGGCTGCAATCTGCGCTTCTATCCCCGCCTCGTTCAAAGCCACAGGCGTGAAGGCCGAGATCGGAGACCGCAAGGCCTAGGCTGAAACGCAGTCCTTGCCAAAGGCATAGCGTCCGCCATGCAGCACCTGGATCGCAATCAACCCGCCCGCCGCATGAACGGCATCCGTGATCTGCCGGTGGTTGGCAACATCCGCTGCGTCATACAGTCCCGCAGCCCCGGGAAAGACGCCACCCTCGCGGTTGGGCGCCATGCCGCCGGTCACGATCAGCCCCACGCCCCCCTCGGCACGGCGCGAATAAAACCGCGCCGCCTGGTGCCAGTCGCCGCGCTCTTCCAATCCGGTATGCATCGAGCCCATGATCGCCCGGCTCCGCAGGGTCATCGACACTAACCCAAAGAGTGCCAGATGATGCGGATAGTCCATCATGCGCGCCCCTCCTGTCCCAAGCTTGCCCGCCAGACCACCAACGCGCAAGCCCGCACGATTTGCTCTTTGCCAAATACTCCCCGCAGCGCGCCTTCGCCCAAGCCGGTTGGCGGCACGCCAGAGGCGAGATAAAAGCACTGCGCGGCACGCGCTCTATTTGGTAACCTGGTCTTGGCTTACGTGCCGCGCGGCTTTGCGCGCAAGGTAGGCTCCGCCTGCGTCGGATCCTCTGGCCAGGGGTGCCGAGGGTATTGCCCGCGCATGTCCTTGCGCACATCGACATAGGATGATTGCCAGAAACCCGGAATATCCATCGTTACCTGAATGGTTTTCTGCCCTGGTGACAGCAGCTGCACCCGCAAAGGCAACCGCTTGGCCCCCACCACCGGATGCACCGTGACACCAAACATTTCCTGCAAGCGCACTTCAATGCCCGGCACCTCGCCGTCATAGTCAATCGGCACCTGCCGCCCCAAGGGCGTCTCAAAGAACGCCGGGGCCAGCCTGTCCAACTCCGCCACCTGCTGCCAGGTCAGGCGTGACCGCAAGGCCTCTGTCAAGTCCAGGCCCCTCAGGTCCGCCTCATTGCGCGCCTTGGTCAGATAGGGCAAAAGCCACCCCCCCTCCGCCAAAAGTCCCGCATCGCTGACATCCGGCCAGCCCGCCCCGTCCGCCAGCGCAATCCGCGCCCGCAAACGCCGCCCCCCCCGGCTCCACGGCAGGCCCAACACCCGCAACCCCTCGAGGGCCGCCAGCGCCACCGTCTCCGGCGGAGCATCCCAGTGCCGCTCCTCCAGCACCAGCGCCCCCAGCATCTCCTGCCGCCGGGAAACCACCCGCCCATCGCGCCGCGACCATTCACAGACCTCGCGCCAGACAATCCGGTCGCCATACAGCGCCCGTACCTCGCCGTCGCTCAAAGCCACCGCCTGCCGAACCACCGCTTCCCGAGGATCTCCGTCCAGATCCGTCGCCACAATCAGCCGAGCTCCCGCCAAAGGCGTCCCCGGTGCCATCGCAGCCCCCTTGCCGCCCGACAACAACCACCGAGGCGCATCGCCCTTGCGCCGCAGCCCGATCCGGTCCGGATAAGCCAAAGCCGCCATTTGCCCTAGACTGAACCCCTCATCCTTACCCGGCACATCCTTACCCGGCACCATCTCCCCCAGCCCCCGCGCCAACCGCCGCGCCTCCGCCTTGATCCGCTCCAGCACCGGCCTTGCCGCAGGCCACGGATGATCGGCCTCATAAGCCCGCACATCCCGCACCGCCTTCATCCGCAAAGCCAGGTCCGGCGGCGCCCCCTTCAACGGATCGCGCTCCTCCATCAGCGCCGCCAGCGCGGCGGCCCCCGGCCCCGCCACCATCAACATATGCGCAAGCCTTGGATGCAGCGGCAGGCCCGCCAAAGCCCGCCCATGCGCCGTGATCCGCCCCCAATTTTGGGAACCGCTGTGCGGTGTCGCCAACCCTTCCGTCGTCCCCAACTCCTTCAGCGCCCCCAACCCCGCCAACAAAGCCCGAGCCTCCGCCAATGGCCCTGGCGGCGGCGCTGTCAGGAAGGGCAGGTCATCGCCGCCCCACAAAGCCAGTTCCAAGGCCAGCCCCGTCAGATCCGCCGCCTCAATCTCCGCCGGCGGGTGCGAGGCCAGCCCGCCTTCCTCGCCCTTGGTCCAAAGCCTGTAGCACACCCCGGCAGCCACCCGGCCAGCCCGACCCCGGCGCTGCTCGGCCTCGGCCCGGGTCACCCGCTCCGTCACCAGGCGCGACATGCCGGACGACGGATCAAACCGCGCCCGCCGCGCGCGGCCTCCATCAACCACAATACGGATATCCGGCAAAGTCAGCGAGGTTTCCGCAATCGCGGTCGCCAGCACCACCCGCCGCCCCGACACCGGCCCCAAAGCCGCCCGCTGAGCGGCAAACTCCATCGCCCCGAACAAGGGCAAAACCACACAGCCCGTCAGCCGCCCCGCCAAAGCCACCTCCACCCGCCGGATTTCGCCCTCGCCCGGCAGGAATGCCAGCAACCCACCCTCCGGCACCGCCTCCAGCGCCTCGATGATCAGCCCGGCCATCGCCGCCTCAAACCGGACCGATGCATCCAGACTGCGTCCCAGCCACCGCGTCTCCACCGCAAAGGCCCGGCCCTGCGAGGTTACAACCGGCGCATCCCCCAACAAAGCCGCCACCGGCCCCGCATCCAAAGTGGCCGACATGACCACCAGAACCAAATCCTCGCGCAGCGCGCCCCTTATCTCCAAAGCCAGCGCCAGCCCCAGATCGGCCGCCAAAGACCGCTCATGAAACTCATCAAAAATAACCGCGCCGACCCCGGCCAGTTCCGGGTCAGACTGAATCATCCGCGTCAGAATGCCCTCCGTCACTACCTCGATCCGGGTCGCCACCCCTACCTTGGCCTCCCCCCGGATCCGGTAGCCCACTGTGGCCCCCACCGCCTCGCCCAAAGTTTCCGCCATCCGCTCCGCCGCAGCCCGTGCCGCCAACCGCCGCGGCTCCAGCATGAGGATCCGCCCCGCGATAAGCCCCGAGGCCAGCAGATCCAACGGCACCCGCGTGGTCTTGCCGGCACCCGGCGGCGCCTGCAACACCACCATGCCGCGCAAAGCGACAGCGGCCCGCACCTGCGGCAGCACCTCGTCGATCGGCAATGGGGCAGGGGTCAGGTCCATGCACCCTTATCGCGGGCAGGTCCGCCGCACTCAACCCCCCAACCGCAGCCTGCTGCACGAAGGCCGGGAGGGTTTCACACCCTCCCGGACCCTCCGGTGGGATATTTGTGCAAGAATGAAAGGGAAAGAAGTCTTCTTTCCAATTGCTCTTTGCCCAAATACTCCCGCCGGAGGCCCCGCCGCCGCAGCCCGGCGCGCTCTGCCAGACCCACCACAGGCGGTACAACCCGCGTCCCCGCCCCGCTTGCGGGGAGGGTTAGGGAGGGGGGCTCCCGGCGGCGGCAGGTCAAAGCCCTGCGCTGGGCGCCCAAGTCGGCCTCTGGCCAATCCCCGCGCCTTGGGGCAAGGTTGCGATGTGGAGGGAAACGATGGACGTGCGGGAACTGGCAGATGCGGTGTGGGCAGGTGACCGGCGGGCGCTGGCGCGGGCGATCACCCTGGTCGAAAGCGGACGGGCGGATCACCGGGCGCAGGCGCTGGCGTTGATCGAAGCGCTGGGGGGTGACAGGCAGGCGCTGCGCCTTGGATTGTCGGGCACGCCCGGTGTCGGAAAGTCCTCGTTCATCGAGACCTTTGGCCTGATGCTGACCGGGCAGGGTCACCGCGTCGCCGTTCTGGCCGTCGACCCCTCATCGGCCCGCACCGGCGGCTCCATCCTGGGCGACAAGACCCGGATGGAGCGCCTGTCACGCGATCCCCTCGCCTTCATCCGCCCCAGCCCCAGCCGAACCGAACTGGGCGGCGTTGCCCGTCGCACGCGCGAGGCCGTGGCGCTGTGCGAGGCCGCAGGCTTTGACATCATCCTGATCGAGACCGTCGGCGTTGGCCAATCAGAAACCGTTGTGGCGCAGCTTTGCGATGTCTTCGTTCTGCTTCTGGCCCCGGCGGGCGGCGACGAACTGCAAGGTGTGAAGCGCGGCATCATGGAGATGGCGGACATCCTTCTGGTCAACAAGACCGATGGCCCCCTGCTTCCCACCGCCAACCGCACCCTGGCCGAATATGCCGGCGCGCTTCGCCTGCTGCGCCACCGGCCGCAGGACCCAGACGGCTTTCCGGCCGCGCTTGCTGTCTCGGCCCTTGAAAATCGTGGCTTGGCCGAGACATGGGACACCATCCAGCACCTCGCCGCATGGCGACGCGCCCATGGCCATTGGCAAGCCACGCGCGCCGAACAGGCCCGCCACTGGTTCGATCAAGAGGTGCGGCTGGGCCTGCTGTCTGCCCTGTCGCGCGAGCCCGCCGCAGGTCTGTTGCAAACCTTGGGCGATCGGGTTGCCCAAGGCCTTCAGACGCCCGAGGCGGCAGCAGCCGATCTGCTGCGCCTGCTTGGCCGCTGAAGGCCTTTGTCGCCCGTGCCAAACTCACCTCCACGGCCGCTTGCTTAACCTGCCCTCTTTACCCGCCTTGCCGCACGTAAACGCCGTGTATCCGGGGTGCCAGAAGACGGGGTCCCTGAAAACGAGTTGCCCGAATAGGGGCGTGAAAACCCCAGACGATCATGAAACCTTCGCAGGTACGGTCGGGCGGGTAGCAATATTGCAGGCTTGCGGCTTGACGCCGCTGTGAAAGGCGCTTAAACGCCACAAATCGAATTCGGACGCCGCCCGTTTGGCGGTGCTCCGTCGTCTTGACACACGAAGGAACACCTCAATGTCGCGCGTCTGCGAACTCTCGGGCAAGGGCCCGATGTCTGGTAACAAGATCAGCCATGCCAACAACAAGACCCGTCGGCGCTTTCTGCCGAACCTTAATCAGATCACCTTGATTTCGGACGCACTGGGTCGCAGCTTCCAACTGCGGATTTCCGCAGCTGCCCTTCGCTCGGTCGACCACCGCGGCGGGCTTGACGCTTTCCTGATGAAGGCCAAGGATGACGAACTGTCTTCCGACGCGCTGGCGATCAAGAAAGAAGTCGTCAAGGCGCATACCACCGCAGCTTGAGACGGTTGCAACACTGCATTGCTTGCCCCGGTGCCCAAGGCCCGGGGCATTTGCTTGTTATGGCAGCGTATCTTGACGAAAAGTCGGGCTTGCGTGCGCTCCTTGCTCACCTTCTGCCGCTGATCCTTGCCTTGGCCCCGCTGACCCAAGGTATGGGCCTGCCGCGAAAGCTAAGACCATGGGTCGGCGCGCTGTGCCTGCCTTGGCCCGTGCGCCCCATACTATTCGCGCCTGACCCGCAACCCATTCCCTTCCGCTTGCCGAGGACACCATGAAACTGATCGTTTTCGCCACCCTTGCGGCTTTTGTGGCGCTGCCCGCCGCTGCCGACGGCGTGCAGATCACTGACCCCTTTGCCCGCGTCATCGGCCCCTCGGGCGCCGCCTACTTCCGCATCGCCAACGATGCGACGACCGATGACTTCCTTCTGTCCGTCACCAGCCCTGATGCCGGCATGGTCATGCTGATGACTGACAGCGCCGACGCGAACGGCGTGATGAAGATGAATGCTGTCCCCGAGGGCTTCATCATCAAGGCGAAAGGCGCCCGCCTTTTGGCCAGCGCCGGAGACCACGTCATGCTGATGGGCCTGACCCATGCCATCAAGGCGGGTAATACCATCACCCTTCTGCTAACCTTTCAGCACGCCGGACAGGTCACCGTGACCCTGCCCGTCGACAACAAACGCCGGACCGAATCAGGACCAGGCCCTACGCCCAACGATGCCACTTCGGCCAAGATCAACTGACCGGTGCCGGGCGGGGCGCCGAACCGGTTGCACTTTGGCCAGATTTGCGCCACGTCGGGCCAAGTTCACGCCCGTTTGGCCGCCTTGCAAGGTTCAGCAATGACCCCCTTCGATCTGATCCCTCAAGCCCTGACCGCCGCCGAGTGCGATGCCCTTATCGTCTTGTGTCAATCCGCTCCGATGAAAGAGGCCGGATTGGTCCGCCAGACCACCGCGTCCCATATTCGCCGGGCCGAGCTTTCGTGGCTGGACGACCTGCCAGAGGCCGACTGGGTGATGGACCGCATGATGCGCCTGACCGCCCAGGCCAACCGCGAGGCTTTTGGCTTTGACCTGACCGAATTCGCCGAAAGCCCGCAAATCGCCCGCTATGGGGCCGAGCGTGAGGGCCATTTTGACTGGCATTCCGACATCGGCTCTGGCGCTTTGGCCGCCAAGCGCAAGCTGACCATCGTGGTGCAGCTTTCTGACCCCGCTGATTACGGCGGAGGCACGCTGGAACTGCGCCCTGACAGCTTTGTGCGACAGGCTCCGCAGGATCGTGGCACCGCCATCATCTTCCCCAGTTTCGTTTTGCACCGCGTCACCCCGGTCACCACCGGTACCCGCTGGTCGCTGACCCTGTGGTCGCACGGCCCCGCTTTCCGATAAGATGGGCAGACTGCCCATCCTACCTTGTCCCCAACGTGGCTTTGGCCGCAGACTCCGATCCGCAAAGGTTGCCATGTCCCAGCACGCCCCCACCGACCGAACGCGCCTGCGCCGCATGTCCGACAAGGCCTGCCACGACACGGCCACGATCCACGCCATCCTTGATGCGTGCCCCGTGGCCCACGTCGGCTACATCCTGAACGGCGCGCCCCACGTCACCCCGACCCTGCAATGGCGCGAGGGGGACCGGGTTTATTGGCACGGTTCCGCCGCCAGTCGCTTCCTGCGCGCCATTGAAGGCACGCAAGCCTGCCTGACCGTCACCCTGACCGATGGCCTGGTGCTTGCGCGGTCTGGCTTCGAACACTCCATCACCTACCGCTCGGCCATGCTGTTCGGCACAGTGCAGGCCGTAACTGATCCCGCCAGCAAAGCGGCCCACCTTCAAGCGATGATGGACCAGATATTCCCCGGCCGCTGGCCCCTGCTGCGCCCGATGACCGCACAGGAACTGAAAGCCACCACGATACTGACCATGCCAATTGACGAGGCTTCAGCCAAAATCGCCACCGGTATGCCCGATGACCCGCCCGAGGATCGCACATGGCCGGTCTGGGCTGGCATCGTTCCCGTGGTCACGACACTCGGCACCCCACACCCCGCACCCGATTGCGTTGCGGGCACGGCGCTTGGGCAGATCAAATTCGGCTGAGCCGGTCAGCCCGCGCAGGCCATCTGCGCCTGCTGGCCAAAGGTGACATAGCGCGTCCAGAAGGCATCATCCCTGTCGGTTTTCGACATGTGAACCTGCTGGGCCCGGTCCGGGTCCTTGAAGAAGGACGCCGCCAGCCGCTGGTCATTGCCGCCCAGCGTAATGTCGGCAACCTGCTGGATGCACGAACAGAGCGAGTGGTTCGCCGCATTGCGGTTTGATTTCAAACAGGCGCTCTCAATCGGCCCGGCCAAGGCTGCCCCGGCCATGCACATCAACGAAAGGGCGGCAAAACCGGCCCCGATCAGGATCTTGCTCATCTACTCTGCCTCATGCCGCAAGGTCGGTGAACGCCGCCTCACTGGTTTTTGTTGACGGCATTATAGCGATTCGGAACATATTTTTCAACCCAGACGAGGGTTTGCGCGGAAACCCGCCAGATTTTCAGGATATGGAGGAGGAGCATGGGGCGGTCCACAAGATGCGGTAGGCCACCGTCACGGATGCCGAGGGTCAGACGGCGGCAGCACCGCGCAGGCCTCTCCATCCTTGCCGCACCATTCCGGCCAATTAAGATGTGCGGCCCTATCGGTGACGGTCAGGCTGAAAGGCCGCCCTTGGGCCTCGGGCTGGCAGGACACGAGAAAGCGTTGGGTCAGGTAGACGGGATCAGTTGCCGTTTGGCCCACGTCATCGGAGGGTGCATTGGGCGTTGCCTCACTGTAACTGCCTTCATAACTGGTCAGAAACTCCAGTGTGTCGGCGCGGAAAATGTAGGTTTCGTAAAGGTCATCGGATCGATACTCTGGAATATGAAGGTTGACCGTGAGAAAAAAGGACACAAACAGCACGGCATCTTCGCAGTATAGACCCTCGTGCAGCGTGGCGAAGTGCCTTGTAAATGGGTCAATTTCCAATGCAAGTGTCTTTTCAATACCTTTGTATTTGTTACGGACCACGGCTCTGTTGCACAAATCGGGTGACAGGCGGATTTCTCCTTCCCCCGGACGGACTCATCCTACGGCTTCAGTGACGGGGATGCCGGGCGCGGTGAAGCCGTTCAGGATGGCCACGCGGACCTGGAACTCGGCGACCTGACGATCAAAGTCCCGCGCGGCCAG
>JAYSQA010000310.1:0-7271 GCA_043721775.1 Rhodobacterales bacterium
TCATGGTCATCTCCTCGCTCGCAGCATCTTCCTGCTGTTGCGCGGAAAATCCACCTATCCCGGCTGTTCGGATTTCCGGAACCACCTCTTCTGCGGCAGTTCACTTGTCTGCGCCAGATACCGGTTCCGTAAAAAATGAGGGGCTCCCACCCCTAGGAACCCCTCATCCACCCCACGCGCTCCCAGCGTCGCACGTGTTCTATGAAAGGTTCAGGACATGATGCCCTATGAAGAAACATAGCAAGGATAACCGGGGCTGGCAAAGGCCAAGAATAGAAAACTTGACCCTTAACCATGCTCCGTCAGGTCAGGCGAATACGGATTCTTTTCCGAAATGCTTGGTCAGAATGTAATATACGACGGCGCGGTACTTGCTGCGCTCTGACCGTCCGTAGGTATCCAGTGCGGCTGAGATTGCTTCGTCCAATGCGGGGCCGTCCGGAAGGCCCAGCTTCTTGATCAGGAAGTTCCGCTTGACGGTTTCAAGCTCAGCCGGAGTGCTGCCTGCCACGGTTGAAGCGTCTGCATCGTAAATCGCCGGGCCGCAGCCGATGGTTACTTTGGTTAGCAGGGCAAGATCGGGGTTGATCTTGCATTTGGTCGTCAGATCGTCAGCGTATTTCGCAATCAGTTCATCTCGCTTGCTCATCTCAATCACCCTGTTTGATCGCCTCACGGGCGCCGCTGCGCCGGTAGCGCGGAAACACTAGAACGGACGCGAAAAGCCACAAAGGGAATATTTGCCGCGACGGGCTTTCTCGGCGGAAAGGGAAAGGCCCGCCGGGTGGGACGGGCCTTCAACGCTACCTTTGCCGAGAATGTCTCAATAGCGGTAGTGTTCGCTTTTGAACGGGCCTTCAACTTTGACGCCGATATAGGCGGCCTGTTCCGGCTTCAGTTCGGTCAACTTCACGCCGATTTTCTTCAGGTGCAGGCGGGCCACCTTTTCATCAAGCTCTTTCGGCAGGATGTAGACGCCCGGGGCATAGTCGCGGCCCTTGGTGTAAAGTTCCAACTGGGCCAGCACCTGGTTGGTGAACGACGCGCTCATCACGAAAGACGGATGGCCCGTGGCGTTGCCAAGGTTCAGAAGGCGGCCTTCCGACAGCAAAATGATGCGGTGCCCGTTGGGCATCTCGATCATGTCTACCTGTTCCTTGATGTTCGTCCACTTGTGGTTGCGCAGTGCAGCCACCTGGATTTCGTTGTCAAAGTGGCCGATGTTGCCGACGATGGCCATGTCCTTCATCGCGCGAATATGCTCGATGCGGATGACGTCCTTGTTGCCAGTAGTGGTGATGAAAATGTCGGCCGAGCCAACCTCATCCTCCAGCAGGGTCACTTCATAGCCGTCCATCGCAGCTTGCAGCGCGCAGATCGGGTCAACTTCCGTAACCTTCACCCGGGCACCAGCACCGCGCAGCGAAGCGGCAGAGCCTTTGCCCACGTCGCCATAGCCGCAAACGACGGCAACCTTGCCAGCCATCATGGTATCTGTGGCGCGGCGGATGCCATCAACCAGCGATTCCTTGCAGCCATACTTGTTGTCGAACTTCGACTTGGTGACCGAATCATTCACGTTGATCGCGGGGAAAGGCAACTGGCCCTTCTTGTGCAGTTCATACAGGCGATGCACGCCCGTTGTGGTTTCTTCCGACACGCCCTGAATGGCGGCGCGCTGCTGGGTGAACCAGCCGGGCGCGGCCGCCAGACGCTTGCGGATCTGGTTGTACAGGCAGACTTCCTCGTCCGAGGTGGGAACCATGATCAGGTCCGTCTCACCCGCTTCAACCCGCGCACCCAGAAGAATGTACAGCGTCGCATCACCGCCATCGTCAAGGATCATGTTGCAGGTGCCGTCCACGCCGCCGAATTGGAAGATCTTGTCGGTATAATCCCAGTACTCTTCCAGGGATTCACCCTTGACCGCGAACACTGGCGTGCCCGAAGCGGCAATCGCGGCAGCCGCGTGATCCTGCGTCGAAAAGATGTTGCACGACGCCCAGCGCACATCTGCGCCAAGCGCCTTCAGCGTTTCGATCAGCACGCCCGTCTGAATCGTCATGTGCAACGAGCCAGAGATGCGGGCACCTTTCAGCGGCTGCGTCGGACCAAACTCTTCCCGGCAGGCCATCAGGCCCGGCATTTCGGTTTCGGCGATGATCAGCTCCTTGCGGCCAAACTCCGCAAGGGCGATATCTTTGACGATGTAATCCGCAGCCATCCCGGCCTCCTAAATTCATGTTTGGGGGCAGATAGCACGTCAAACCCTAACGAACAACTCGCAGTGCCAATATCACGGAAGAACAGCGTCACCGCGCGCACGAGTCTGTTGAACTTGTAGCTGGTCAGCCAGATACCAGACCCGTGATCGAGGAAATCAGATCCATCGGTGAAGCGGTTGTGATGGCTTGCCTACCCAAAGTGCGGAAATCCTTGAAAAGCGGCGGCAAGGCGGCATTTCTGGCAAACAGGAACCCGTCATAACTTGTCGTCTCGGTCTCGCAGTCAGCGCTGACCTCGACGCGGTAGCCATGATCGGTCAACATGCGGCGGCAGGTCAGATGAAGGTTCTGCGAATGCGTCGACACAAAGACATTGTCGATCCGTTTCGCCGCCAAAGCAGCCCCGGCGCCTTGCAGCATCTCGACTTCGGCACCTTGAATGTCGGCGTGCAAGATCGACAGGTGCTTGATCCGTTGGTCATCGAACAGCCCGTCGACAGCCATTTCTGCTTTTCCGACCATCGCCGCTAAAAAGGTGCCGCGATAGCCATGCCGTTCAAAGTTCATTTCGCCCGCCTGTCGTTCTTCGTCGCCCGGCTCTACCATGATCGCGCGGGCTTGCGGGCGTTGCTGCAATAGCCACATCGAATAATGGGCCCAGTAGGCGCCCAGTTCCACCATGACCGGGGCTTCGGCCAAGCTTTTCAGAACTTCCTGAAACACAAACTCCTCCAGCGGCTCATGGACGCCACGGTTGAAGATCAGGATATCCGAAAAGCCGCCGTAGTAAGAGCCCGGCCCCCGCAGCGGCACCTGGTGGCCGTTGTGCAAGGTGACCAAGCCATTGTTCACAGTCCCGGCCTCGCAGGCGCGGGCTATGCACAGATTGAGCGGATCTGACAGGATTTCCCGAAAGCGACCGGCAAAGTCGCTCCCGACGGCTTTGGGGATGGGCATGAGCAGATCTCCGGCAACAAAGGCACGATTGCACTGCGCGCCCGCGCGATCATATCATGACCGTAAAAAAGGGGGCAAGCCATGGTTGTGAAACGCGCTTGGCAGCGCATGCTTTCCGGGCGCAGGCTTGACCTGCTGGACCCGTCGGCTGTCGATATCGAAATCGAGGACATCGCCCATGGCTTGGCCTTCGTGGCCCGCTGGAACGGTCAGACGCGGGGGGACTGGCCCTATTCCGTCGCCGAACATTCGCTGCTGGTCGAAGAAATCTACCAGCGGCAGGGCGGGGATCAGCCGCGCTGGCAACTGGCGGCCTTGCTGCATGACGCGCCGGAGTATGTGATTGGCGACATGATCAGCCCTGTCAAGGCGGCTGTGGGGCCAAGCTATGGC
Source organism: Rhodobacterales bacterium (assembly GCA_043721775.1). GTDB lineage: Bacteria > Pseudomonadota > Alphaproteobacteria > Rhodobacterales > Rhodobacteraceae > Stagnihabitans. The sequence continues at coordinate 3,576 of JAYSQA010000310.1, forward strand.
GAGTTGGATGCACGGTTGACGGCGGCGGTGCACATTCGCTTTGGCTTGCCTGCGGCTTTGCCGGTCGTGGTGAAGAGGGCGATCAAGGTGGCCGACAAAGTCTCTGCCTGGTTGGAAGCCGTTCAGATCGCGGGGTTTTCAGAAGACGAGGCCGACAAATTCTTTGGCCGTCCGGGGGATCAAATTCTGCGGGGCCTGGAAATAAGACTGCGTCCGCCCGCTGTGGTGCGGGCGGATTATATTGCGCGGCACAAGGCCTTGTTGGGTCTTGTGTAACACTTAGCGGCCACGTTTCTGGCCCTTGTGACGGGGCATCGGGTCAAGGCGCATCGCCAGCATCAGGGCGTCTGCAAGCAGGGATAACATTTCATTCTCCATTTCCGGGTTTCGATGCTATGGATATAAGCCGAAATGACGCGGATTCCGAGTCAAAGAAACTTTCTAACTGTAAGTTAGTCTAACATGTCAATCGACTGGCGCAGCTTCCCCTCCCTGACCTCGCTGCGCGCCTTTGAAGCTGCAGCGCGGCTGCAAAGCTTTTCACTTGCAGCGCGAGAGTTGAACGTGACCCATGCCGCCGTAGCGCAACAGGTGCGCGGGCTGGAAGAGCATCTGGGCCGCGAGTTGATTTTTCGCGCAGGCCGGGGCATGGCCCTGACGGCAGAAGGCGCCAAGCTGGCACAGGCCTTGGCCGACGGCTTCCGGGGTATAGCGCAAGCGTTGGGCGATATGAAAGGCGCAGGTCCGGGTGCGCCGCTGCGGCTGACGCTGACGCCAGCCTTTGCGGCGCAATGGCTCATGCCGCGGTTGGGGGCGTTCTGGAAAGCACATCCAGAGGTTGAGATTTCGCTGAACCCCGAAAAGAGGATTGTCGATCTGCGCCGTGAAGGCATTGATCTGGGCTTTCGCTTTGGCAACGGCAAGTGGCCGGGCCTGGATGCCGAATTTCTGACAGCCGCCCATTACGTGATTGTCGCCGCACCCACACTCTTGAACGGCAAGCGCAATCTTTCCACCGCTGATCTGTCTGCGATGCCTTGGGTGATCGAGCAGGATTGGCCAGAGGCGCTGACCTGGCTGAAGGGGTTCGGCTTGAAACCCGATGCAATGAACATCGCCTATATCCCGACGGAGGAACTTGCCCTTTCAGCGGCCCGCCAAGGCTATGGCCTGCACGTCGAGGCCGAGGCTTTGGTCGAGCAGGATGTTGACAGCGGCGCTTTGGTGATCGTGGGGCGGGTCGAGGATGACAGCCTGGCCTATTACATGGTGACCCGTCCCGGACCGAAACGGCCAGAGTTGAAGACCTTCATGAAATGGCTAAAGGCCGCCCTGTAGGGCGGCCTTTCAAGGAAACATGGGGTCGTTCAGACCGCCAGATCTTCTGGTGCCGTGCCCGCTGCCAAAGCCGCGATAAACCAGCGCGGCTTGCGGCCACGACCCGACCAAGTATCAGATTTATCAGCAGGATTGGCGTATTTTGCACTCGCGGGCGCACGACGACGGATGACCGTAGCCCCGGTCAGTTCTTCCAGGTCAAACCCCTTGGCGCGGGCGAACTCTTGCAGTTCAGCAAGAGCTTCTTTCTTCTTGCGATCCTCAAAGCTCGCAATCGCCTTTGCTACCTGGGATTGAAGGTCCTTCAACTCTTTAAGCGACAGGCTGTTCAGATTATCCACGGTCTTATTCCTTCTTGGTTCCCGCAAAATTAATATGATTAGTGCGCAGGGAACGCAAGCCGGGTAATTCTATTTCGGACTTCTCTTGGCCAGAATGCGCTGAAGCGTGCGACGATGCATCGAAAGCCTGCGGGCGGTTTCCGAAACGTTGCGGTCACACATCTCGTAGACGCGCTGAATATGCTCCCACCTGACGCGGTCTGCGGACATAAGGTTCTCGGTCAATGCCGGAAGCGTCTCGGCCTTGACGAGCAAAGCGTTCATCACATCATTGGCATCAGCGGGCTTGGACAGATAATCGATCGCACCGATCTTGACCGCTGCAACCGCCGTGGCAATTGCGCCGTATCCGGTCAGCACCACAACCCGGCAATCCGGTCGCCTCGCGTGCAGCGCCTCGACCACATCCAGCCCATTGCCGTCACCCAGTCGCAAATCGACCACCGCATAGGCCGGGGGTCGGGCATTTGCGATGGCTTTCCCCGCTTCGACACTTTCCGCCGTTTCGGTTTGAAAGCCGCGTTTGTCCATCGCCTTGGCCAGACGTTTTACAAACGCCTCATCATCATCGACCAAAAGCAATGACCGATCCGGACCAATTTCAGGTGCTGTGTCTTCCGCCAATTTATCCTCCCACCCGTCCGATACATCAGCGACCAGAGTGGCCACGGTAGCCTAGCTTGTCTTCAGGAAACAAGCAGTCCTGTCGGCGATTTCCTGTGCTGTGGCATCTCTTTGGAAGAAATCGGCAAATCCGGTCTTGGGCAACATCAGATATGTCATTGTCGTATGGTCAACCGTGTAGCCCGCATCACGCTTCTCGGGCAGTTGGTAATAGGCTTTGTAAGCCTTTGCAGCCGCAGCAATTTGCTCCTCGGTCCCGGTCAGGGCGGTCAGATGGGTAAAGTTGCTGACATAATCCGCCAATACCGCCGAAGTATCGCGTGCCGGATCGACGGAAATGAACACCGGGTTCACCTGGAAGCCCTGCTTGGCCAAAATGTCCGCCGCCTCATCATTGCGGGCGTTGTCCAGCGGGCAGACATCCGGGCAAGAGGCATAGCCGAAATAAACCAGGGTCGGCTTTGCCAGCACCTGCGCATCGGTCACAGCGGCACCCGTCGTATCGACCAGTGAGAACGGCCCGCCAATCTGCCCCCCCGCTATCGCCGAGCCCCTGCAATCGGCAAAGGCATCGCCGCCGTTTCCGCGTACAGCTTTCAGGATCAGCGGAGCGCTGACCAGCCCCGCAAGCACGATCACCGCGATACCGACATAAATTCGGGACATATAAGCCTCCGTTGCGGTCATGCATTGCCCCGACCTGTGCGCCTCAATAACAATGCCGGGCGGAATGGGCGAGGGTGGATGTCGATGGCTTACGCAGATGTGCATCCGGGGTTCCGCTATGTCCATGGCGATTGGGTGCGGCGGCGCACGCTGACCGTGCTGCGCTGGGTCTCCATTGTGGGACAGGGGATCATCCTTCTTGCGGCACCCTACTACTTCGACCTTGTCCTGCCGGTTGGCCCATGTGCGTTGCATCCGTTGCATCCGTTGCATTGAACATAGCGATTTCGCTGATCTTCCCGGTCAACAAACGATTGGCCGACCACGAGGCCATGCTGATGCTGTTGTTCGATCTGGCGCAGATGGTCTATCTGATTGGCGTCACCGGCGGGCTGTCCAACCCCTTCGCGCTGCTGGTGATCGTGCCCGTCACCATATCCGCCTCGGCGCTGGAGTTGAAATCGACGGTGTTTCTGGGCGGGCTGACCATCCAGCTGGTGATGGCCATCGCCTTCATCAATAAACCCCTGCACTTCACAAGCGACGCGATGCTTAAGCTGCCGGTGCAGTTTGAAATCGGCTAATGGCTGGCCATTGTTACCGGAACCGTGTTTCTGGCGGTGTATTCCGGCTCTGCTGCACAAATCCTGTTAGGGATTCATCTTGTGAATCCAGCGTGATAGCTGGGGTGGATGAGCGGACCGAACACGCCGGCCTGCAAGACCCT
>JAYSQA010000311.1:0-2581 GCA_043721775.1 Rhodobacterales bacterium
CACACGCGCCGCAACAGCGGCGGCAAGCTCATCAATATGTTCAGTCACGTTTGGTCACCAAGTCAGACCGCTGGTGAGCGGTCGGGTTTGGTGACGGGCACATGACGGTATTAACCGTCCACTGGGTTAGCCCGCGCCCTTTGCCTTAGGCGCTCCCCTTTCGCGTGGCACACCCCAGTCAGCCAGCGTGGTTCTTCTCGTCACTGCCGTCAGGCAGGCGTTTCAGTCCCCATCACCGTAGCCCGGGCGGGGCGGCCAGTAAACCCTAAGCTGCCCCGGCAACAACGGATTTAGGCTCAAGAAGCGCGACCAGCGCCGCCGTCATGCGCTCCTGATCGGCAAGCAGGGTGTCGAACAACGCCCGCTCGTGGATGTAAACGCCATCAATCCCCGGCACGGTATGGTCAAGCAACAGCCGGGCGTTCACCTTGTCGATGCCGGTGCGCTGGGCAACGGTGCGGTTGGTGTGGCGCAGGATATGGCCTGTTTCAGACGGCAGCGCCTTTTCCCGCCAGACCTGCGTTGCGATCACTTCAAAGGTCTTGGTGGATCGCGACGGGAACAGCCAAGGCGAGCCCGGATAGAGCAGGTCGCCCACAGCCATCGCCCGGCGCACCACCGCCAGCATCCTGTCGGACAATGGCAGGTCAAAGGAGCGGCCCGACTTCATCCGGGGAATTGTTATGGCCTTGGCGTCAAGATGCACCCATTCGCGGCGCAGCCCAACAAGCGTTCCGGGGCGCAGGCCTGACAGAAGCCCCAACTCGTGCATGTCGCGGCGCAGCGGGTTGGTGATGGCTTGGACCTTCTTCCACCATCCCTCAAGGTCATCGGGCATCAGCACCTTGTTGCTGGCCCTTTCCTTGTTAAAGGTCACGGCCTCCACCGGGTTGCCGGGTAGGGCATCAGGATCATCGACCACTTTCAGGGCGAAATTGTATGCAGCCCGAAAGTCACGCATGGCCTTGTTGGCCGTGGTCGCGCCGTGGTTGACGGTGATCCGGCGGTGTTCTTCACGCGCAGCACTGCGCTTGATGTCGGTCACGGGCAGGACGCACCACTTGGGCAGGTATCGGTTTAGCCGATCCATCATGTCGATGATGCTGCGCTCCACGCAATCGCGGGTCCGCATGTCCGCCCCGTATTCCTCATACATCCGCTGGACGGTCCAGCCGCCCGCGTCTGCGCTGGGCTCCGGCGGCGGGGCGTTAGGGTCAATCCCGCGTTTGATCAGGTCCAGCATCGCCGTGGCCTTGCTGCGGGCATCGTCCAGCGTCATTTCCTCGGTGCCGCCCAAGGTGTGGCGCACCGTCTTGACCAGAACCTTGCGCCCGCGCTGGCCCTGCCAGAGGTCACGCTGAATCTTGTATGACTTCCCGGTCTTGTTCACCGCGACCAGCAGGCCGGTCACCTTGGCGTCCCGCACCGTGGCAGGCTTGCCCTCATAGGTCAGCGCCTTGATTCTGGCTTCCGTCAACTTTTCTGGCATTCCGCTTCTCCCTGCGAACCGTATGGCAGCCTGCCTGCGAACCGTAAACGAACCGGGGGCGGAACGGGTGGGAACGGGCAGCTTAGGGGGAGACTACCGCCAAATACCTGAAAAAGCTACTGTTTAGGGTGGACCTGAGGGTTGAAAAGGGATACGGTTTGCCGACTTCTAATCAGGATGTTGGGCGTTCGAGTCGTCCCGGGATCGCCAGTTTGTTGGCCTCAGTTTGCCAGACAAACGTGATGTGCGCGCAAGCGAACCCATAAGCGGGCGCACAGGTTCGGAATCGACCTTTGGGGGTGGTCCACATCGCCGGATGCTGGTCCGCAGGTGCAGATGCGATAATCTGTCCTTGAAACAGGCGGCTGCGACGGCAGAGTTTTTTGGCAAGATGAACGAGAAGATTTTAAGTGAACGCAGCCAGAAACAGTAAGGCGCAAACGCTTCTGCGGCAGGCCTTATGCTCAAGTTTCAAGTGCAACACCCCCGGCCTGCAGGGCATAGACCTGGCTCAACGATGTGGCACAACTGATGAATGGCCGCCCCAGAAAAACCCTCGGATGGAAAACTCCTGCCAAGGCAATGGCTGAAGAAATCAAAGCCTTCAGCTCAACCGTTGCACTTGATGTTTGAGACAACGGGGTGCCGATCGCCTTCGAACAGCTGCAGAAACTGAGGCTGCAAGGCGTCCGGGCTCAGAACTCATTAATCCGGTTGTTTCCGATCCGTTTCGCTGATTCACTGGCGGCATCGGAGAGTTGTCGCATGAGTGATCTGTTCTGGCTGACCGACGCACAAATGGCGCGGTTGAAGCCATTCTTTCCTGTGTCGCACGGGGTTCCGCGGGTGGATGAGTGAGGAAGATCAGAAAATGATCCGGGGGATCATTTTCCTGACGAACGGGTGCTAAGCGGCATTATTTTATTCAATCGCAATGGGTTACGGTGGAGGGATGCGCCGGCGGTCCACGGCCCGCACAAGACGTTATACAACCGTTGGTTCCGCTGGAGCCAGATGGGGATATTCGGCCGCATCCTGCTGGAATTGGTCCGACAGGACGCCCTTGAGGGTCTTCAATCGTCGCCCGAAGTT
>JAYSQA010000312.1:0-2205 GCA_043721775.1 Rhodobacterales bacterium
GGACGCTGTCGCCGGATAGCGAAGGACCGGGAGAAAACCATCGCCAGCGCCAAAGCATGGCTGCTCATCGCCCACACCCACCGTCTCATCCGCCTGCTCGCAAGGCCATGACATCACACAGATAGTTTCGAAGCAGACTCTAAGACATAAGCCGTCCTTCAGCCCGAAGCGTTAGACAGAAAAGGCATCCGCCCAGTGCGGATGCCGCAACCTTTGCGCGTTGACGAAGGGGCACAGCGGCATGATCTTGAACCCTTCCGCCCTTGCATCGGCCACCAGCCGTGTCACCAGCGCCAGCCCCGCCCCCGTGCCCCTGAAACTGTCGGGCACGATGGTGTGGTCGGCGATCACCAGTTCGGGTGTGGTGATCGAATAGGTCAGTTCGGCCTTATCGCCGTTCGCGCGGATGACGTAGCGGCCCTTGTGGCCGGAAACCTCGCGGCTGATGACGTGATCAGCCAATGATAGTCGCCTCGGTCGCCGCACGCAGTTCGGCTTCCGTCACACCATCCGCCAGTTCGACGATGTGCAGGCCCTTGTGGCCGACATCCAGCACGCCAAGATTGGTGATGATGCGGTCCACCACGGCTTTGCCGGTCAGCGGCAGAGTGCATGCCTTCAAGACCTTCGATTCGCCGTGCTTGGACGTGTGGTCCATCACGACCACCACGCGGCCCACGCCGGCGACAAGGTCCATCGCCCCGCCCATGCCCTTGACCAGCTTGCCCGGGATCATCCAGTTCGCGAGGTCGCCCTTTTCGGAAACCTCCATCGCGCCAAGGATCGCCATGGCAATCTTGCCGCCGCGGATCATGGCGAAAGACTGGGCGCTGTCGAAATAGGCGGTTTGCGGCAGTTCGGTGATGGTTTGCTTGCCCGCGTTGATCAGGTCAGGGTCCTCATCACCTTCAAAAGGAAACGGGCCCATACCCAGCATGCCGTTTTCCGATTGCAGGGTGACGTTGACGCCTGCGGGGATGTAGTTCGATACCAGCGTCGGAATCCCGATGCCAAGGTTCACATAAGTCCCGTCGCGCAGTTCAAGTGCCGCACGGGCGGCGATTTGGTTGCGGTCCCAGCCAGCCATCACACAGCCTCCTTTTTGGTGGTCGTTGTGCGGTCGGCGGAACCGGTTCCCACTTCCGCCTGCCCAACCTCCCTTTTCCGAGTGGTCCGGTTTTCGATGCGCTTCTCATGCTCGCCCTTGATCAGGCGGTGCACATAGATGCCGGGCAGGTGGATGGTGTCGGGGTCAAGGGAGCCAAGCGGAACGATTTCCTCGACCTCCGCAACGCAGATTTTGCCAGCGGTGGCGACGGGCGGGTTGAAGTTGCGGGCGGTCTTGCGAAAGACGAGGTTGCCTGACGGATCCGCCTTCCACGCCTTGATGATCGACAGATCCGGGATGATGCCACGTTCCAGAATATAGGTCTCGCCGTTGAAATCCTTGTGTTCCTTGCCCTCGGCAATCACGGTGCCGACGCCGGTTTTGGTGTAAAAACCGGGGATGCCAGCGCCACCGGCCCGCAGGCGCTCGGCAAGCGTGCCTTGCGGGGTGAACTCCAGCTCCAACTCTCCGCTCAGATACTGCCGCATGAATTCGGCGTTTTCGCCAACATAGGACGAGATCATCTTTTTGACCTGCCGTGTCGCCAAGAGAACGCCAAGGCCAAATCCATCGACGCCCGCGTTGTTCGAGGCGATGGTCAGGTCTTTGGTCCCCGCCTCGCGGATGGCGGCGATCAGCAGTTCAGGGATGCCGCAAAGGCCAAACCCACCGCTGGCGATGGTCATGCCATCAAAAAGCAGTCCGTCCAGCGCTGCCGCAGCGCTGGGATATTCCTTGTTCATGGCGAACCTCCCGCAAACTTTGAACCCCAGCAAACCGCGCCGCGTGGCTTAAGTCAATGCCGCGTTGCAGCAGATGATGCGACAGGGGCTTTGCATGACAGGCAAGGCTTTACCCGGTCCGCCCGGACAGGCTATTGTCACCAGACTGCGCGCCCGCGTGGTGAAATGGTAGACACAGAAGACTTAAAATCCCGCTTTCTGTTGTGAAAATCGTAACGATTACATAGTCTTAAGGCTCTTTTGTTCAGCGACAGTCATACATAAGCCATCTATGCCCGATTGATTGGCCTGAAATGGCTTGATAAAGGGCAGTTTCGGAGCCGTCACCCCACGTGGAGAAATTGGTAAACTCAG
>JAYSQA010000313.1:0-5518 GCA_043721775.1 Rhodobacterales bacterium
AACGGGCTCCAAAAGGGCGATCCCCACCCCAGAATCCATCCCGCCCAAGACCGCAAGACCCTTCGGATCAGGTCAAATCCCAAACGCGATTCCCCTGCCAAATCAGACGCAACCTGACGCCGTGTCAGGCCACTGATGAGCGAGATGCGAACCGCATCCCGCTTGAACTCGTCACTGTGTATCGCTGTCATATCCGGTTTCCTCGATGGCGACTATAGCTCTCAAAAACCGGAACAAAACCGCGACAGGTCCAAATCCAAGTGATGCGGCACCACAGATCATCGTAGCCCAGTCCGCGCCACAAGCTCTTTGATCGCACTCTGCAGGTCGGATTGCATATATGGCTTCGACAATTGCGGTAGCGCCAGATCGCTTTTCTCAGGCAATTCGGCGTAACCTGTTGCAAGTAGGATCGGCAGCTCCGGCAAGAATGCCCGCACCGCCATGGCCAGTTGAAGACCATTCATCTTTGGCATCGAAAAGTCGGTGATGAGAAGATCGTACATCGTATCGGCCTCTAAAATCTCTAGCGCCTTTGCACCCGAGTTGGCTGATGTCACTCCATAGCCCAGATCCTCCAGCATATCGATGCTGTTCATCAAAATCAGGGAGTCGTCATCGACCATCAAAATGCGCAGTGGCGCACCATCGGCGCCTTTTGCATCCGCCGCCTCTGCAGGAGTTTCCGGGATATCTATCTTGGTTTCCTCGGGGCTTGCCCTGACCGATTCGCCAAGGGTCGAATTGCCAACATCCAAATCAGACGCAACATGACGCCTTGTCAGGCCAAAGGCAGGCGCAAAGCAAACTGTATCCCGTATGAACCCGTCGCTGTGAAGTGATGCCATATCCGGTCTCCTTGATATCAAATATTGCTCTTAAAAGACCGGAATGAAACCGCAATCGATTCAGACTGCCTACGTCCCCGCAAGAATGGCCCGGATCCGGCGCCCGACGTCGTCCACTCCGAACGGCTTGGTAACGATGTGCATGCCGGGATCGAGGTGACCATGGCCGAGCAGGGCGGTGTCGGCGTAGCCTGTTATGAAAAGTACGGGAAGGCCGGGGCGCAAGCTGCGCGCGGCGTCGGCCACCTGCCTGCCGTTCAGCCCGCCCGGCAGCCCCACGTCGGTGACGAGGAGGTCCACGCGCGCCTTGGAGCGTAAGACCTTCAGCCCCTCTGTCCCATCCGGTGCTTCAATGGCGACGTAGCCCATTTCAGTCAGTGCGTCGACCACGAGCATGCGTACCAATGGCTCGTCATCAATCACCAGCACCGTCTCGCCGTGACTAACACGCGCGGCCTCGTCCGGGACGGCTGCCGCCTCGGTTTCGACTGGCTCCGCGTCGCCCAGATAGCGCGGCAGGTAGAGGCTTACCGTCGTGCCTTGTCCCACCTTCGAGTGGATGCGCGCCTGTCCGCCCGACTGGCGCGCAAAACCGTACACCATCGACAGTCCCAGTCCGGTGCCCAAGCCGATAGGCTTGGTGGTGAAGAACGGATCGAACGCGCGGGCGATCACCTCGGGAGCCATGCCGGTGCCGGTGTCCGAGACCCGCAGCGCCAAATATTGCCCCGGGGGCAGGCCCGGCACGGTGGCGCCGCGTCCGTCAAGGTCGCGGTTGGCGGTCTCGATCGTGATGCGGCCACCATCGGGCATGGCGTCACGGGCGTTGATGGCAAGGTTCAGAAGTGCGTTTTCAAGCTGATTGGGGTCGACCTCAACGGCCCAAACATCCTTGCCCAGAACGCACTCGATCTCGATCTCCGGGCCCACCGCGCGCCGGATGAGGTCCTCCATGCCCGCTACGAGCAGGCCCGCAGCGGTCGGCTTGGGGGCCAGCGTCTGGCGGCGCGAGAAGGCAAGCAGACGGTGTGTAAGTGCGGCAGCCCGCGTCGTCGAGTCCCGCGCACCCACGAGGTAACGGTCCACTTCCGCCACCCTACCTTGGGAAATGCGCTTTCCTATCAACTCCAGGCTTCCCGAGATGCCCGCGAGGAGATTGTTGAAGTCGTGCGCGAGCCCGCCGGTAAGGTGTCCAACCGCCTCCATCTTCTGGCTCTGGCGAAGCGCCTCCTCAGCCTCGGCCAACGCCTCGGACTGCTCCCGGGCGGCCGTGACGTCGCGGGTGCTGGAGTAGAGCCGCCCGCCCTCGGGCACCGCCACCCAGGAAAGCCAGCGCCAACTGCCGTCTTTGCACCGGTACCGGTTCTCGAAATTCAGCACCGGTTCGCCATGGCGTAACTGGCCAAAGGCCTCCATGCTGCGTGCAAGGTCGTCGGGATGGATAAAGTCGGCGAACGGTCGGCCTTGCAGCTCTGCGGCCCGCCAGCCCAGCACGGCCTCCCAGGCAGGATTGACCTGCTCAAAACATGCATCAGCGAGGCCGGTCACCGACAGCAAGTCCGGGCTCACCTCCCAGGTCCGGGTGCGCTCGGCCGTGCGCGCGGCAACCTCCGCCTCCAGATCGGCGTTCAGGGCCCTGAGTTGGCCTTCGCTGTGGCGCAGCGCCGCCTCGACCTCGCGCCGGTCGTGGATGTCCACGGACGCACCGTGCCAGCGGATCACGTCCTGGGTGTCGGGGTCGCGCAGTGCCTCCCCCCGCACGAGAAACCAGCGGTACTCGCCAGACTTTGAGCGGATACGATGTTCAACCTCGAATACCCCGCCAGGCGCGCGGGCCGCATTGAACGCCGCCATCGTGGGCGCTGCATCGTCCGGGTGAAGCATGGTTGCAGCGGTCTCTTCGGCGGTCGGCGGCCAGCCCCCCCCCGTGTACTCTTCCCAACGCTTGTTAAAGTAGGTGCTGCGCCCGTTCCCCTCGGTGATCCACATGATGTGGGGAGCTACGTCAGCCATCAGGCGGAAGCGTTCCTCGCTTGCCCGCAGTGCAGCTTCCGCCTCGTGTTCGGCGGTTCGGTCGCGGAACATCTTGAGAAAGCCGCCGTCGTCAAGCCGCATGGTCAGCCCCGAACCCCAGAAACGCGACCCGTCACGCTTGAGGTGCCAGCGCTCATCCACAGCCCGCCCGTCACTTTGCGCGCGGGTAATCTCGCTTTCGGGAACGCGCCCGGCCACATCCTCGGGCGTAAAGAACAGGCGGAACGGCTGTCCGACCGCCTCCTCGCGCATCCAGCCCAGAATGCGCTCCGCACCGCGATTCCAGTCGGCGATCATGCCCTGTCCATCCATCGCCACGATGGCGAAGTCTTCGGCCCCCTCAACAATCTGCCGGTAGCGGCTCTCGCTTGCGCGCAACTCTGCGTCGATGCGGACGCGGTCGGTTACATCTGTCCCCTGGACGAAAACGCCATCCACCACGCCGCCCGCGTCGATCAGGGGCTGGACAATGTAGTCCATGAAGCGTTGCTCGACCGAGCCGCCCGGGACGGGCTGAAACGAAATCGGCACGCCGCGACCCGTATTGGCCTCGCGCGTGGCGACAACGTGGTCCAGAAGGTCGATAAAGCCCTGCTCCACGACATCGGGCAGCACCTCGCGCGCAGGCTTGCCCACCACATCCTCGCGACCGATGAACTGCCGGCAGGCGGCGTTGGCAACCTCAAAGACGTGGTCAGGCCCCCGCAGCATGACGATAAAACCCGGCGTCTGTTCGAACATCCGGGCCAGCCTCTCACGCTCCGAGGCGATGCGGCGGTCAGCCAACACACGTTCTGTGGTTTCTACCACGGTGACGAGAACACCCGCGATACCGCCCCCTTCTTCGCGCAGCGGACTGTAGACAAGGTCGAACCAGGTATCTTCGCTGTACCCATGGCGCTCTATGGTGAAAGATTGATTGGCGAACGATCGTGTCTCTCCGTCCCGCACCGCCTCGAAGATCGGCGCGTTGAACTCCCAGACCTCTGGCCAGCAGTCGCGCTGCGTCTGGCCAAGCGCCCTCGGATGCTTAGTCCCGCAGAGAACGGCATAAGCGTCATTGTAGACCTGCACGAGGTCAGGACCCCAAAGTACGAGCATGGCCAGCGGCGAGCCAAGCACGAGACTGACCACGGCGCGAAGGGATGCAGGCCAGCCGTCGATGGCACCAAGCGGCGTCAAAGGCCAGTCCAATGTGCGGATCAGCGCACCCGTCGCGCCACCACCGGCCGGGAACGGAATGTGGGAAAGTTCCACACCGTCAGCCACGAAACTGTACTTCCTCGTCCGCATCGCTGCGACTGGCGAGCGGAGCGGTAAGCGGGTGGCAAGGCGGAAATTTAACGATCATTGCGAACGGTAGCAGGTCAGGGGCACGGAGTCCCCGTCAATCTGAACTGTTACGGTGGATGCACCCACCCGACGCCACCGGGTGCGGCAATGCAGTTTTATAGGAACCAACTTCAGCGCTGCATCCATGTCAGCGATTAAGATATTGGCGGCCGAACGTGCCAAAAGCAGGTTTCAGGTCTTTTCCCGTTAAGACTGAAGCCCGTTGACTTCAGCTGCTCTGCGTCACGCGCCCGGCTCGCTTGATTGTTGCAGAACGAAGAGCTGTGCAATGTCGCGATAGGGGCCTTGCTGAACCGCGCCGGATTTGCCGGAGGCTTCAACTTCTGAGTAGGATGGAGCATCAAAAGCAAGACCACCAACAAGTTTTGTCCCGAAGTGCGTGAACGTGCCGTTCGCTTGGTCCTGGACAATCAGGGCCAGCATGGATCGCGCTGGCAGGTGGTCCTGTCGATTTCGTCGAAGATCGGCTGCGCGCCGCAGACGCCGAATGACTGGGTCAACAAAGCCGAAGTCAATAACGGCAAACGCCCGGGCATCTCAAGTGAGATGGCCGAGAAGATGAAGGCCCTCGAACGCGAGAACCGCGAGTTGCGCCAAACCAACAAGATCCTGCGCAAGGCCAGCGCTTATTTTGCGGTGGCGGCGCTCAACCCCCGACACAAGACATGATCGCCTTCATTGACGATCACCGGGACAAGCACGGGATCGAGCCGATCTGCGAGGTTCTGCCGATCGCCCCTGCCACCGACTATGATCACTTGGCGCGGCGGGCTGACCCGGCCCGTCTGTCGGATCGTGCCAAACAGGACGAGCAACTTCGGCCCCATATCCAGCGCGTGTTTGACGACAACTGGCGGGTCTATGGCGTGCGCAAGGTTTGGTGGCAGTTGCGGCGGGAGGGCCGTGATGTCGCTCGCTGCACGGTGGCCAGGCTGATGAGGACCATGGGAATTGAAGGAGTTATTCGCGGCAAGACCCCAAAGACAACCGTGCAGGACAAGAAGATGCCATGTCCACCGGACAAGGTGAACCGCCAGTTCCAGGTGCCAGCACCCAACATGCTATGGGTGTCCGATTTCACTTACGTGGCCACCTGGAAGGGGTTCGTTTATGTCGCTTTCGTCATCGACGCCTACGCTCGCCACCTTGAACCGCCCCTGGTTTGCCGGAGATCTTCAACCTGACTAAGGATGAGGGCTATGGAAAGGAGTAAGACATCAAATTGTTATTGACCTGAGATGCGTGCGCGGGCCGTTGGCATGGTGCCGGAGCATCAAGGCTCC
>JAYSQA010000314.1:0-25898 GCA_043721775.1 Rhodobacterales bacterium
ATAATCGCTGGTCTGACCCGCGCTCAGATACATCTGGATCGGCCGCCCTCGGCTGTCACAAACGACATGCAGCTTGGAGTTCATGCCGCCCCTGGTCTGACCGATCAGCCGTTTGGACCCCCCTTTTTGCGCAGGCTTGATGCGGTCCGGTGGGCCTTGAGAGGGGTCGCGTCGATCATGATCATTTCGGTTTCAGTATCCTGTTTGACCAGTTCGAGCAAGATGCGGGCGAAGACCCCCATTCGGCTCCAGCGAAACCAGCGGTTGTATAAGGTCTTGTGCGGGCCATAGTCCAGAGGCGCGTCTCTCCACCGTAAGCCATTGCGATTGATGAATATAATGCCACTCAGCACCCGTTCGTCAGGAAAATGATCCCCCGGATCATTTTCTGATCTTCCTCACTCATCCACCCGCGGCACACCATAAGACAGGGGAAAAAACGGCTTCAACCCCTCCATCTGCGCGTCGGTCAGGCAGTAAAGATCACCTATGCGCCCCCCCCCAGATGCCGCAAGTGAATCAGTGAAACTGGCCGGAAACAGGCGGATTAATGAGTTCTGAACCCGGAAGAACCCCGTCAGGACTTTGCCCCGGCCTCTCGGATCAAATCAATAAGGTTGCCCTCCAGGCTCAGACCTCATTAATCTGGTTGTTTCCGATCCGTTTCACTGATTCACTGGCGGCATCGGGGAGGTGTCGCATGGGTGATCTGTTCTGGCTGACCGACGCACAAATGGCGCGGTTGAAGCCGTTCTTTCCCCTGTCTTATGGTGTGCCGCGAGTTGACGAGTGAGGAAGATCAGAAAATGATCCGGGGGATCATTTTCCTGACGAACGGGTGTTGAGCGGCATTATTTTCTTCAATCGCAATGGGTTACGCTGGCGCGATGCTCCGCCCATCTACGGGCCGCACAAGACCCTGTACAACCGTTGGTATCGCTGGCGCCAGATGGGGATATTCGGCCGCATCCTTCTGGAACTGGTCAGGCAGGACGTTGAGACCGAAATGATCATGATCGACGCGACGCATCGCAAGGCGCACCGCACCGCGTCCAGCCTGCGGAAAAAAGGGGCGCAGTCGGCTGATCGGGCTGACGAAAGGCGGGCGAATCTCCAGGCTGCATGCGGTTTGTGACAGCAAGGGCCGACCGGTCCAGATGTATCTGAGCGCCGGTCAGGCCAGCGGTTTCACCGGAGCGGCGGGGCTGCCGGGGGCCATGCCGCGGGTGAAAGCGTTGCTCGCGGATCGGGACTATGATGCCGGCTTGTTCCGTAACGCATTGATTTATAGAGGTATACCTCCGCGCATCCCGTCAAAGAAAGAACCGCAAGGTGCAGATCGGGCACGACGCCACCCTCGATAAGAAACGTCACAAGATCGAGAACATGTTCGGGCGATTGACGGATTGGCGCAGAATAGCCACGCGCTTTGAAAGGCGCGCCGACATCTTCCTGTCCGCCTGCGCCCTCGCCGCAATCGTGTTGTTTTGGTTATGAGCCCTGAGCCCAGGGTGCCTTCTTTTTTCCCAAAGACGTCCCATCTATAACGCCATGACCCAAAGCCTGACCCTGCGCCTTGCGCGCCCTGAAGACCTGTCTGCGGTGGATACCCTGCTGGCGCGCAGCTTTCCAAGGCTGCTGGCCAAGGATTATCCGCCCTCGATCATGGTGACCATTGTGCCGGTCATCGCATGGGCCAGGCCGGACCTGCTGGCCTCGGGGCGGTACTTCTTGGTCGAGG
The DNA here is from genome assembly GCA_043721775.1 of Rhodobacterales bacterium. Lineage (GTDB taxonomy): Bacteria > Pseudomonadota > Alphaproteobacteria > Rhodobacterales > Rhodobacteraceae > Stagnihabitans. Next base: position 1,742 of record JAYSQA010000314.1, read on the forward strand.
ACGCATCAGGCCGGGTGCTGGGGGCGGGCGGCTACAGCCTGCCGGGAACTGGACCAGCGCGGCGGCAAGGCCGTGTTACCGCATCCATCCGCCATGTGGCGACTGATCCTGATGCCACCCGGCAGGGCATCGGGCGGCGGCTGATGCAGGCGATTTTTGTGGCGGCTGCGGCAGAAGGTGTACGCCACTACGACTGCCTGTCAACGTTGACAGCAGTGCCCTTTTACCTCGCGAACGGTTTCACCGCTTTGGGGCCGGTTCAGGTGCCCATGCTGCCTGGCCTCAGCTTCTCTGCCATCCGGATGACCCACGCCGCATAGCAAAAGGGGCCAGAGTTTCCTCCGGCCCCTGTGATTGCTTGAACTTGACCTCAGTTCCGGTTGTTGCCCATGAAGCGAAGCAAGTAGAGGAACATGTTGATGAAATCGAGGTACAGGTTCAAGGCCCCCAGAACCGCCGACTTGCCGATCCATTCGTCATCACCGCTGCGCGCATGGGTGATGTAGTCAGATTTCAGCTTCTGCGTGTCCCAAGCCGTCAGGCCCGCGAACACAATCACACCAAACGCCGAGATGGCGAAGTTCAGCGCTGACGACTGCATGAACATGTTGACGATGCCGGCGACAATCAGGCCCCACACGCTCATCAGCATGAATGAGCCCATCGCTGACAGGTCTTTCTTGGTTGTGTACCCATAGATCGACAGGCCCGCGAAGGCGATGGCCGTCACAAGGAAGGTCTGCGCAATCGAGGCTTGGGTGTAGACGACGAAGATCGCCGACATGAACACGCCGAACAGGGCTGCATAGGTGTAGAAGGCAAGTTGCGCTGCGGCCACCGACATGCGGTTAACCATCGCGGGCAGGGCGATCGACATCACGAAAATCGCTATCATCACCACCCACTTCAGGGGCGTGCCGAAGATGGCGCTGACCATCGCCGGGCTGGTGCCCACCGACCACGCCACGCCGCCGGTGACCAACATCGCTACGGACATCAGCCCGTAGATCTTGTTCATGTAGGCGCGCAGGCCTGCATCAATGGCAAGGCCGGCAGTCGCGCCATAGGTTCGAGTCTGAAAGTCAGCCATTCAAGCCTCCGTTGTCTGACGAGCCGGGTTGCGTCCGGCCTCTTGGGGTTAATATCGGCATTACTGCGGTCCAGTTCAAGGATTTCATGCCAGATTGCGCGGAATGTCACGTCGATGTGGCCCTGATCGCGCTGACGCCAGCCTTGCGGCGCATCCCACAGCGGGCGCGCAGCCTCGGTCCGGGCCTGATCCGGGGTCAGGCCGATGTCACGCAGCATGTGCGGCTCCAGTCCGGCCAGATGCTGGCGGGTCTGGCGCAGATGCAGGGCGCGCAGGATGGCGCTGGCAACGCGCCGGAAAAAGGCGGGTTCGGCTGGACGGCGCAGCGTGGCGGAACGGGACATGGAATGAGCTTTCTTGAAGATGGGTTGGCTGGTCTTGCCGAAGGTTGGGCTTTCTTGCCGATAGCACGGCTTTCATGACGAATTGTGATGGCATGGCGGCGCACATCATCCGACTTGATCCTTCTTGCACAGTCTGGAACAACACGAAAATAAATGATTGTGTCCTCACCCATCAAGGATTGTGATATGGCGCGAAATCTTGATCTGACGGCCCTGCGCTCTTTTGTGGCCATTGCGGATGCGGGCGGGGTCACACGGGCGGCGGGGTTCCTGAACCTGACGCAATCCGCCGTCTCGATGCAGATCCGGCGGCTTGAGGATAGCCTGGGGGTCGAACTGCTGGATCGTTCGGCCCGCAAGGTGGCCCCTACGGCGGCGGGGGAGCATATGCTGAGCTATGCACGCCGGATGCTGGCCTTGAATGACGAGGTTTACGGCCTGCTGTCGCGTGCCCAGTATGAAGGGGAACTGACCCTGGGTGTGCCGCATGACATCGTCTATCCGGCGATTCCGCAGGTACTGCAACGCTTTGCGGCGGACTTTCCCAAGGTGAAGGTGCGGCTGATATCCTCGTTCACCCGGACGCTGAAGGACCAGTTTGCGCGCGGCGAATGCAACCTGATCGTTACGACGGAAGACAGCGTCGATTCCGGGGGCGAGACATTGACTGAACTGCCGCTGATCTGGGTCGGCGCGCCCGGTGGTCAGGCGTGGCGGCAAAGGCCGCTGCCCTTGGCCTACGAACAGCGCTGCATTTTCAGGCAGGGCGTTCAAGGGCGGCTGGATGCGGCGGGCGTGCCTTGGGTGTTGGCGGTCGACAGCGACAACACCCGCACGGTCGAGGCAACGGTCAGCGCCGATCTTGCCGTCCATACCGTACTGGAGGGGTCAGAGCCCCGCCATGTCGAGCGTATCAACCACGGCGGCGCTTTGCCGGAACTTGCCCGCATGAAGATCAACCTCTACGCCGCCAGAGCCGTTCGCAGCGCCGCCATCGACGCTTTGGCCCGCCTGATCCGCCTGGCTTATGCCGGAAAGCCGGTTCGCGGTGGTTTGGTAGACCGGGCAATGGCGCTGATGCAAAGCTGACGGCATGGCCGCTGCACAAGCTGCGGTTGAAAGGCGGTGCAGCAGTGCTGTGATGGTGCAGACGGCCGTTCCGGCGTCAACGCAGCGGTAAACTGGCGTCAAAATACCAATCCAGGTTGTGCCAGTCCCCGGAATAGCCACAAGATTCGCGTTTTGCAAAGATTGTGGCGGGCGTATCTTGCATTTTGCAATGCGTAACGCTAAACCCGTGCAGGGAGAGTGGTTCGTCCCATCTGACCCTTGGCGGCGATTTAGACATGTTGGCGTTGAATTCTTGTTCAAGCGTATAATTTATCCTGTTCAAAAAGACAGGTTCTTTGGCCTACAAACGATTCGCAAAAACTATTTAGGGGGCGAGGTCAGTTTTGGCACGGTTCTTGCTTATAGGTTGGTGGGGTTGGTTTAATGTGTCAGGAGAGAGTAATGAAGCACCCGGTTGATGCACATGTCGGCAAGCGGATACGTCACAGGCGTTGGATGGTGGGGATGACCCAGCAACAATTAGCCGAAAAAGTAGGGATCAAGTTCCAGCAAGTTCAGAAATATGAAACCGGGATGAACCGGGTCTCGGCCTCTCGGCTGTGGGATGTTGCTGAAACTTTGGGCGTTGCGATCAGCTTCTTCTTCGAAGGTCTGGCAGGCAGCGAACAGCCAATGGCCAGCGACATGATGGGCGACAAAGAGGCCACCGAACTGGTGCGGTCGTACTACGCCATCCCCGAGGCGCAACGCCGCCGCCTGTTCGACCTCGCCCGCGTTCTGTCCGAAGCTGCTTGACCCAAGGCCACTTGACCCAAGGCGATTTGGCCCGGGGCAGCTTGACCCGGGGCTTCTCCGAATGTAACGCGAGGCTGTGTTGCAGGAGGGTGTCATGGCTTTGATCGTCGCGGACCTTGCGGAAGAATTGATGGATGTGGCGGACGCGCTGGCCGATGCGGCGCGTTTTGCGACGTTGCAGCACTTCCGGTCCGAGGGGTTATCGGCAGACAATAAGGAAGTAGACCGCTTCGATCCGGTCACAGTTGCGGACAGGCTGTCCGAGCAGATGATGCGTGATATCCTGGCAAAGCGCCGCCCTGATGATGGCATTCTGGGCGAGGAATTCGGGCGCAAGGCTGGTACTTCCGGTCTGACCTGGGTGCTGGACCCGATCGACGGCACCCGCAGCTATCTGTCCGGTACGCCGACCTGGGGGGTGCTGGTTGCTGTGGGTGATGAAGATGGCCCGATCTACGGCCTGATCGACCAACCCTATATCGGTGAACGCTTTTCTGGCGGGCTGGGCCGGGCCGAGGTGAACGGCCCAATGGGCCGCAAGGCGCTGAAAACCCGGGCTCCACGGCCATTGTCCGAGGCGATTTTGTTCACCACTTTCCCCGAAGTTGGCACTTTGGCAGACGGCGCGGCCTTCAACCGGGTCAAGGCGCAGGCTCGGCTAACGCGATATGGCTGCGATTGCTATGCTTATGCGTTGATTGCGGCGGGCCAGATTGATCTGGTGATTGAGGCGGGCCTTCTGGCCTATGATGTGCAAGGTCCCATCGCGGTGATCGAGGCGGCGGGTGGCATTGTGACCGATTGGCAGGGCAATCGGTGCCCGAACGGCGGCCGCGTGCTGGCCGCAGCCAACCGGGAAATCCATGCTGAGGCGCTGGCGCTGCTGAACTCTTGAAAAGCTTCAACAGTTTCTGACATTCGGGCCTTGATTGGCGGCGGTCGTTTTGGCATCCTGACGGCGCTGCGCGAGTCCTTCTCCCCTTCTGTCGCGCTGTGGACCCATCACCGAAGGGGTGAAAGGGTCCTGCCATGTCCGAAATCCTGATCCGCAATGCCGACTGCATCCTGACGATGGATGCCACGCGGCGCGAGTTGCACGACGCCGATCTGCTGCTGCGGGGCGGGGTGATTGTTGCGGTTGGGCAAGGGCTTGCCACCCTTGGCCGTGTGGTTGAGGCTGCCGGTTGTGTGGTGACGCCGGGTTTGGTCAATACCCACCACCACCTGTTTCAGACCCTGACCCGTGCGGTGCCGGGTGGGCAGGATGCGCTGCTGTTTGGCTGGCTGAAGACGCTGTACCCGATCTGGGCAAAGTTCGGGCCGGAGGAGATGTTCACCTCGGCTCAGGTTGGTCTGGCGGAACTGGCGCTGTCGGGCTGCACGTTGACATCGGACCATCTGTATCTGTTCCCGAACGGCTCTCGCCTCGATGATACAATTGCGGCAGCGGCAGAGGTTGGCCTGCGGTTTCATCCGACCAGAGGGGCGATGAGCATTGGTGAGGCGGCGGGTGGGTTGCCGCCCGACAGTCTGGTAGAGGATGAGGCGGCCATTCTGGAGGATATGATCCGGGTGGTGGATGCGCACCACGATGCGGGCGAGGGGTCCATGGTGCGGGTGGGGCTGGCGCCGTGCTCTCCGTTCTCGGTCAGCCGGGATCTGATGCGGGATACGGCGGTGCTGGCGCGCGACAAGGGGGTGATGCTGCATACCCATCTTGCGGAAAACGTTGAGGATATTGCCTATTCGCTGGCCCGGTTCGGCTGCCGACCGGGGCAGTATGCCGAAGATTTGGGCTGGACGGGGAATGACGTCTGGCACGCGCATTGCGTCAAGCTGGATGCATCGGAAATATCGTTGTTTGCCAGAAGCTTGACGGGGGTGGCGCATTGTCCATGCTCCAACTGCCGGCTGGGGTCGGGGGTGGCACCAGTCCGGGCGATGCGGGATGCCGGGGTCAAGGTGGGGTTGGGGGTTGATGGGTCCGCCAGCAATGATGCGGGCAATCTGATGGCCGAGGCGCGGATGGCGATGCTGTTGCAAAGGGTGTCGCAGGGGGCCGATGCGATGGGTGCAAGGGAGGCGTTGGAGATGGCCACTTTGGGCGGGGCGCGGGTTTTGGGGCGCGGGGATTGCGGGTCGTTGGAGGTGGGCAATCGGGCGGATGTGGCGATCTGGGATGTTTCGGGGGTGGAATCGGCGGGGTCCTGGGACTCTGCGGCGCTGCTGTTGGCCGGGCCAACCCGGGTCCGCGATCTTTTTGTCGAAGGGCGTCAGGTGGTTGGCGGCGGGCAGTTGCTGACGATTGACTTGGCCCGCGTGGTGCAGCGGCAAAACCATCTGGCCCGCCGCTTGATGTCATGATAGGGCCTGCGCATGAGCCATAATTTCGACGCCCAACGCCGCGAGACCTTCAACACCTTTCGGGATATCCCGAAGGGCATGAAAAAGTTGCCCGAACGGGCCGAGGTCGATTTCCTGTTTTATCCCGAAGAGCATGACGCCAACTATCCCGCCGTGATGAAGGCGCTTGCCGCCAAGGGGTTCCGTGTGTCACGCGATGATGATCTGGTGGTGGCCAAGGTTGGTCCGATCCCGGTGACGGCGGAAGCGATCTGGACGCATGAACGCGTGGCAACCGAGGTGGCGCTGGCCTATGATTTCTATCCCGACGGTTGGGATCTGGGGTTGGAAGAGTAAGATTCCGGCAAGGGCGCTTAGGCCCGTCCGTTCTGGCCATGCCCTTGAGCGCGCTGCGTTAATCCGGCGGTCTTGGGCTGATTGCTCCTTCTTTTTCTGTCTTCCGTCCGTCTCTACGCGCGCAGCGGCATGGGCACATTCACCATGTTTTGCCAATCAGTTCGGCCCCGTCTTGCGGGCTGTCGCGGGCTTGAGTGAAGATTGCCTGCCAATGCCTTGACAGCTATGATCTTTGTGGAATTCCCGACGTTGGGGATGGGGTGCGAGCGGTGGCCAGCCGTAGGGTGGGGTTATAACCCCACCCTACCTGGCGCGCCCGGCGATCCACACCGCTTCAATGGCCCGGTCATCGCCCATCATGATGGTGGGGAAAATGGCCTGCCAGATGTCCGCAGCCCGCTTTGTGGCCTGTTCGATCACCGGAGTAGACGCAAGGTTCACCACTACCAGATCGGCCTCCAGCCCCGGGGCGATGTTACCGATCTGGTGTTCGCACCGCAGCGCCCGCGCTGACCCCTGCGTCGCCAGCCACCAAAGCTGCGCCGGGTGCAGAGCCTGACCGCGCAGTTGCGCCACCTCGTAAGCCGCAGCCATCGTCCGCAGCATGGAAAAGGACGAGCCGCCGCCGGTGTCGGTCGCCAACCCCACGCGGAGGCTGTGGGCGAGGGTCATGTCAAACAGGCCCGAGCCGATGAAGGTGTTCGAGGTCGGGCAATGCACCAGACTCGCCCCGGCCTCCACCAGTCGGGACCTTTCGCGCGCGGTCAGGTGGATGGCGTGGCCGTACACCGCACCTTCGCGCAGCAGGCCCTGCGCTTCGTAGGTGTCAAGATAATCACGCGATTGCGGGAACAGGTCTTTGACCCAGGCTATTTCGTCGGTTTGTTCGGACAGGTGGGTCTGCATCAGGCAGTCGGGGTATTCGCGCCAAAGCGCCCCCAAAGCTGCCAGTTGTTCGGGGGTGGAGGTGGGGGAGAAGCGGGGGGTGATGACATAGGACAAGCGGTCCACCCCATGCCACTTCTGCAATAGCGCCTTGCTGTCGTCATAGGCTGACTGCGCCGTATCCCTAAGGCCCACTGGCGCGTTGCGGTCCATGCAGGTTTTACCAGTAAAGCTGCGCAGGCCCCGGGCTTGCGCAGCTTCAAAGAAGGCATCGACGGACGCCGGGTGGATCGTGCCATAAGAGCACATCGAGGTGGTGCCATGGGAAAGGGCAAGGTCGAAGTAGCGGTTTGCGACCTCAGCCGCATAGGCGGGGTCGGCGAAGCGCATTTCTTCGGGGAAGGTGTACAGGTTCAGCCAGTCGATCAGCCGCTTGCCCCATGAGGCGATGATGGCGGTCTGGGCATAGTGAACATGGGCGTCGATGAAGCCTGCCGAGATCAGGGATCTGCCGTAGTTGGTGACCTTGGCTTGGGGATAGGCGACGCGCAGGGCTGCGGCGGTTCCGACGGCGCGGATATGGCCGCCGTCCAGCAGGACGGCCTCGTTCAGCTTGGCGGCGCTGGCGTCGTCGAACGGGTCGCCTGCGAAGGAAAGGACCTGTCCCAGCAGTAGATCGGCCATGTGTCACCTCATTTTCTTCAGCCAAGACTAAAGGGTTATGGCTTCGGGGTAAATTTCACATCAAAGCTGTTTTGCTGAAACACCTTTCGCTAAGCTCAAGCCAATCACATGTGGGGGCGGGATGGCCGATAATCAGGCAGATCAGGACGAGGAAGGCCTGGACCCGCGCCGCGTGGCGGCCATTCTGGCAGCGGTTGAGGCGGGGCAGGCCGGGGCGTTGCGCGGTCTGCTGGACAAGATGCATCCGGCCGATGTGGCGGACTTGCTGGGGCAGATCGGGTCTTCTGCCCGTGAGGGCCTGCTGGCGCTGGCGGCCGATGTGATTGACGGTGCGGTACTGTCCGAACTGGACGAGAGCCTGCGCGAAGAGGTGATTTCCGCGCTGCCGCAGGAGGCTTTGGCGGCTGCGGTTCGGGCGCTTGATACCGACGATGTCGTTGATTTTCCTGAGGATCTTGGTACGCCGCAGCAGGGGTTGATCCTTGCGGCGCTTGACGCCTTTGACCGGTTTGCGGTGCAGCAGGCGCTGACCTATCCCGAAGGATCAGTCGGCCGCCTGATGCAGCACGAGGTGGTGGCGGTGCCTGCGCATTGGACGGTGGGCGATGCGACCGACCATCTGCGCCATGCCAAACGCCTGCCGGATCAAATTTACCATGTGCTGCTGCTGGACCCTCGGATGCGGCCAGTGGGCAATGCGGCCTTGGGGCGGATATTGTCGTCGGAACGCGGCGTCAGGCTGAAGGAAATTCTGGAGGACAGTTTCCGCACCATCGCGGCCACGATGCCAGAGGGCGACCTGGCCTACCTGTTCAACCAGTATCACCTGATTTCCAGCCTCGTTGTGCAGAATGGCGGGCGGTTGGTGGGGGTGATCACGATTGATGACGCCATGGCCGTGCTGGATGCCGAGGCCGGCGAGGATATGTTGCGGTTGGCGGGGGTGGGTGAGGACTCGGCCATGTCAGACGGGCCACTGGCCACGGATAAGCAGCGGTTGCCGTGGTTGGTGGTGAATTTGTTCACAGCCTCGATTTCCACCTTTGTGATTTCAAGGTTTGAGGGGACGATTGCGATGATTGTATCGCTGGCGGCGGTGATGCCGATTGTCACCTCGACCGGGGGGATTGGCGGCACGCAGTCTTTCGCGGTGTCGTTGCGGGCACTGGCGACGCGGGACCTGGCGCGGGCCAACGCGGGGCGGGTGGTGCGGCGGGAACTGGTGGTGGGCGTGTTGAACGGGTTGGGGTTGGCGGTGATTTTGGGGATTGGCGGGGCGCTGATCTATGGGGACTATCGGCTGGGGGTGGTGCTGGCGATGATCGTCAATCAGATCGTGGCGGCGTTTGGCGGGGTGATGGTGCCCCTGACGCTGGAACGGGCGGGGCTGGACCCGGCTTTGACCTCTGGCCTGTTTGTGACGACGTTGACGGATGTGAAGGGGATCTGGCGTTTCTGGGGTTGGCCACGGTGATGATGACATGAACGATATCAAGGCTTTGGCGCGCAAGGCGGCGTTTGACGTTCGCAAGGTGGCTTACAGTGCGGGGCAGGGGCAGGCGGCGAAACTGCTGGGGGATGTGCTGGCCGGGTATTCTGGCAAGGCGCTGGCAGGCTATATGCCGATGCGGACCGAGATTGATCCCTTGCCCGCCATGGCGCGGCATCAGGGTGCGGTGGGGGTGCCGGTGATCATGGCGGCAGCAACCCCGTTGCGGTTTCGCGAATGGGGGCCGGGGGTGGCAATGGTGGCCGGCGAGTTTGGCGCGGCTATTCCGGCAGAGGACGCTTGGGTTGAGCCGCAGGTGCTGATTGTGCCGCTGCTGGCCTTTGACGCGCGGGGCTACCGCTTGGGCTATGGCGGCGGGTTTTATGACCGGACCTTGCAAAGCTTGCGCGCAAAGGGGCCGGTGCTGGCACTGGGCTTTGCCTTTGCGGCGCAGGAGCTGAACGCGGTGCCGATTGACGGGTTTGACCAGCGGCTTGACGCGGTGGTGACGGAGATGGGTGTGCGATGGTTCGCTTAACACTTTTGCTGGCGCTGTTGGGGGGGCCTGCGGCGGCGGGGTGCTTTGGGCCGCCCTTGCCCAAGCTGGTGCGGTTTGAGGCGGGGCAGCGGGTGGAGATTCTGTCGCATACGGCGACCGATCTGACCTACCGGACGACATTGGCGGATGGCTCATCGGCGGTGATGACGACACGGGGCGGGTTCTTTCCCCTGGTCAGCAGCAGCCATGGGGTGACGTATTCTTATGAGTGGGTGACAGCCTTGCCGGACCCCGGCGCGCTGACGGCGGGGTTTGCGCAAAGCTATCAGGCTGATCTGACGATTGAACACGCCAGCCGCAGCTTCTTTCAGGTTGATCTGAAGGTGCTGCGGGCCGACGTGGTACAGGTTGGCGGCTGCGATTATCCGGTGATTGTGGTCAAGCGGACCGATATGCTTAACGGGCAGTCGCAGGCGCAAAGCACGCTGTGGTTTGCGCCTGCGCTGAACTTTGCTTTGAAGGTCGAGACGGTGGCAGGGGGCAAGGTGCAAAGCCATCAGGTCGTGGCGCTGGAATAGGCTTTGGGATTTCGGTTTCCCGCGTGTCAGACAAAACCGCATGCCGCTTTTGCCTGACAGGCTTTAGCGGGCGATGGTTTCGTCGCGCACGAACATGTTGCTCCATGCCCTTTCTACCAGATCGGGGGTCATCTGGTAGGGAATGCCTTCAAACTCACAGATCGCGATCATCTGGTCGATCAGAAACACCGGCTGATAGTTGGCGAAGGTGTTGTTGATAGTGGGGTATTTGGTTTTCAGAAGGTGCAGCAGGGTGGCCTCATCAAGGGGAACGCGCTTCTTGCGGGCGACCATGGCGAAGATTTTCAGGAAGTTGTCCTGGCTTGGGCCATCGACCTTTATCTTGAAGAAAATCCGTCGCAGGGCAGCCCCGTCGAAGATTTCATTCGGGTGGAAGTTGGTTGAAAAGATCACGAGGGTGTCAAACGGCACCGTAAACTTCTCACCCGATTGCAGGGAAAGGATATCGCGGTTTTCCTCCAGCGGCACGATCCAGCGGTTGACCAGTTTTTGCGGCGATTCCGCTTGGCGGCCAAGGTCATCAACGATGAATATCCCACCCGAGGATTTCAGTTGCAGGGGCGCCTGGTAGGTGCGGGCGACCGGGTTGTATTTGAGGTCAAGCATATCCAGCGTCAACTCACCGCCGGTGACCACCGAGGGACGCTCGCAATAGACATAGCGGGCGTCGAAGCGGTTGGAGGTACGGCGCAGGACGGTGGGGTCATCCAGCATCTCTTCGGCCTTGGAATGCACGATGGGGTCATAGACGGTGATGACCTGGCCTGAGTATTCGATGGCGCGCGGGATATAGATCTTGTCACCAAGGGCGGCGCGTATGCCATTGGAAATGCTGGATTTGCCGTTGCCGGGCGGCCCGTACATCAGGATCGACCGGCCCGAGGTGACGGCGGGGCCAAGGTTGTCAATCAGATCAGGCGGCAGGATCAGGTGACCCATGCCTTTCAACAGTTCAGTCCGGGTCAGCCTGATGTTGCGAACCGACTGGCGCTGCATCTGCGCGCCATAGTCGGCGAGGGGCACGGGCAAGGCGCCATAATATTCCGATTGGGTCAGCGCATCCATCGCACGGGCTTTGCCGGCGTCAGTCAACTGATAGCCCATTTCGTTGCCGGATGTGGCGTGCAGAGTGCCCGTCGCCTCCAGCAGGCGCTGGGTGCGGGCGAGGTCGATCAGTTCCTGCGTCAGTTGTACGGGCAGGCAGATCACCCGCGCCAGAACCGACGCAAGGTTAAGGTTCATGCGGAACATGGTTTTCAACAGGATATCGCGCATCATCACCGGGGTGATGCCAACCTCTGCCAGCGACTTGGGCGGGGCGGGGGGTAGAACGCCGGGTTTGGGGGCTTGCACGTTCATATCACGCCTCGATTGCCGCCTGAGGGTACAGGCCGGGATTTAAGAACTTGTGAACCGCAAAAGGGGCGAAAGTGGCGCGGCAATGAGGTAGAAGTTCAACATGCCCCCCAGCGCAAGACCCATGGGGAATTTCTTGTGGGTCCAGCTTTGCCAATCGGGCGTGGCGCGGCGCACGGGCGGGATGGCGCGTAACAGGCGGTGGGTGACAAAGGCGGCCAGCAAGCAAACCGCCAGAAGGGCCATCACCATGCGGTAGTCGGCCAGAACGAAGAAGGGGGCCATGGCGGCACCGAATTTGCTGTCACCCGCACCCATCAGGCCTGCGGCATTGGCAATGAACAGGACGATGAGGGTGGCTGCACCCACACCGATGCCCCAAAGCCAGACCATCAGCGGCAGGGTCAGCACGCCCACGGCAAGGTAGACCACGATCAGCGACAGCACGGCCTTGTTGGGAATTTTCATCGTCGCCATGTCGCTCCACGCGACCCATAGGCCGATAAACAGCGTGAAGGGCAGGAGCGCGAGGGTGGGGAGAAGTGGCAGCATCAACCCCCCAATGCGGCAAGGCTGCGGGCGGCTTGTTCGAAATAGACGGGCGAGGTGTCAATCGCCTCTTGCAGCAGGCGTTTGCCGGTGACGGTGTCGCCTTGCTTCACCGCCGCAAGGGCTGCGGTGTAGATCAGCTGGGCGCGTTCGTCCTGCGTCATGTCGATCACCGGCAGGTCATATTTGCGCTGCATGGCGCGGGCGAGGACAAGGTTGTTCTTGGCGGTGAACATGGTGGGGTCATAGGTCAGGGCCTGAATGAACAGCTTTTCCGCCCCCGGCCCATCACCACGCGACAGCTTGGAATAGCCCCAGTTGTTCAAGACGCCCTGCGGCTTGGTCGTCATGCCGACGGCGATGGAATAGAAGCTGTCGGCCTTCTTCCAGTCTTTCTTGCTGTCAGCCACCATCGCCTCAAGCCTATAGCGTTCATAGCTTTCGACGGTGGGGGGGATGGTGTTCAGCACGGTTTCGGCTTGGGTCCAGTCGTTCGAGCGGATCAGGATATCGGCCAGCGCCAGACGGTCATCATCGGTGCCCTGCGGTGAGGCGATCACATCGGTCAGGACGGCGGCTGCTTCGGTGTAAAGCCCGGCGCGGGATTCCGATTTCGCCAAGTTGCGTTTCAAGTCAACGCGGTTCGGCTCGATGGACAGGGCGTTCTTGAAATAGGTCACGGCCTCTTTCGGGTCGCCCACGGTCAGCATGATGTCATTGAGGTTGGCTTGGTCAACCACCTGCGCCTCGGCCACCGCGCGGGCGGCCTGGCTGCGCGACACGCCATGCTGACAGGCTGCCAGCGACACCGTGCCCAGAAGGCACAGCGCAATCAATCCCGGTTGGCGCATTTTGCGTCCTTCTTGCTGCTCGACCCCAAGGGCACCTACAGCTGCGACAGCAGGACGAAATCGCCCTGACCGCGGCGCACGAGGTTGAACTTGGGCGGGTCCTTGGTAACCGGGTCAACATACACAGAGTTCTGCGTCCGGGCGATAGCCGTGCGCAAATTCTCGCGGATTTCATCCGAATTGCCACTGTCGAGTTCGAAGGCTGTCTGGAACACGCCGCGCGCCTCGCCATACTGACCCTGTTCCATCAGGACGACGCCAAGGTTGTTGATGGCGGGAACGAAGGTTGGGTCTTCCTCGATGGCGCGGCGCAGGATCTGTTCGGCCTGGTGCAGGCGGCCCAGTTGCAGGTCGGCTGACCCAACGGCGGACAGCACGTCGGCATTCATGCCCTGCACGGAAGCCGCGCGGTAATAGGCCTTCAGCGCCAGTTCATATTCCCCGGCAGCCATCAGGCGGTGGCCAACCTCAAGCCCGTCAACGCCTTGCCGGGCACCGTCCACCGCTGGCGGGGTAGAGCCGGTGGAGGACAACTCTCCACCGCAACCGGCCAAAACCACCAAAACCGCGAGGATATTCAAACGCCGCAGAACCACACCCGCTTGTCTGTCCGGCTTTGGGTGCGGGTTTCAGCCGCCGCGGCCCATCGCCAGCACCTTCGAGATGCCCATCACCGATGGTCCGATCAGGATGATCATCAGCGGCGGCACCGTGAACATCATTGTGCCAAGGGTCAGCTTCGTCGGCAAGGTGTTCGCCTTCTCTTCCGCCCGCATCACGCGTTTATCCCGCATTTCAGCCGAGTAGATCCGCAGTGCCTCGCCAATCGAGGTGCCGTAGGTGGCCGATTGCACCAGCGTTGTCACGAAAGAGGAAATGTCGGGGATGTTGATGCGTTCGGACAGGTCTTTCAGCACCTGCACGCGTTCCTTGCCGGCCTTCACCTCGTTCGAGACGATGTCAAGTTCGTCGGCAAGGGCTGGGTAGCCGGCGCGGGTTTCCTTGGCCATGCGGTTGATGGACTGGTCCAGCGACTGGCCCGCCTCGACACAGACCAGCATCAGGTCAAGCGCATCGGGGAAGCCTTGCACGATCTGCTGCTGGCGCGCTTGCAGGCGGCGTTGCACCCAGTATTGCGGCAGGTAATAGCCGCAACAGCCGGGGATCAGCGTGGCAAGAAGCTTGAACTGGGTCGAAACCTCGCCCTTCTGGGCCATGATGAAAGTGTACAGCAGGCCCAACAGCAAAAGGCCGATGCCCAGCGAGAACTGCGCGAAGTGGAACATCCGCACGGCGTTCATGTTGGTATAGCCCGCCCGCACCATTTTCAGGCGCGAGGCGGTCATGGTTTCAACGTCCTGCGGTTCCAGGAAGTTGGCGAACTTTTCCAGCTTGTCGACCTTGTCGCCCCGGCGCAGCGTTGGCCCGGTTGCCTTGGTGGGCACGTGGACGCGCATCGCCTTCAGCTTGTCAAAAGGCTCTGGCCGTTTCTTCAGCATAGCGGGCAGGACGGCCAGGATCAGCAGCATGCCCAGAAGGCCTACGGCGTAAAGCGGGCCAAGGGGGCCGAATTTGTCCACCAGCATGGTGTTGAGGTTGGAAAGAACGTCCATAGGCTTAGACCTTGATATTGACCATCATTTTCATGAAGATGACGTTGACGGTCAGGAACGCCGCGACAATCAGGCAGCCGGGAATGAAGGCTGCGGTCTTCTGCACGTCGTCGTAGTAATGCGGCTGAATGACGTTGATCGTGATCAGCGCACCGATCGGGAAAGCTGACAGGAACATGCCCGACCATTTCGCCTCAGCCGTGATGGCTTTCACCCGGCGGAACAGTTTGAAACGGGCGCGGATCACCTTGGCCAGACCGTCAAGGATTTCCGCCAGATTGCCGCCGGATTGCTGCTGAATGGTCACGGCCACGGCCAGAAAGCGCAAATCCTGGCTGTCCATCCGTTCCGCAAAGGCTTTCAGGCTTTCGGTAACATCACGGCCATAAGACGCCTCATCGGCGATGACGCCCATTTCGGTGCCCAAGGGGTCTGCGATTTCCTTGGCAACGTTGGCGATTGCAGAAGAGAACGGGTGGCCGACGCGCAAGGACCGCACCATCAGTTCGACAGCATCAGGCAGTTGTTCCTCCAGCAAGGCCATGCGCTTTTTGGCCTTGTTGTTGATCCAGACATAAACGCCGCCGATGCCCATCAAGATGGCCACGCAGATCCGCACCGGCACGGCGGCCTGGGTGCCGAAGCTAAGGCCGAAATAGCAAAATACCGACAGCATCGCCATGATGCCGATCAACTGGCGCGGCGTGAAGGCGATGTTGGCCTTTTGCGCCTTTTTGGCGAGGATCGAATACAAGGGAATGCCGCGTGAATTGACATGCTGCGACATTTCCTTGCGGAGTTGTTCAAGCACCTTTTCGCGGTCATGGGTTTTCTCCAGCAGGGCCAGACGGCGCGACAGGCGGTTGTTCAGGCTGATCGACTTGCCGAAGACGGTCAGGTACAAGCCCTCGACCAGAAAGACCACCGCAACGAAGATCAGGATATAGATGAGGGGGGCAGCGCTTATCTGCATGATCTGGCCCTACACAATCGGTTCATAAAGCGACGGCGGCAAATCGAAGCCCCACTGCCGGAAACGTTCGGAATAGTGGCTGCGAACGCCGGTGGCGTTGAAGCGCCCAATGATCTTGCCGCTGGGTTCAACGCCAAGGCGTTCGTAGCGGAAGACTTCCTGCATAGAGATGACCTCGCCCTCCATGCCGGTGATTTCCGTGATGGAAACCATCCGGCGCGAGCCGTCTTGCAGGCGCGAGATTTGCACGATCAGGTTGACAGCGGCGGCGATCTGGGACCGGACGGCTTTCAGAGGCATGTCAATGCCCGCCATGGCGACCATGTTTTCAAGGCGTGAGATGCCGTCGCGGGCAGAGTTGGCGTGGATTGTGGTCATCGAGCCGTCGTGGCCGGTGTTCATGGCCTGCAACATGTCGATGACTTCTTCGCCCCGGGTTTCGCCGACGATGATGCGGTCAGGCCGCATCCGCAGCGCATTGCGCAGGCAGTCGCGCTGGGTGACAGCGCCCTTGCCTTCGACGTTGGCGGGGCGGCTTTCCATCCGGCCGACGTGAACCTGTTGCAGTTGCAGTTCGGCGGTGTCTTCGATGGTCAGCACACGCTCGTCATTGTCGATGAATGACGACAGCGCGTTCAGCGTGGTGGTTTTGCCCGACCCCGTACCGCCCGAGACGATGATGTTCAGACGGCAGGACACGGCGGCTTGCAGATAAGCGGCCATCTCCTCGGTGAAGGCGCCGAACTTGATCAGGTCGTCGATCCGCAGCTTTTCCTTCTTGAACTTCCGGATCGAGACAAGGCTGCCATCAACGGCCACCGGCGGCACCATGCAGTTGAAACGCGAGCCGTCAGCCAAACGGGCGTCGCAGTAGGGGTTGCTTTCGTCCACACGGCGGCCCACGGCGGACACGATCTTGTCAATGATGCGCAGCAGATGGCGTTCATCCTTGAAGGTGATGTCGGTCAGTTCCAGCTTGCCCTTGCGTTCGACAAAGATGCGGCGCGGGCCGTTCACCAGAATGTCGTTGACGGATTCGTCTTTCAGCAAAGGTTCAAGCGGGCCAAGGCCCATGACCTCGTCATACAGTTCCTGATTGAGGATGGCGCGGTCAGAGGCGTTGATGGCCACCGACATTTCATTCAGGGCTTCCGCCGTGATGTCAGCGATTTCAGTCTTGAGGTTGTTTTCAGAAGCAGATTCCAAGGCGGCAAGGTTCAGGCTGTCAAGCAGGCGCTTGTGCAGTTCAACCTTCAGCTCGCTGATTTTTTCCTTGCGCTTGCGTTCCTTGTCGGATGCCGCAACCTCTGACGGGTTGGCTACCGGCACAACCGGGCGCGTGGCAAGGCTGACCTTCGGGGCAGGTGCCAGGCCAACGCGGGTTGCGGGTGCGCCAGAGCCAACCGCAGTTGCGATGGGTTGTTTTGGTCGAACGTCAGGTTTCTTGAAGCGCGAAAACATTTACTGCCCCCCGGGGGTATATCTGGCGGTATTTCACTTGCGAGCGGTTTTCACAGCCCGGTTCAGTTCGAACAGGGATTTGGCGAGTTTCTGAATTTCCTTGCGCAGCGGATTTTTCGCGGCACTTTCGGACAGCGGCAATCCGTGGTCATTGGCTTGCGTCACTTGCGAGCCACCGTCCGGCAGTTGCACTTCGATAGCGATATCAAGGCTTTCGGCCATGCGCCTGACCCGGGACTTGGCCCCGAGGTCGGTAAACCGGGGCGCGCGGTTAAGGACGTAGCGCAGCTTTTCATGCGGCAGGTTTTCCGCCTTCAGGGCACGGATAAAGCGCAACACGTTCTGGGCTGACCGCAGGTCAAGTTCCACCAACGAGAAGTAGACATGGGCGCGTTGCAGCACGGTTTCGGTCCAGGCCACCACGGTTTTCGGCATGTCGATCACGACGAAGTCAAAATTCGCCCGCGCCATGTCGATGATGCGGCCGATATCCTCGGGGCCGATAATGTCGAGCGGCAGCATGTCGGCGGGTGCGGTCAGGACGTGCAGCTTGTCGTTGAAGGTCAGCATGGCCTGCAACAGCGCGTCACTGTCAACGGCATGGGCGTCTGACAAGAGTTCAAAGACCGATTCCTTGCGCGGCAGGTCAAGGTAAGTGGCGGCAGAGCCGAACTGGAAATCAAGGTCGATCAGGCAGACGCGGGGCGCGTCCTTGCCGATGTTGGCCAATTCCCAGGCGAGGTTGGTGGCAAAGGTTGATGCGCCGCAGCCGCCGCACATGCCGTGAACCGGCAGCACCACGGCGTCACGGTCGCCCCTGGCCTTGAAGCCGGGATGCGGCATCTGGCTTTCGGGTGAGAGGGCGTTGATGCCCGGCACCTCGGCGACCGAAGCAGGGGCTTGAAAGGGCTTGCTGATACGCTCGATCGTTTCGTGCAGGGCACCTTCGGGCAGCGGATAGGGCAAAAAGTCATCCGCGCCAAGCCGCAGAAGCTGGTGCAGGGCCATTGGGCCGATCTGGTCGGCAACCAGCAAAACCTTGATATTGTGCGATTTCGCTTGCTTTATGATGGTGGTGATCCGGCCAAGATCATTCTCGTCCTCGGCGTTCACGGCAATGGCCACAAATTGCAGCCCACGGGCATCGGGTTGGTCAAGGAAGACTTGCGCATCGTCAAAGGACAGGTCGCCCCAGCTTTCGCCCAGTTCCAGTTCCATATCGTCAATCAGAAGTTCAAAGTTCTGAACGTCGCGCGAAATGGTACACGCAACGATAGGAGTCGGTTCTGGCTGAAGGTTCGCTATGCTTGTCATTGCCCAGTCCTTCCAACATCGCCTCAAAGCCAGCGGTTTGTCCGCTTGCGGCGAAACACACCACTCGGGAATCGGTTGCGACTCTTGACGGTCGACACTCCGCATCCCACGTTTCAATGTGCTGTCAGATGGTGGCGAGATTGGGGCCTAAATAGCGTCAATCTTTGGTATTGTCGGTTTCCCAAGCAGTTTTGTGGATAAATACGAAACGATCCCGGCAGTAGCAGGTCGTTCGATGCGGTGCGGCGTCCGGTTTGCCGGACCCCGCAGGCGTTCGCTGCGTTCAGCCGCCGGGGCTGGGTGTGGTCGACGAGGAGACGGCGTCGTTCGAGCGCGCTGCGCTGTTGACGTATTCGCGCATGATGATCGCGGCATATTTGCCGTTCAGCATCCCGGAATAACCCTTGGCAAAGCCTTGAACGCCGGTAACGGCGCGACGGTTGCGTTCTTCGGGGCTTTGGGTGTTCACGAGGGGCCGGGTTTCGCCATAAGACACCAGGGCCACAAGCCTGGATGCCGATATGCCTTGCCCGACCAGATAAGACACCGCAGCTTGCGCACGGCGCAGGCCAAGGCCCTTGTTGTAACGTTCAGTCCCAACCAGATCGGTGTGGCCATAGACGCTGAAGCGCACTTCGGGGAAGCGCTTGATCCAGGTGGCCTGCCGGGCCAGCGTTGCCTGCGCTTCGGGCGTCAGGTCTGACTGGTTGAAGCCGAAATTGATCGTCGGGCTGACCTCGGCTGCGAAGCGGTTGGACAGATACTGCGTGGCGTCAGCCTCGCTGATCATGGCGAGGGTATTGATCATGGTGGGGTTGCCGAAACCGCCTTCGTCAACCTCGGCCCCGGCTTCCCGGTTGACCGTTGCCGGGTCACAGGCGACCAGGCTTGACAGGGCGATTGCGGCGATCAGCAGCGGTTTGTGCAAGGGGTTCATGCCGTCACTCCATCGAATAGCCGTAAGAGCCGCTGAAATCCTGCCGGGCCACTTCGCCCGCAGCGCCGGTTTGCTTGCCGGCGGTCTTGCCGAACAGGAACAGCTCTTTTTCAGACGGCAGGCGGATGCGGTCGGTGGGCAGGGCGAAGGTGTCGCCCTTGATCGGCGTCACCAGATGCGGCGTTACGATGATGACCAGTTCAGACTGGTTGCGTTGATAATCGGCGCTGCGGAACAAGGCACCCAGGATCGGCACGTCGCCCAGCCACGGCACTTGCCCGCTAAGATCGCGGAAGTCATCTTGCAACAGGCCCGCAATCGCAAAGCTTTCACCGTCGCGCATTTCCACCGTGGTAGAGGTTTCGCGCTTTTTGAAGGCGTTGACCGAGACGCCGTTGGTGGTGACCGAGGTGGTGGTGTCGATGGATGACACCGAGGCGTTGATTTGCAGGTTGATCGTATCGCCATCCACAACCGTCGGCGTGAAGTTCAGTTGCACGCCGAAGGGGCGGTATTCAATGGTGACCTGACCGTTGTTGCCGGTCACCGGAATGGGATATTCGCCGCCTGCAAGGAACTTGGCCTCTTGGCCCGACAGAGCGGTCAGGTTCGGTTCGGCAAGGGTGCGCACGACGCCTTTGGATTCCAGCGCCTCCAGCAGCACGCCGAATTCCAGTGAGCCTGCGGTAAAGCCCAGACCCAGCGCACCTTGGGTGCCGCTGGCCGGTGTAAAGGTTCCGGTGCCGTTGTTGATGTTGTTCAGAACGGTGCCGGTAGCGCCTTCGACGCCCAGCTTGGTGCCGCCACGCAAGCCCAACGAGGCCGACAGGCTTTTTGACACCGACCGCTGCATTTCCGCAAAACGCACCTTCAGCATGACCTGTTGGGTGCCCGAGACCATCAGCAGGTTCGACACCTTGTCAGGCGAATAGCGCGAGGCAAGGTCAAGCGCGCGGTCAAGCTTGGCCGTGGACGTTACCGACCCCGACAGCACGATGCCGTCATTGGCGGTGCGCACTTCAATGTGCTCTCCGGGCAGGATCTGTTGCAGGCGCTCCTTGAATTCTTCGATGTCAGGGGTGACGTGCACCTCGACGTTCGAGATCAGCTTGCCGTCCTGGGTCAGCAAGGTCATCGTCGTGCGGCCGGGTGTCTTGCCCAGCACATAGATCGTCTTGTCGGACAGGGTGGAAATGTCGGCGATGCCGGGGTTTGCCACCGAAAGTTCGGCAAAGGGCGTGTCGCTTTCGACCACGACGGCCCGGTTCATCGGCACGTTGAGGGGTTCGTTGACCGAGCCCTTCATGACGGAAAGATTTTGTGCCCGTGCGGGAACCGGGCAAAGTGCAGTACTGACAAAGGCCAGTCCAAGCATGCCTGCCGTCAATAGGCCTCGCAGTTTCATCGACCTGCCCTCTCAATATGCCCAAAGCCCGGGTCTTTATCGCCCGTTTTCTTTAACCAAAATGCCTGAAACGGTCTTTATAAGCAAGAATCAAAAGGTTGGACGGCGTTCCTTATGTGGATAACCTGCAATAGCCCGCTGTTTCTTGCGCAATTGCAACGCGGCCCCACGATAGGTGGGGGCTGCGTTCGGGGATTGGCGCTTAGTTGGTGCAGGGGATCGCCGTTTCCACCACGTCAGCGCCCCTGCGGGTCTTGATCGTGCAGACTTTCGGCGCATCCGGCACAACGGCAAGCTGTTCGGGTGTTATGCCCAGAAGCTGGTTGCTGTTGACCTCGATCTTGCCTGCCACAGTGGTATCGGTTGTGCCAACAAGGGCCAGCGTCAACCGCCCCGTCGCCTGCGCTTGCGTCAAGCGGGCCACATCCTCGCGAGAGGCGGCAAGGGTGACGGTGCGCGCCACGGCAGCCGTTGCGGTGGAATTGTCGGATTGCTGGTCAACCCCCACCACGCGGACGCCGGTTTCAATCAGCCGGGTCATCTCGTCCGAGGTGCCAGACGCAGCACCTGACAGCGAGCCGGTCCAGTAGACGTCGACGCGGTCACCAACCTGCACAAACCCTGCAACACCAGAGGCCACGTCAACCTTGACGGCAAAGGCGGTTTCGCCCTGTCCCAACATGCTGGTCAGGCCTGCGGGTTTGCCCGGTTCCGTCACATTCTCGGCAAGGATCGGCTCGAATTTCTCGATCTGGCGGCTGACATAGCGCGGATCTTTTTCCGTTGGCGGAAACAGGACTTCTTCCTTCTGGAACGGATGGTCAGGCAGCGCACTTTGCTGCCAGTAGATCAGCTGGACGTCGTCTTTGGTCAGAACCTCGCCGTACTTTTTGACCTTGTTCACCACATAGACTTGAACCAAAGGTCCGGTCTTGGCGCGCAGATCGCGTTCGTAGTTCAATTCAGCCTGCGATTGGCTGAAGTATTTCTGGGTCATGTAAACCGCAAAACCCGCCAAAGCGAGACCCACAACCAGAACCAAACTGAAAACCATTCTCATCTTCTACCCCTTATCACCCAGCCATTCCACCCGGCCCGCCGCTCCCCGGCGCGCGACCCGGGTTTGCACCCGCCTTCAGTTGTTCCAATATCCGGTCTGGATATGGCCGATGAAGTCGGACACCCGGCCCACCACGCTATCCAGGCTGAACGCAAAGGGCACCAGGATCAGCATGCAAATTCCGATCAGGGCTGCGGTCAGAACCACCCAATCGACGGTAATCGCCCCGGCTTCGTCCTTCTGAAATCGTGCCCAAAGCATGTCTGACGCCCACCCTTCCCATCACCTGACTCCGCTCAGCCTCGCCTTGCCAGGTACAAGATCAGCGCCAGTATGCCCGGAACTGTGGGCGAAATTGCGGCATCACGCGGGCAGCAATAAGATTAACCATGGCAGCCTGTGGTGCGGCCTTTGGTTCACATGACTGAAGCCGCGTTCGATGTGAACACGGCTTCAACGTTGATCCCAAGTGTCGCGTCAGCCTGCGATTACTGGTTGGAGTAGGGCGAGCCCGAGCCGGACACGTCGGTCTTGATGCGGTCGCCAAGCGTGGTGACACCGGTGCCGACAGAAGAGATCACGATCAGACCAAGGCCCACGATGGCTGCGGTCAGCACGACCCAGTCAACGGTCACAGCACCAGATTCGTCAGACTTGAATGCTTTGAAAAGGTTCAGAATTTTCATGGTGGGGTTTCCTTTGTGTCGGGTTCAGGTTCAGGTTCTGCCGTTCGGTCTCGCTGGCGTGGGCCTCTGTTCCCTTGCCCCGTTCGGTTAGCTTGTTTTGCACGGTCATCACGGCGTGGGTGGGGCGGTTTTCGGAAAAACCGAGGTCTTGTTGTGTCTTTTTCAAGGCAACGCCCTGGTTGAAGACGCACGGGCAGAAGACTCTGTGTGGCAAAGCAAAAGGCCGCATCTTGCGATGCGGCCTGCTGATTTTTTCCGGGATATCCGCCAGCGATTACTGGTTGGAGTAGGGCGAGCCCGAGCCGGACACGTCGGTTTTGATGCGGTCTGCGAGGGTGGTCACACCGGTGCCGACCGACGAGATCACGATCAGGCCAAGGCCCACGATGGCTGCGGTCAGCACGACCCAGTCAACGGTCACTGCGCCGGATTCGTCAGATTTGAAGGATTTGAACAGGTTCAGGAGTTTCATCTTTGCGTTCCTATCACAGGTTGGTTTTTTGCCTACTGGATCGGGACTGATGCGTTGGCGCTCCGGCCCTGCGCTTCTTTTCCCTCAGTATATTCCCAATAAACCGCTGCAACGGGGCGATGGTTTGGCCGGAATGAGGAATTACCGCAGTCATTTTGCGGCGGGATTGTGGCGAACGCTTCGGGTTTTCGTGTCCTTTCCGTCGCGCTACCTGTGCCAAAACGCATCAGGCGGTGTGAAAGGCTTTCCCAAAGCGCGAGGTTCTGCCAAGATTTCTACAAGAAAAACAATCGGGCAGGCACCCGGCCATGGCAGTTCGACGTCTTATGCGCGCAGCATGTCCTGCGCTTGTAGCGCTTTGTGCGGCATCCCGTTTCGCGGGGGCCGAGGCTTTGCCGCAGGCCCGGGATTTCACCTTCAAAATGGTGAAAGTTTCCGACATTCAGCCCGCCAAGCGCATTACCGTGCAGATTGATCCGGTCGAGCAGGCGGCCTTGCTGGCGGCGGCCCCAAAGATCGACCCGCATCCAGACCACCACGAAGACGGTGGGGCTACGGCTCCGCTTGCGCCGGTGGCTTCGGCGGGGGCGCATTACGGCTGGTTCTGGGACAGGGTTCCGGTGGCGATGGATGCCGGTGACGGGCGTTTCCCGCTGGCTTTGGCGGCTTTGTCCGAGGGGCCGGATGGATCGCGGGTCAATGCACCCCGTTTGCAGGCGATGCAGGGGCTGGCGCAGACCTGGGGGACCGAGATTTTGAGGGATACCGTGGGCACCAAGGTGTCTCCGGCGCTGGTGCTGGCGGTGATTGCGGTGGAAAGCGGGGGCAATGCGGTGGCGGCCAGCGGGGCAGGGGCGCAGGGGCTGATGCAGCTTATCCCCGCGACGGCGGCGCGGTTTGGCGTGTCCGATGCCTTGGACGGCACGCAGAACATCAAGGGCGGCATTGCCTATCTGGATTGGCTCATGGGCAACTTCAACAGCGACCCTGTGATGGTGATTGCCGCCTATAACGCCGGTGAGGGCGCTGTCACCGCCAACGGTGGCGTTCCGCCCTATGCCGAGACGCGCGACTATGTGCCCAAGGTGCTGGCCGCCTGGCAGGTGGCGCAGGGTCTGTGCATGACCCCGCCGGAACTGGTCAGTGACCCATGCGTGTTCAACGTCTTGTCGGCCAGCAATCAGCCAGCCGTCAACCCGCCAGCCGTCCTTCAGCCCTAAGCGTTAGGGACCGATCCGAAACTATCTGTGTGAATTCAGTAGGTTGTGATTCTGTTCGGTAGCAACACTGAACGGAGATCACGATGGCCTGGACTGAACTCACC
>JAYSQA010000315.1:0-3200 GCA_043721775.1 Rhodobacterales bacterium
CCGCCGCACCCGTCTGGCTCAACCCCGAAAACGAAATCAGCGCCCCTGAAATCAGAGACGCCGCATGAAATCAGCGGACAACTCCTTTGACAAACACCGTGGGTTTCAAAGATCCAGATCAGAAAGGGCAGGCCGGTGGCGATCAGCAGGTAGGCGGCGCGCCAGTGGTGATCGCGGCTGGGAAGCATCGCGGTCAGGTTGGCGGTGATCAGCCAGAGGAGGGCGAGGGTGAGCGGAAGCATGGGTCAGGGTCTTGGGCCGGGTTGCAGTTCCGGCGGAAGGGGCGGCAGGGGGAGGTGGAGGAGTTTGCGGATGAAGTAGTTCAGCGGGCGGCGGAACATCGAAAGAAGGGCGAAGCTGCCTGCGGCAGTCCAGGCGCGGCGTTGGGTGGCGGCGATCCAGATCAGGAGGGGGGGGCTGCGGCCAGAAGGGTCAGGCCGGGGATCATCTGGGCACGCATGGGCAGCATGCCGGTGATGGCAGCGGCAATCACCCATAGGGCGCCAAGGATGAGGGGGGTCATGGGGCCTCTGGTCTTGTGACAGTCGAAGGTTGCGGGAGGAAGGTGGCATCTGTGGGGCAAATTCGGGGCCGGGGGGTGAAAATGCGGGCGGATGCACGCGTCGCCGGGCAGGCTTCAGCGGCGGTGCTATCGGGGCCGGGGTGTGAAAAGGCGGGGGGGGTTGCACGCGTGCAATGCGGCGTATATCATTGAAATAATTTAATTTTATTAAATCCGTTAATCTTTTGTTAGGTCAGGTGGCGCAGGCGGGGCCCAGGAATTTTTGACAAAATTCATGGGTGACCGGGTTGGGAAGGCTTTGGCGTCAGTGCGGCTGCGGGGTTGGATGGCGGGGTCTTCCTCGGGCAGCAGGATGTGGCGAGATATGGGGTGGCTTTCGGGCAGGCGGGGGGAAGGTGCGTTTGGTGGGCAGCGCACTGACCCGCGAGGTGATGAAAAAGCGCTGGGGCAGATGCCGGGATCTGGCTGGAGGGCGGGCATGGTCTTTGACGCGCCGGGTCAGGATGGCGTCGACAGGTGTGCTGAAACGGGGGCGGTCAGGCCAATTTGGCGGGCAGCGCGTTGGCCCAGGCGGAAATGGAACCGGCGCCGAGACAGACGACGAGGTCTCCGGGCCTTGCTTGTTCCTTGACGAGGCGGGTCAGGTCGGCCTCGTCCAAGAGGGCGCGGGCGTGGCGGTGGCCGTGGGCGATGAGGCCCGCCACGAGGTCATCGCGGGAGGCACCGGGGATGACGTCTTCGCCTGCGGCGTAGACGTCAGCGATGGCCACCACGTCAGCTTCGTTGAAGCAGGTGCAGAATTCCTCGAAGAGGTTGTGCAGACGGGTATACCGGTGCGGTTGGTGGATGGCGATGACGCGGCCACCGGGGACTGTCGCGATGGCCTGTCTTGCCGCCTTGAGGACGGCGGCGATTTCCACCGGATGGTGGCCGTAGTCGTCGATGATGGTGACGCCACCCACCTCGGCCACTTTGGTGAAGCGGCGGTTGACGCCTGCGAAACTGGCGAGGGCCTCGCGGATTTCCTCGCGCTTCATGCCAAGGTGGCGGGCGACGGCGATGGCAGCGAGGGAGTTCGAGACGTTATGATCGCCGGGCATCGGCAGGGTGCAGTTTTCGATCACCGGCTTGCCGTCTTCGTTTTGCAACAGAACGTCGAAGGTGGTCTTGCCTGCCTCATGCATCAGGTTGATGGCGCGGACGTCGGCTTGGGCGTTGAAGCCGAAGGTTACCACGCGGCGGTCGGCGATTTTGCCGACGAGGGCTTGCACCTCGGGGTGGTCGGTGCAGCAGACCGCGAGGCCGTAAAACGGGATGTTGGACACGAAATCGAGGAAGCCCCGGCGCAGGGCGTCGAAGGTGTGCCAATGCTCCATATGTTCGGGGTCGATGTTGGTCACGATGGCGATGGTGGCGGGCAGGCGGTTGAAGGAGCCGTCGCTTTCGTCGGCCTCGACCACCATCCATTCGCCAGCACCGGCGCGGGCGTTGGAGCCGTAGGCGTGGATGATGCCGCCATTGATGACGGTGGGGTCAAAGCCGCCTTTGTCCAGCAGGGTTGCGACCATGGTGGTGGTGGTGGTCTTGCCGTGGGTGCCAGCGATGGCGATGTTGGATTTGAGGCGCATCAGTTCGGCGAGCATTTCAGCCCGGCGCACGACGGGCAGTTTGCGGCGGCGGGCTTCTTCCAGTTCAGGATTGCCCTTTTTGATGGCGGAAGAGACCACGACCACGGCGGCCTCACCGAGGTTGGTGGCAGCCTGGCCTTCGAAGAAGGTGGCACCCAGCGTCACAAGGCGGTCGGTGATTTTGGAGGCGCGGGCGTCGGAGCCTTGCACGGTGTAGCCCAAGGTGATGAGGACTTCGGCGATGCCGGACATGCCGATACCGCCGATGCCCACGAAGTGAATGGGGCCAAGTTCCATGGGCAGTTTGGTGGCAGCGTTCATTGGGGCGTTCCGGCAAGGGCCTCGACCAGAGAGGCGAGGCGGATGGTGGCGTCTGGGCGGCCCT
Source organism: Rhodobacterales bacterium (assembly GCA_043721775.1). Lineage (GTDB taxonomy): Bacteria > Pseudomonadota > Alphaproteobacteria > Rhodobacterales > Rhodobacteraceae > Stagnihabitans. The sequence continues at coordinate 2,537 of JAYSQA010000315.1, forward strand.
GCGACAGGGCCGCTGCGGCCATGTGTTCGGCCTTTTCGGGGGCCTGCAGGATGGCTGCGATTTCGGTTGTCAGGCGGGCGGCGTCAAGGGCGGATTCCTGGCAGGTGATGGCGGCGTGGGCTTCCGTCAGGCCTTTGGCGTTGGCAGTCTGATGGTCGCCTGTCGCTGCGGCATAGGGGATCAGGATGGACGGGCGGCCGATCACCGAGATATCGGCGATGGAAGAGGCACCGGAGCGGGAGATGACGAGTTGCGCTTCAGACAGGCGGCGGGGAATGTCGGTGAAGAAGGGTTGCACTTCTGCCGTCAGGTGGCCTGCGGCGTAGGTGGCGACCACGCGGTCGTGATCCTCGGCCCGGGCTTGGTGGGCGATGCGCAGGAGAGGTTTGATTGTGTCGGGCAGGGCGGCGAGGGCGGCGGGTACGACGTCTGACAGGACGCGGGCACCTTGGCTGCCGCCGATGACAACGATGCTCATCGGGTAGTCACCGGGCGGGATATAGGGGGCACCGGCGCGGTCCAATACGGATTGGCGGACGGGGTTGCCGACGGGATCGCCGGTCACACCTTCGGGAAGTTGCGTGGGCCAGGTGCCGCAGGCGACCTTGTTCACGCGGATGGCGAAGATCTGGTTGACGCGGCCAAGGACGCCGTTTTGTTCGTG
>JAYSQA010000316.1:0-2998 GCA_043721775.1 Rhodobacterales bacterium
CGTGGGCAGACGTTCGGGCATTACCATCAGATCGTTCTCCTGCGCCCTCGAGTGTAAACTTCAGACAGTCGAATGTCTCACTCTTGTTGGCACGGAGGGGAATGTCGGTTCCCGTCGCGTAGGGCGCGCGCTGGGTCTGGATCGACCCGTGAACCAGAGGGCGCAGATGGCGGACACAATCATCATTGGTGCGGGACAGTCCGGTCTGGTGATGAGCCAGCAGTTGCGCGATGCTGGTCATGCTCATGTTGTATTGGAGCGAAATCGGATCGCCGAGCGATGGCGCAGAGAACGCTGGGATTCACTGCGGTTCCAATACCCGAATTGGTCACTGCGCTTACCCGGCAAAACCGTAAGCGATGCGCCGACCCCACCTTCTGCCTGACCATGTGATCTGCGATTGGATTACCCATGTAGTTTTCATGGGAGGCGTGAATGGGAGTCCATCGTGAGCACCATTTGGAGTCCGTCAGCCGGATGGAGGTTTTGGCGGGACCGACGGGCAAACGGCGCTGGTCGGACGCGATGAAGGGTCGGATCATTTCCGAGTCTTTGGTGTCCGGCGTTACCGTCAGATCTGTTGCGGAGCAATATGGGCTGAGGCCCAATCATTTGTCGTCCTGGCGCGGGCTTGCGCGAACGGGCAAGCTGGTGGTTCCGGATTTTGCGGGTGCAAGTTTTGCGACGGTTGTGGTTGCGGACCGTTTGCCACCGCCACCGGTGACGCTGGATCGGATTGAGCTGGTTGTTGGCCACATCACCCTGCGGATGGATGCGGCGACGGACGCTCGTCGGGTTGCGGAATTGGTTGCAGCACTGCAGGCGGCCTTGTGATCTTTCCGTCCAACCGGGTGCGGATCATGGTGGCGACCAAGCCGATCGACTTTCGTAAAGGCCATGACGGGTTGGCGGCTTTGGTGAAGAACGAGCTGCACAAGGATCTGTTCACCGGCACGGTATTTGTGTTCCGGTCGCGAAGGGCGGATCGGTTGAAGTTGCTTTATTGGGACGGCACGGGTCTGGTGATGGCTTATAAACGGCTGGAAGAGCACACGTTTACTTGGCCAGCAATCAAGGATGGGATGATGAACCTATGCCATGCGCAGTTCGAGGCGCTGTTCTCGGGCCTTGATTGGCGACGGGTCCGGGCGGTGGAAGTACGGGTGCCGATGGCGGTGGAATAGCTGCGACAAGATGAATCACCACGTTGATTACATGGGTAAATCTGGCCTGGATTTGCTATGCTTTGCCCATGCTGAACATGGCCGATCTTCCTGATGATGTTGCCGCGCTGAAGGCGATCGTAATCGCCGTTCATGCGCGCAACGCGCGTCTGGAACTGCTGGTCGCAGCCTTCAAGCAAGCGATGTTCGGGCGTAAATCCGAACGGCTCGACCCGGATCAGCTCGAACTGGCGCTGGAAGACATCGAGACCGGCATTGCCATGATCAAGGCCGAGGAAGGGACGTGCGAGGTGACGCCCAAACCGGCCGTTTCCAACCCGCGTGCCGCCAATCGCGGCTCTTTGCCCAAACACCTGCCGCGCGTTGAAGAAGTGATCGAGCCAGCGGCATCGGTCTGCGGCTGTGGCGGGGGCCTGCATCAGATCGGGGAGGACGTGTCAGAGCGCCTTGACGTGATCCCGGCCCAGTTCCGGGTCATTGTCACCCGCCGTCCGAAGTATGCTTGCCGGTCGTGTTCGAACGGTGTGCTGCAAGCGCCTGCACCGGCGCGGCTGATCGCGGGCGGCATGCCAACCGAGGCGACGGTGGCGCATGTGCTGGTCTGCAAATATGCCGATCACCTGCCGCTTTACCGGCAGGCGCAAATCTACAGCCGTCAGGGCGTCGACCTGGATCGCTCAACCTTAGCCGCGTGGGTCGGCAAGGCCGCCTATGAGCTTAAGCCGGTGTTTACCGCGCTGATTGCCGACCTGAAGCGGTCCAGCAAGCTGTTCATGGACGAGACCCGCGCCCCGGTTCTTGATCCAAAGGCAGGCAAGACCAAGACCGGATACTTCTGGGCCTTGGCCCGCGATGATCGACCTTGGGGCGGTGCAGCCCCGCCGGGTGTGGCCTTCACCTATGCGCCAGGGCGTAGTGGCCAATATGCCGACACAATTTTGCAGGGCTTCGCGGGCATTCTGCAAGTCGATGGCTATGCCGGTTACAACCGTCTGAACCAGCCCGACCGGGCTGGCCCTGCCATCCAGCTTGCCTATTGTTGGGCCCATGCCCGCCGCAAATTCTTTGAAGTCGCCCGCAACAGCACCGCCCCGATCGCCGAAGACGGGCTGAAACGCATCGCTGAGTTTTACAAGATCGAAGCCGAGATCAGGGGCTTACCGTCCGAAGCTCGTTTGGCCATCCGCCAAGACCGATCCGCGTCAAAGATCGCCGACTTCGAGACCTGGCTGACCCACCACCGCGCCCGCGTGTCCGCCAAATCGCCTTTGGGCGAGGCGTTGAAATACATCGCAAAATACTGGGCTGGCCTTTGCCTCTTCCTTGCCGACGGTCGGGTTGAGATGGACAACAACACCGTCGAGCGAACAATCCGACCCATCGCGTTGAACCGAAAGAACGCTCTCTTCGCGGGCCACGATGCGGGTGCCGCAAACTGGGCCACCATCGCGTCCTTGGTCGAAACCTGCAAACTCAACGCCATTGAGCCGCACGCCTATCTGACCGCCACGCTCCAAGCCATCGTCAACGGGCATAAACAAAGCCAGATCAACGACCTGCTGCCGTGGAACTACGCCGCTAACGTGTGATCGGAGCACCGCTTACACTTCAAATTGGCGATGCCATCACCGACTTTCAGGTGCGCGGCAACACAGACGCTGCATTTGGCACCGAATGTTGGCGTAAACTCGCGCGCGCACTTTGTGCCGCAGAATATGAAGTTCTCGAGCGCATCCTGGAGCGGGACGAGGGAAAGTATGACGGACGGCCCGTGCATCCGCTGCTTGTTGTCGCAGAGCCGATCATCAATTCGG
>JAYSQA010000317.1:0-6446 GCA_043721775.1 Rhodobacterales bacterium
GCCCCAGAAAAACCCTCGGATGGAAAACTCCTGCCAAGGCAATGGCTGAAGAAATCAAAGCCTTCAGCTCAACCGTTGCACTTGATGTTTGGGACAACGACCTTGGGGGTGCGAAGTCCCCCAGCAGGGGCCGCCGCACGCCCTCAGGGATCAGTGCCACGCCCCTTCATGCACCGCCGCCGCTTCGGCTTCCAGCATCGGGCCGATGATTTCCACCTGCCTCTGCCCCGCCGCAAACACCACATGGCACGGCAAATCCAGCGTCGGGTTTTCGGGGTGGTCGCCGGTGATTTTCTTCAGGTCTTTCTCGGTCAGGCCGAAGACCACGCGCTTCAATCCGGTCCAGTAGATCGCACCCGCGCACATCGCGCAGGGCTCGGCGGAGGTGTAGATGGTGCATTCAGCCAGAAGGGCTTTCGGCAGGGTGGTGGAGGCGCGGGTCATCAGGACGCGCTCGGCGTGGCCGGTCATGTCGTGGTCTGGCATGTAGGCGTTGTGTTGGGTCATCAGGACGGTGCCATCGGGGCCCACGAGGATGCATGCGAAGGGGTGGTTACCGGCCTCGCGCGCCTTTCGGCTTTCCTCGATGGCAAGGCGGAGCAGGGCTTCGTGGTCTGGGGGCATGGGCGCGCTCCGGGGGCATGGGTTTGCGGCAGAGTTGCCGGGAAACGGGCGGCTGGCAAGGGTTTCTGGGTTTCGGCTTTGCCCGTTTGCGGGGCGTTTGCCTTGATCTTGGGCAATCCCACGGCTGGGCTTGAGGGAATCCCTTGTTTCGCGGAGAGGTTCCAGTCTAGCCTTCGGCTTGGAAACTGGCTGCGACAGATGGCCGGAACCGGAAAACTGGGGGTTAACGTGAGACATTTGCGGTTTTGCGAGGCGCAAGCCGGGGGGCTGTCAGGCTTGGGCCGGAGTTTGTGTCCGTTCTTTGAAGCTGCTTCCAATTCTGGCGACATATACAAGGCAGGGGCCCGCAGTCATCACTTTCCCTGCCCGCAATGACGAACGGAGTGCCGATGCCAGCCTTGTCCGACACCGCATCACCCGAAACCGCATCAACTGACGCTGCCCGACTGCAACTGACCGGCATCACCAAGCGTTTTCCGGGCGTGCTGGCGAATGACCAAGTGAGCTTCTCGGTCTGGCCCGGCGAAATTCATGCGCTGCTGGGCGAGAATGGGGCGGGCAAGTCGACGCTGGTGAAGATGATCTACGGGATCATGCAGCCGGATGAAGGGGAAATTCGCTGGAACGGGCAGCGGATCTCGGTAGCCAATCCAAAGGCGGCGCGGCGCTTGGGGATCGGGATGGTATTTCAGCATTTCTCGCTTTTTGAGGCGATGACGGTGCTGGAGAATATCGCCTTGGGGATGGACGCGAAGATCCCGGCGCGGGAGTTGGAGGGGCGGATTACGGCCGTTATGAGCCAGTATGGCTTGAAGCTGGAGCCGCACCGGATTGTGTCCACGCTTTCGGTGGGCGAGCGGCAGCGGATCGAAATTGTGCGCGCCTTGCTGCTCAATCCCAAGCTGCTGATCATGGATGAGCCGACCTCTGTGCTGACGCCGCAAGAGGTGGAGCAGTTGTTCATCGTCTTGCGCAAGCTGGCGGCGGAGGGATGCTCCATCCTGTACATCAGCCATAAACTACATGAAATCAAGGCATTGTGCGATACAGCGACGATTCTGCGCGGCGGCAAGCTGGTTGATACCTGTGATCCGAAGGTGGAGACCAGCCGCTCGATGGCCGAGAAGATGATCGGCGGCAGTTTGAAGGATATTCAGCGCGGCGCGGCGCGCGGGTTCGGGGTGGACAAGCTGAAGGTTGCCAAGCTGTCGCTGGCGGCGGATGGGCCGTTTGAGACGGCTTTGAAGGATATTTCCTTCAACGTGCGGGCCGGAGAGATTTTTGGCATCGCTGGCGTGGCGGGCAATGGGCAGAACGCTTTGTTGCTGGCGCTGTCGGGGGAGGAGCCTGGTCTGGACCATGCCTCGGTCACGGTGGACGGGGTTGAGGTCGGGCGGATGAAGGCGCGGGAACGGCGGGGCAAGGGCGTCGCCTCGGTGCCGGAGGAGCGCAATGGCCATGCGGCGGTGCCGGTGTTCAGTTTGGCGGATAATGCGATTTTGACGGCGCGGGATCGGTTGGGGATGGTGCGGGCGGGGTTGATTGATCCGAAAGCGGCGCGGACTTATGCCGGTGAGGTGATCGGGGCGTTTGCCGTCAAGGCCACCGGGCCGGGGGCTATGGCCGAAAGCCTGTCGGGCGGGAATTTGCAGAAGTACATCATGGGGCGCGAGATTTTGCAAAAGCCGCAGGTGTTGGTCGTCAGCCAGCCGACATGGGGGGTGGATGCGGGGGCTGCTGCGGCGATCCATCAGGCGCTGGTGGACCTCGCGGCGACCGGTTCGGCGATTGTGGTGATCTCGCAAGATCTGGATGAATTGCTGTCCTTGTGTGACACATTGGCTGTGATCAACGGCGGGCGGTTGTCCGTGCCTATGAAGGTGTCAGAGGCAAAGATTGATGAGATTGGTTTGCTGATGGGCGGCATTCACGGCCAGGAAAATCTGACGGAGGATCCGGCCCATGCGCATTAAGCTGGAAAAGCGGCGCGAGCCGAGCATGGCGATGCTGGTGGTGACGCCGGTGGCGTCAGTGCTGCTGACGATGGTGATTGGCGTGGTGGCGTTTGATCTGATCGGGATCAACGGGTTCAAGGCGGTGGTGGACATCTTTCTTTCGCCGATCCTTGTCAGCTATAAGTGGCAGGATGTGGCGCTAAAGGCGGCACCTTTGATCATCATCGCCTTGGGGCTGTCGATGGGCAACCGGGCGCAGGTCTGGAACATCGGGGCGGAAGGGCAGTATGTCATCGGCGCTTTGTGCAGTGCGGGGGTGGGGATTGCGTTTGGGGCCTCGGGTGGGTTCTTTGTCATCTTGCTGATGGTGCTGGCCGGGATGCTGGGAGGCGGCGCCTGGGCGGCAATTCCGGCGGTACTGCGCACAAAGTTCAATGTGAATGAGATTTTGTCGAGCCTGATGCTGACCTATGTGGCGTTGCAGGTCTTGGGCTATATGGTCGGCGGGCCTTGGAAAGACCCGAACGGGCGGAACTTTCCGGCGACGGCGCCCTTGATTGACAGCCAGACTTTGCCCGTTTGGCCGGGGTCTACCGTGCATCTTGGGGTGCTGGTGGCGTTGGTGCTGCCGTTCATCTTCTGGGTGATCATGGCGCGGTCAGAGTTTGGCTATCAGGTGCGGGTGGTGGGGTCCTCGCCTACCGCCGCACGGCATGGCGGATTTGACAGCAAGCGCACGATCTGGGCCACGCTGGTGATTGGCGGGGCTATGGCGGGTTTGGCGGGGTCGCTGGAGTTTACCGGGGTTTTGCACAAGATCGACCTTGGGTTTCCGTCGGGCTACGGGTTTACGGCGATCATCGTGGCGTTTCTGGGCAGGCTCAATCCGATTGGGTGTTTGATTGCCGGGATCGTGCTGGCGGTGACTTATGTGGGCGGGCAAATGGCGCAAACCTCGGTTCATATCCCGAATTCGACGGCGGGCATCTTTCAGGCGATGATGCTGTTCTTCATTCTGGCGAGTGACATTCTGGTGCGCTACCGCGTGCGGGTGATCACTGCGACCAAGGCGCCAATCGCGAAAGTGGGGGCATAATGAGTCTGGAGTTCATCATTGCGGCGATCATTACGGTGGTGGGGCTGACCACGCCGATCCTGCTCGCGGGGCTTGGGGAACTGGTGGTCGAGAAATCGGGCGTCTTGAACCTTGGGGTCGAGGGGATGATGCTGGTAGGGGCGATTTCCGGCTTTGCGGTGACTGTGTTTACCTTCAACCCGTGGCTTGGCGTCTTGGGGGCTGCGGCGGGCGGGGCTGCGGCGTCGATGCTGTTTGCGGTGCTGGTGTTGCAGTTGAACTCCAATCAGGTGGCGACGGGGCTGGCGCTGACAATCTTTGGCACGGGGTTGTCATCTTTGTTGGGGCTTAGCTTTACCGGGCGGATCGTGGCGCCGTTTCTGTCGGTGTTTCCGGACTATCTGGCGAAAGACCCGGTCTGGCGGCTGTTTTTCGGGCACTCGCCGATTGTGTACTTTGCCATTCTGATGATCCCCCTGACGGCGTGGTTCCTGAAATCGACACGGGCCGGGTTGATCTTGCGGGCGGTGGGGGAAAATGACCTGTCAGCGCATTCCATTGGCTACTCGGTCGTCAAAGTGCGCTATGCGGCGATTGCCTTTGGCGGCGCGATGGCAGGGATTGGAGGCTGCTATTTCAGCATGGTCATCACGCCGATGTGGGCCGAGAAGATGACGGCGGGGCGCGGCTGGATAGCGCTGGCGCTGGTGGTGTTTGCCGGATGGCGAACTGGCCGATTGCTGGCAGGCGCCTATTTTTTCGGCATTCTTATGGCGCTGGAACTTTATGCAAAAGCCTCGGGCTTCTCATTCTTGCCGAGCCAATTCTGGGCGGCTATGCCCTACGCCATGACGGTGGTTGCCCTTTCTTTCATCTCTTCCCGAGGAACTGCGGGGGCCAATGCGCCTGCATGTCTGGGGAAACCGTTCCTGCCTTCGACTTAGGTTTGCCCCGGCAAACCTGACTGCCTTCCACCTGAACAAAAAACCAACAGGAGAGTCTGATGACCAAGATTTCCCGCCGTACGTTGATGAAAGGGGCCGGTGTCGCCGCCCTTTCGACGCTGGCAAAACCGGCGCTCGCCGCTGGCAAAGTAAAAGTCGGCTTCATCTTCCTTGGGGTCATTGGCGACTCGGGTTGGACCTGGGCGCACAACAAGGGCCGGATGCAGATCGAAAGCGAACTGGGCGACAAGGTCGAGACAATCTATGTCGAGAACGTTGCCGAAGATGCCTCGGCAATTCCGCAGATCCGCGATCTGGCGCAGCAGGGCTGCAAGCTGATCTTTACCGCGTCTTTCGGTTATATGGAGCAGACCCTGCAAGTGGCGGGCGAGTTCCCGGATGTGAAGTTCGAGCATTGCACCGGCTACAAGCGCGCAGAAAATGTGTCGACCTACAACTCTAAGTTCCACGAGGGTCGCGCCGTTTTGGGCACCATTGCGGGCAAGATGTCGAAGTCGGGGGTTTTGGGCTATCTGGGGTCGTACAAGGTGCCGGAAGTTGTGCTTGGGGTGAACGCGTTCACCCTGTCGGCGCAGAAGCAGAACCCGGCTGCGACAGTGAAGCTGGTGATGATCGACAGCTGGTACGATCCGCCGAAAGAAGCCGCTGCGACCGAGACTCTGATCAACCTTGGCTGCGACGTCATAACGACGCACACCGACAGTCCGGCCGCGCTGCAAGTGATGGAGCAGAAAGGTGTTTTCGGATTTGGCCAGGGGGCCGACATGTCGGCCTATGCGCCGACTGCGCATCTGACCGCGATCGAGGACATCTGGGGGCCCTATTACGTGGAGCGCGCCAAGGCGATTCTGGACGGTTCGTGGAAGTCGATGGACACGTGGGACGGGTTCAAGGAAGGCACTGTCGTCATCTCGGCCTACAACAAGAGCCTTCCGGCGGATGTCGTGGCTTTGGCGGACGGCGTGCAGGCGGGCTACAAGGATGGCAGCTACAACATCTTCACCGGGCCGATCTATGATCAGGACGGCAAGAAGCGGGTTGAGGATGGCGTCGTGATGGCGGACGGCGATCTGGCTGTGATCGACTGGTTCGTGAAGGGCGTCGAGAGCGCGTCCTGATCGGGGCCAGAGTTTGGGCCAGCGCTTGGGAAAGGCCCGAGTGTGGCGGGCCTTTCCGTTTGGGGAGCATGGGCAGATTGCCCATCCTACCTATGGCAAGGGCCGCGCGTTTGGCTGGCAGCTGGAGGGGTTTCACACCCCTCCAGACCTCCCTGTGGGATATTTGTACAGTGTGAATGGAGCGGGCGGGGGACGGGGAAGGCGGGGGGCTTGGTCCTTGTCGGGACGCGTTGTCAGGCACGCTGTCAGGCGCGTTGTCAGGCGCGCTGCCCCAGTGCGGTTTGCAGTTTGGCGAGCTCCTGTTTCCAGCCCATGCGCTACCGTTCGCTCCATACCGCGTCTTGCGTCTGGTCAAAGGTCAGACGGAGGCAGGTGGCGTGGGCTTGCGGTTCGAAGTCGACGAGGTTGCGACAGGTCAGGCGGGACATGGGGGTGATGCTGTCGTAGATGACCTGGCAGGGGGGGGCGGTGGGCATGCCCTTTTTCTGCATGAAGGCCACCATCTCGGGCACCGGGGCCGTCATCGTCTAGCGCAGGGTGCCGCCGGGGGTCAGGGTCATCTGTTGCACGATCACGGTAAGGCCGGAGGGGCCCCATCAGCTTTCAAGGCCCGGAACCTGTCAACGACTTTGCGGCAGTTGGTTTTTGAGATTAGGCTTGGGCTGGCTCGGTTTTCCTGGGCGGGGTGATCCAGACGGCGGTCGGGATT
>JAYSQA010000318.1:0-6932 GCA_043721775.1 Rhodobacterales bacterium
TGCACCGCCTGGAACCGCTTCGCCAACGACCCAAATACCGTAACCTCAATCACAACCAGAAGCTGGGCACAGGTCAATTGAACGGGCCGTTGGTATAAGCCGCCGCTTCGATCCTGCCCGACAGGGCCCAGGCAAAGATTGCCTCACGAAGTGAAATATCTTCAATCAGATGCGCGCCAGTGATTGGGTAGGTTTCCGTTCCCCGCACGGCCTGGGCGAAAGAGACAAGGTTGTCTTTCACAGGTTCTGCTGGCGGGATTTCCACCGTGGTGATCGGCCCGCCTACCATGGCAGACGTTCCAATCCAGCCATCCGGGCTTTCGACATGGGCCTTGTCGCGGATAACGATCCAGCCTTTCGATCCGTAAACCGTGAAGCGCGACATGAACGGGTTGGCCCGCGAGGCCGAAACGTAAGACGTCCCGCCGCCCTTGAACGTCACACAAGCCGCCACCGTGTCCCCGTTGGGCCAGTCGGACGACAGCTTTTCGCAGATGCAAAGGACACTTTCTGCCTGCCCCATCAGCCGCACTGACAAGTCCTGCAAGTGAATACCCGTCGCCGTCATGCCGCCCGCCGGGGCTTGGTAAGCCTTCATGCGCCAGTTATCACGGTCCAAGACCACGAATTTATCGTGGCTGAAGTTCGCCTCGATCTGAACTATCCGCCCCAGGGTGCCCGCATCGGCCTTGGCCAGCATATCGGCAATCGGCGACTCCCACCGGCGTTCGTGGCCCATTCCAAGGATCAGACCCGCCGCCGTGCACAGGACCACGGCTTTCTCTGCCCCGGCCTTGGTCAAAGCCAAAGGCTTTTCGCAGAACACATGCTTGCCCGCCGCCACCGCCGCCGCGATCTGCGCGCCGTGCAGAGAATGCGAGGTAGCCAGCACCACCGCTGCTACCGCCGGATCATTCAGCGCATCGGCGTAGTCGGCGGAAAGGGGAATGCCGCGCCCGGCACACAAGGCGCTGACAGACCCTACATTCGGCTCTACTGACCGCACCACGCGGATATCGGCCGGGGCCGCCGCCAGCACGTTCAGCATCTTCAAGCCCCACCAGCCAAGGCCTATCAGTGCCACTCCAACGGGTTCGGTCATGTCCGGTTATCCACACGCTTGAGGAAGGGACGAATGGAAATCGTGGCCCACAGCCCCGCCTTGAAGAATGGATCAGCCTGATTGAACGCCTCAACCTCGGCCAAAGATCCGGCTTCGACCACAAAACAACTGCCGACCATGGTGGCCTCGTCATCGGCCATCAGCGGCCCGAAAATCACCGTTTTCATGCCGGCAGCACCAAGATAGGCCTTGTGCGCCTCGTAATGATCCAGCCGTTTCTGGACTGCGCCTGCATGGTCAAGGCAATGGATGACATAGTGCATGGATTTTCTCTGCTCAGGAGGGGATGATTTGCCGGGCGCGCAACTCATCGAAGACATCGAAGAAGCTGTGGCTGGTCTGTTGATAGGCCGAAAAACCAAGCGTCCGGCTGTTGGTCATGTCGGTGAAGCATTCCAGCGTGCGGCCAAGGTCAGCGTCGGAATGCCACCACGATGCCAGCTTGCCGACGAGAATATCCTGCAAGCCATGCTTGGCCACAATCCCGGCCCAGACCGCAGGCGCATCGGCCATCTGGCTTTCCAGGGTCACCGGATGGCCGGGATATTCGCCAACCGGCAGCCCGAAATAATCCGCAATCTGCGCCCACGCCCAAGTCCAGCGGAAGAGGTCGCCGTTGACGATGTTGAAGGGCGTATTCTGCGCGCCATCGGTCGTCGCGGCCCAATGCAGTTGCTTGGCCAGAATGCGCGCGTCGGTCACATCGGCCACGGCGCCATACTGCTCGGGTGAGCCGGGGAAGGTGAACGCCCGCCCGGTGTGCTTGCAGATCGGAGCATAGACCGCCAGCGTCACCGCCATGTTCATCGCGTTGCCAATGACAAAGCCAATCATCGTATGCGGGCGGTGAACCGTCCATGTGAAGCCGCGCTTGGCTGCGAATTCAAACAGCACGTCTTCCTGCGCGTAGTAGAAATTCGACCCGGGCAGACGAGGGCTGCTTTCCAGGAAAGGGGTATGGGGTTTCACCTTGGCATAGTCGTCAAAGGACCCAAGGTAGTGCTTCAACCCCGTCACCAAGGCCGCGTGTTTGATCGGCGCATCTGCCAGACAGTCAAACAGGTTGCGGATCATCAGGGCGTTGACGCGGACGTTTTCCGCCTCGTCCTTCCGGCGCGACCAGGTGCAGAAGAAGACATGGCTGATGTCCGAGGCGGTTTTCAGCGCCGCAAGGCTGGCCTGCCCATCCTCAAGATCCGCCGCTATGTGGCGATCCGACCATGGCAGATCAGCGGCGCTGCGCGACAGGGTTACCACCGTCCAACCGAGGGACTTGAGGTGCTGGCCGGTGTAGCTGCCCGACAGCCCGGTTGCCCCCACGATCAATGCGATGTTTTCTTTGGTCATCTGACAGAACTTTCCATTCGTAATGTGGCTTCAGGGAAGCCGGACAAGGTGTTGCGTTGGCATCTTCAGATGCCCAAGGCTTTGAACGGCCCAAGCACGTCTGGCGTTACATCCCCTCCGCGCAGCCTCCCCGCTGCATCGGCCCGACCCTTCGCTTGCAGCGATACTGGATTGGCCGACAGGACAAAACGTAACAAACATTCCTTGCCCTGCGCTGATTGATTTCCCCGGATCGGATAAATCGAAACCGCGCGGCCCGGCGACTTGGGGGACGGTTGCCAAAGGCGGCCATCCGCCGCGTTTGAAATGCAGATCAGATTGGTCAAAATACGGCCCGGGGCGGCTTTGACATGACGGCCAGGCGCCGCTTCGTACAGAATGTCCGAAATGGATTTTTCGTGCGGGACAGTAAAGCCCGTCGCAGCCAGACCTGTCCGCGCCACCAAAATTGGTTCACCATCAAAGCCAGCACGGCCAACATCTGGCGGCTGGGGTACTACAAGTGGAAACCCGCGAAAACCAGGCACCAGTCCTCAAGCGCGCGGACAAGGTGGCCATGGGCCAAATCGTCGGTGACACAGGGTTCCGAGGCATCAAAACCTTCGGTGGCAATGTCGGTGAAGCGGCTTTCCACGGTCACTTCAATCTTCACATCCGGATAATCCGGCAGCAGCAACGTCACCGGCCACAGGATCATCTCTGCCGCCAAAGCGCTGAAGGTGATGCGCACCAGCCCGGCAGGCGTGCCACCCATCGCAGACAGCGCGGCGATCCATCTGGCAATCTCATCAAAACAGGGGCGCAAAATGGCGGCCAACTGTGTGCCCGCCTCGGCCGGGCCAAGAGGGCGGGCGGTGCGGTCAAGAAGCCGGATGCCCAGCCGCGCCGCATTGGTAAAGCTGCCCGCTTCGATGACCGCCAGAAAGGTTGCCAGAAAGGCTGCCAGATCGCCAGGTTCATCGCGCTTCATAGATGAAGCCAAAGCATCAGTTCATGCCGTTTTCAGCATCTGATGCGTTGAAAGCCAAAGGGCTGTGGTCAGAGGTGCACGTATCCGGAAGGGACATCTTGTGACCATCATCAGGATCGGCTGACCATTTTGCCAGGCAAATGCGGATTGACCACCCGCTCAAGACCGATGCCTCCGCAGGTATTGCAGGCGCGACGGGCACCTTTGAATCGGGGCCCGAACGGTCTGGCTTACGCATCCCCTTGGCCAAACTGTGATTGGCACCTCTGGCCGTGGCTGGGTCCAGGTGGAACGCTGCCGTGTTGAAAGGGCGCGGCGCCAGCCCCGGCTTGACCATGACCCATATTGCCATTGCCGAAGTGCTGGATGAAGCAAGCGATAACCAGTATTGCATCCGAGGGCGTGGTGACGCCGGTACGTCTTGAAAGAAAGCGCCACCAGCGCGCCCTTGCTGACCGTCATATTGGCAAGCTACCGGATGATCCTGCATGACACCTCAATCATGATAACCGGCCTGCCGGGAATTCGCGATGCGTTCGGCCTTTCGACGGTGAGGCTCCGTTGAGTTCTGACCGCCGGCATGCTGGCTTTTGGCGGGTTTTTGATGCTTGGGGCGCGGGTTGACGATGTGCGCACCAATGCGCCAAACTTGTCTGCGGCAGGCCATATCCGCGACACCCGATTTGCCGCTGCGGCTGTTCGCAACTTCAGTGCGCAGTGCCGCTTATGTGGCACGGATGATGTTCCCCGTCACCATGACGGGCTTCTTCTTCCTGACCACGCAACTGATGCAGGGAGGTCTTGGTTTTAGCGCCGTGCAAGGCTGATGCCGTGGCCTTGATCCGCGACCAGCGGGTGGTCGCCACCAGGTTCGGCTTTGACACCAATCTTGCAACGGCACCCGCACCGGCGGGACCAACCGCCGCCAGACCCTATCCACGCTGTGGCCAATGCGCCGCTTGGGCACCGACCTGCTACCAGCAACACGTCAAGCGGTGCCGTGCCGTGACCGAAAAGCGCATCCGGCGACCAATCCGCCGGATGCCGTTCTGCTCAAAACCCGCGCTGGCAAGCCGCCTCACCCTAACGCCCGCTGTGGGGAAACTGCCAGAAAATCGGGGAAAAGCCCGACGCCGGTTGCGGCAATACACCTGCCCCGCAGGCAGGTTCGCTGGCTTAGAGCGCGTCGGGTCCGGTTCCGGCCCGGTCAAAGACCCGGACGAATTCTGCGATGATCATGCTGGCTGAAACAGCACCGGGGTCGGGGTGGCCACGGCTGCGCTCTCCAAGCCGAGCGGCGCGGCCAAGGGTCGCGACCATGGTGCGGGTCGCCTGTGCGCCGGCCTCGGCTGCGGCGTGGATCGCGGACCAATCGGCACCCTGCCGGGCCGCTTCCGCAGCTGGGGCTCAGGCGTCCAGCATTGTCTTTTGCCCGGGTTCGGCCTTGCCACGATACGCAATGCCCTCTGCCATGGCGGCGATCAGCAACCTGCCGTCGTTGGCTGACATCGTGACCCGTGGCCCGGCCACCTTGCCCGCACGGATCAGGGCCGTCGCATAAAGCGGACCGGACGAGGCGCCAACGGCATTCAGGAACCCCTTGGCCGCCGCGTTGAACATATCCTGCAAGGTCACGTTTGCCAAAGCGTTCACGGCGGTTGATGCGGCTGCCAGGCCCAGCTCCATCGCAATCCCATGATCGGCGTCGCCAATGGCACCGTCCAAGGCGCACAACACATCCCTTTCGGCAGCCATCCGGATGGCAAGGGCTGCGAACAGGGCCTTGAGGTCGTCTGTACCATGCGCCACCGTACACACGGAACATCGCGCAATCGCAGGGATGGTCAAGCAGCGGGATCAATTCCGCATCCAGATGCATCACGGTGATCGAGGCCCCTGCCATCTCCATCGAGGTGCAATAAGGCCCCACCAAAGCCTTGTGCACAGACAATCCCGCCGCAGCCAGCCGCCCGGCGACGCGGGCATAAAGAATATACAACTCCATCAGGGGCGTGGACCCCAGCGAGTTGATCAGCACTGCCACCTTGTCGCCCGCCGTGGCCTGCATTTCGATCAGGATCGCATCCATGATCTCATCCGCCACCTCATTAGCCGGGCGCAAAGGGCCACGGCGCACTCCCGGTTCGCCGTGGATGCCCATGCCGATTTCCATCTCACCGGCGGGCAGGTCGAAATTGACACGGCGGGTTTGCGGAAGCGAGCATGCGGACAGCGCCACGCCCATGGTATCCGTGCGCGCGTTGGCATGGCGGGCAAGGCGCTCCACCTCATCCAGCGGCTTGTTCATGTCGGCGGCAGCGCCTGCGGCCTTGAAGATGAAGACGTTGCCTGCCACGCCACGCCTTTTGCTGCGTTGGGGCGAGGACGCGATGTCGTCAGTGGTCAGGACGGTGCGGGCCTCGACCCCCTCGATCTCCAACAACTCGGTGGCCATGTCGAAGTTCATCACGTCGCCCGCATAGTTGCCGTACATGAACAGCACCCCAGCGCCGCCATTGGCCGCCAGCGCCGCATCGACAACGGGCTGCGGCGGAGGCGAGGCAAACACGTTGCCGATGGCCGCAGCATCGGCCAGACCCTTGCCCACAAAGCCAATAAAGGTCGGCTCGTGCCCGGACCCTCCGCCAATGACCAAGGCCACCTTGCCGGGACGAGGGCCATGCCGGGCCACTAGGCGCGCGGCGCAGGCAGACGCTGTTGGTGGGCGGCAAGGATGCCCGTCAACATCTCGTCCACGGCGGCATTGCCGTCATTGATCAGCTTCTGGGTCATGGTGCGGGCTTCGGCCATGACATGCTCCTTTTAACCCAATCCAACACCGGGGCGGGCTTTGACACAAGGTTGGGCTTTGAAACAAGAACGCGCCCTAGCCTTCGGATATGAACAAAACCACAGGCCATGGCGTCAGCGCGTATATTTCGCATCCAGTGCGTTCATCGTGTCAACATTCCCGACCGAGCGTCCTGCCCGGTCAAAGTTCATGGTTTCCGCAAGCCACGCGTCCGCAATTGCCTTGGCAAGTTCGGTGCCAATCACCCGCGCGCCCATGGTGATGATCTGGGCATCGTTGGACAGGGCGGCGCGTTCTGCGCAATAGGTGTCGTGGGTCAGCGCCGCCCGGATGCCCGGCACCTTGTTGGCGCTGATGCAGACGCCAATCCCAGTGCCGCAAACCAGAATGGCGCGGTCATATTTGCCCGCCAGAACGTCACGGGCCACCCGGTCAGCAAGGTTGGCATAAAAGGCATCCGAGCCAGCCTCGGTCCGCGAGATTTCGGACACCTCGTATTTGCCCTTCAGATGGTCAGCCAGAACCTTCGCCAGTCCTTCACCCGCACTGTCACCAGCAATCGCAATTTTCATGTCTATCTCCTAGCGCCTGTGGACATTTAGGATTCCCATGGTGTGGATATCGTGATTCAAGCTTTCTTTTGAGGCGGCATGAATCCGGGCTGAGCGTTTTGTCATTTC
>JAYSQA010000319.1:0-9545 GCA_043721775.1 Rhodobacterales bacterium
CGACACCCAAAGCCGCAATCCTCAACCCACTGCGACACACGATCACCATCCAGATTGTCGCGCAGTTGCCGCCCAGTTTGTCGCGCTACAGGTAGTGCCTCTGCTTTCCCCATCCCGGCCACCGCAGTTACACACCTCACGACAAGGTCAGCCGTCAGTTCATCTGGCTCTTGCCGATGGCCAGATGGCGCGCCTGATGATGGCTTCCAATGACCCTGGACCAGACGGTATTGGGGTCGGCTTCAAAGGTCGGCATGATTTCAGCGATAGCGGCAAAGGCAGATTGCCCCGGCTTGGTCACGCCACCCACCAGGGCGGCGTGGTCCATATGGGTCGAGTGACCGGCAAGGCTGGGCAAGGGGGCACCCCAGCATCAGAACTTCGGCCCTGGCACCTTAACAGCGCCCTTGTTTTCAACGGGTCCGCGCCGCTATGTTTGCACGACGATAGCGGCGCGGACCCGTTGGCCCCTTTTTCTCCAGCGGAATAGAACCATGTCTGTCACCCAGACCGCAGAGCGCAGAGCGCAGAGCGCAGAGCGCCCGAACAAGCCACAGACCCTGGCCGAGGCGCAAGACTTCATCGCACGGCATTTTCACACGATCGTCGGGCCAAAGTGGGTTGGGATTGGCGCAAGCCTTGGCCGGATACTGGGCAAGGATATCGTGGCCCCGGTCGATCTGCCGCGCCTTTACCTCGGCGATGGATGGGTATGCCGTCCATACGGCGGATCTGGATGAAACCGGTCGGGCGAGTTTGCGCCTGACGGACGTGTCCTCCGCTGGCCATCCGCCCGACTGGACCTTGCAGCGCGGCGAGGCTTCCCGGATCTTCACCGGCGCCATGCTGCCGACGGGTGCGGACCGGGTTGTCGTGCAAGAGCATTGCAAGACGGTGGAAGGCCATGTCCAGATTTCCCCCCCCACCGGCTGGAAAGCCGCATATCCGGCGCAAGGGCGAGGATGAGCAGGCGGGCACAACGGTTTTGACGGCGAGCGCGCGGCTTGGGCCCGGGCAGCTGGCCTTGCTGGCCGCCCTGCAACTTGCCACGGTGCCCGTTTTGCGCCCCTGCACGTGGCGCTTTTGTCCACGGGGGATGAGTTGTGGGAAGGTGCCTATCCACTTGGGCCGGGACGCATCCTCGACTCCAACCGTCCGATGATGCGCGCCATGCTTCGCGCCTTGGGGTGCATTGTGGCTGATCTGGGCATCCTGCCCGACGCAGCCGAACCGCTTCTGGCCGTGTTGGTCGGGGCTGCTGCGGCGCATGATCTGATCATAACCTCCGGCGGCGCCTAGGTTGTTGATACCGACCCCTTGAACCGCCTGATCGTCCGGCACGGGTTCATGGAGTTCTGGCGGCTGAACATGCACCCCAACAAACCGCTGGGTTTGGGCGATAGCGACGATTGCCCGATGCTTGTGTTGCCGGGAAGTCCGATGGCGGCAGCGGTTGGCTTCACTCTGGTCGGGCGAAGGCTGAACGCAAGGCTGGCGGGCGATCCGGTTCTGCGGCCCAACAGTCTGATGCTGCCACTTGCCCACGCCGTGACCAAAGGCCCCGGGCGACTGGAGGTTCTGGCCGGGCGGCGCATTCCTTTGCCGGACGGGCAAAGCGGGGTTAAGGCTTTGACGATGCAGGGCTCGGCCAGTGTGGCGGCCCTGTCTCAGGCGGAAAGCCTGAACCTGCTGCCGATGTTGCCAGACAAGGTCAAAGCCCGGTCGCCCGTGTCTTTCGTGCCGTTCAACGGCTGACGGGGGCGATGCCGTATCTGGAGTCGGGATCACCGATGGGAAGCCAACAAGAACAACGATCCGTTGAACGAAGGCCGCCTGCACTAGCCCCGTGGCGCACGTCCCAGCGGCCATCATCCAAGGCGTCGGACAAGTGCCTGATGGCAGCCACGGCCTCTGCCTGGGTGACAAAGCTTCGGGCTGAACAGCTTTGCCAAGCCGCCAGGTCGAAGGTTCAACCTCGTCTGCGCGTCACCTGTCGCTGAAAGGATCATCGCGGCAATCAGCGGCTGCATCACGTCCCGCTCAGGCCAAAGTTGGCAAAATCGGCACTTTCGTCAGATTGTCTTGGCATGATCGGCCCCGTTCCGTGATCCCCGCGTCAAAGCCTGCTTCGGCGACATGCCTCAGCGCACGCAATATTCGACCGGTCAAAGTGGCAGAGATCGTCACCAGTGCCGTCACCAGCCATCTGCGGATGGGTGTCGGTGGCACAATCGTCACCGCCTCCATCACCAACGAGGCGGTCAAGGAATTGGGCCTGGCCATCGGAGACGCGGCTTATTCCGTGGTGAAGGCCTCGGATGTCATGGTCGGCACCTTTGCCCTGCGGTCACCCGTGCGACCCAACCCGATTGCCTCGACGGCACGCCACTTATCAACGTCGAACCCGGGTTCCGAGCCTCGTCATGCCCAGCCGTTGCCCCTTCTTCGACGTATGGCGGGCCCTTGGCCTGATCCTTGCGGCACTGGTCGTGGGCCTCACCCCGGTCTTGTCCCGCGATGTGACCGATGCAACCGAACACACGTCACTGTGCCCGATGCAAGTCTTTGCGGCGGGGCCACCGGCCGCGGTGCGCCGCTATGCCCTGAAGCCCAAGGCGATGATTGGCTGGCTGAAAGCACCGAAAAACGCCGACTTCCCTATCTGACTCCAGAAGCCCAAGGCTTGCCCGAACGCGGTTGCCCGACCGGCAAGAGCGACACGCTGAACCTTTAACAGATTCTGGCCGCCAAGCCTGACCTGATCATCGACTTCGGCACGGTCAGCGATACCCACACGACCCTCGCCGACCGGGTGCAGACGCAGACCAGTGTGCCTGATGTGCTGATCGACGGTTCTTTCGCCAACACCCCCACCGCCATCCTTGGCGAGCGGGACCGGGGCGAGGTTCTGGCCATATATGCCGAGCATACGCTTGCCATGGTGGACCGCGCTCTGGCACCGGCTTTGGTCGGCGCGGCGCTGGTGGCTTCGGGTGCGGCCTGTCAGGTGACCGTACGCACCACTCTGGTCTCGCCAGATATTCTGGGCGTCTTGGCGGGGGCGGGTTTGGGGGCGCTGACGGGCATCTTCTTCTGTGGCCTGCTGTTCCCCACAGCCCCCGGACTTGGCGCCTTGACGCTGGTTATGTTCGATACGCTGGCCTGCACCATGGCCACGACAGAGGTGACTTTGGGCATCCTGACCGCCATCCTTTGCGCGCCGATCTTCCCGACGCTGATGTTGCGAGGCCGTGCCTCCTGGACCGGATCCGCGTCAGCACCCTCGCGGCCGGCCATCCAGGCAAGCCCTTGGCCAATGGCATCAGCTTTGCCCTGCAAGGTGGTGACGTTCTCGCCGCTTTTGGCCCGAACGGAGTGGGCAAGACGGCCCTGATCACCCGCGCTTTTGCACAAGGAGCACCCGTGATCGTGCTGGACCAACCCGGCGCCAGCCTCGACTACGGCAACCGCCTGCGCCTTCTGACCCACCTGCGCGACCTTGCCGCTGCGGCGACTTGGCTGATCGTGTCCATGCATAAGCCTGACCATGCCGCCCGACTTGCAACGCAGGTTCTGACGATTGACCGCGACGGCCAAGCCCGCTTTGGCCCGCCCGAGGCAATGACAACCCAAGCCCACCTTGCCCAGCTTTACAGCCTCCCCTTCTGTCGGCTGCTGCATTCTGCTTGCGGATGCCGCTAAAGCGCCGGGCGGGGCACGGTCAATGACCCGGTCTTTGCCGACCGGGGGCTGTGGACCGGCACCGTCTGGACCGAGGCGCAGCAGGGCACCATAGGCATCGGCACCTGACTGGGTCGAGGAGCAGGAGGTGGCCAACGCATGGCTGCATCCGGGCCTTGCGGGCGATCTGGAAAGGCAGCCGCACCACGCTGCACCGCAAGCTTGGGCCACGCGTTCTGTGAATATGCGCGCAAACCTGCCGCAAGACCGCGACGGGTTTGCGCAACCATAGCTCGCCCGTGGCTGACAGAGGAAAATGCCGGGTCCACCCTGCACCCAGTGCCGTGACGCGGCGACCGTCCAAGAGGACAAAGTCACATCGTCTGGGAGGACAACATGAATAGGGTGGATTATTTCCGCACTTCCGCGTCACCGTTCAAAACGAACTTCGGCAACTTCATCGGCAACAACTGGGTGCCCGCCAAGTCTGGCCGCACGTTTAAGACCACCTCGCCCATCACCGGAGAAGTGATCTGCACCGTCGCCCGGTCTGAGGCTGCGGATGTCGAGGCGACTTTGGGTGCCGCCCACGCCGCCAAGACCCAATTGGGCAAAACCTCGGTCGCCGAACGCCGTGATCGTAAATAATATCGCCGACGTGATGGAGGCCAACCTGCCCCTGCTGGCATTGGCCGAGACCTGGGACAACAGCAAGCCGATCCGCAAGACGACCGCCGCCGACCTGCCATTTGCCATCGACCACTTCCGCTATTTCGCAGGTGCCATCCGGGCGCAAGAAGGAAGCCTGTCCGAGATTGACCATGACACCGTCACCTATCACTTCCATGAACCCTTCGGCGTTGTTGGTCAGATCATCCCGTGGAACTTTCCTTTGCTGATGACGGTGTGGAAGCCGACCCCTGGGCTGGCTGCGGGCAACTGCGTGGTGCTTAAGCCTGCGGAACAAATCCCGGCCTCGATCCTTGTGTTCGCCGAACTGATCGTCGTCCTGCTGCCACCCGGCGCCTTGAACATCGCCAGCGGCTTTGATCTGGAAGCGGGCAAGCCCGTGGCCCAGTCCAACCGCATCACCAAGATCGCCATCACCGGTGAGACGACGGGCCATCTGATCATGCAATACGAAAGCCAGAACCTGATCCCGGTGACGCTGGAACTGGGCGGCAAAAACCCGAACATCTTCGTCAAGGATGTCTGCGCCGAGGATGATGATTTCTGCGACACGGCCATCAAGGGCTTTGTGATGTTCGCCCTGATCCACGAGCGGATCTATGATCCACTTCGTAGAAAGGCTTTGGCCCACAAGGCGGCCATCACGGCAGGCGCCCCGCTGGATCCGACCACGATGATAAGCGCACAAGCCTCATCCGAGCAGCTGGAGAAGACCCTGTTCTACATGGCAATCGGCAAACGGGAAGGCGCGCAGGTTCTGGCCGGTGGCTTCAACATGCAGCCCACCGTCTTCATGGGCAGCAACAAGATGCGGGTGTTCCAGAAGGAAATCTTTGGACTGGCGGTGTCTGGCACCACGTTCAAGGACGACGAAGACGCGCTGTCGATTGCCTATGACACGCTTTGCGGTTTGGGCGCTGGTGTGTGGAGGCGTTCGGCCAACACCTGCTACCGCTTCGGCCGCGCCGTTCAGGCCGGTCGGGTCTGGACCGACTGCTTCCACGCCTACCCGGCCCATGCGGCCTTTGGCGGTTACTTGCCGTCTGGCATCGGGTTTGAAGGCCACAAGATGTTGCTGGAGCAGTATGAGCAGACCAAGAACATGCTGGTCAGCCATTCGCCCAAGAAGCCAGGGTTCTTCTGAGGAAGAAGCGGGGGGCTGCCGCCCCCCGCACCCCCTGCCCGGAGGGGGCTTTCCGCCCCCTCCGGACCTCCGCCGAGAATATTTGCACCTGTATGAAAGGGGAACGGCGTGGGAAAGGTTACGGCCACACTGGCAGTCTTGGAGTTATTGGCAGAGATTGTTGCGGATCATGGGCCGGTGATGTTCCATCAGTCGAGCGGGTGCTGCGACGGCTCCTCACTGCTGTTCTATGCGCCGGGAGAGTGCCTGCCCGGGGGCCGCGATGTGAAGCTGGGCGAGGTCGGCGGGATGCCGCTTTACGGCTCGGGTAGCCAGTATGAGGTCTGGAAGCACAGCGACCTGATCATTGACATGGTCAAGGGATGCGGCTGGATTTTCAGTCTGGATAACGGGCGGCAAAAGCGGTCTTTGACCCGGTCAGCGGTTTGCGCCTTGCCAGACGTGAACGGCCCGGGGTGATCCGGGCCGTTTGGCTTCAGCGGGTATAGCCCACGATGCCTTTGACCTTGCAGAAGTCATGGATGCCCAAACCGGCATATTCGCGGCCATTGCCGGGCTGTTTGTAACCGCCAAAGGGGGTGAAGATGTCCCGGGCGGGATGGTTCAGGTTTACCGGTCCGGAGTTTGCCTGCGACAGGCCGGAAATCCCAAACTGGGCCGGAGACATAGGCGGCCAACGCCGCCGGTGGGCAATGTTGCACCCTGGTCGATACCGGCTTGACTGAGGCGTTGGGCCTTGTTGAGCCGGGTCTGGGGATGAGCCGACCCATGGCGTCGCGCTGGACGACAGCTTCCGTAGCGGTCTTGGCGATGGCAGGTGCAACATCATGGCGGGCGCGGGGCACGAACCTGCGGGTGGGCGCGCCGCAACCTTGGCCAGTGTTGCCGAAGCAGGCCTCGACGCCGCCTTTGACGGCAGCCTATGGTGGGCGGTCGGCAGGACGAAGTTGGCTGACTTGCCGCTTAGTTACAGCGTCACACGCTTGACTGTGGGGGCTGCGGCCATCGCGGTTCCGGTGCGGGTCGAACCTGTAAAAGAGGCCATATCCACCTGCTGGCGCGAGGAGATGCGGGCGCCCACCTCAGGCCCGGTGCTGTTCATCAGGTTGAAGGCCCCCGACGGCACACCTGCGGCATGGCAGACCTCGGCGAAGGGGATGCTTGAGAAGGGGGCGATTTCGGAGGGTTTCAGGGCCATCGTGCAGACTGCGATCAGGGCCGGGGCGACTTTGCAGGCGATCTGGTTCATCGGCCAGTTCCACGGCGTGATCCGGGGCGGGTTGTGTGCTGTTCGATTCGATATGGATTCAGGCAAATATCGTGGTTCGCGCAAGCCAGCGCGACACTGTTATTGTGGAGCGTTTTCGACCCGTAAATTTCCGGATCTTCGCAAAAGCCGCTTGCAATGCAGGCTTTTTGGCGGAACCTTGGGGCCATGAATGACCCCGGCCCAACTGAAATCAGCCCCGCTCGTCTGCAACTTCGAATCTTTTTCGGAGACGATGCCATGCTTGGCCCCGGCAAGGCAGCGCTTCTGGAACTGATCCGCGACACCGGCTCTATCTCGGCTGCGGGGCGCGAGATGAAAATGAGCTACAAGCGGGCATGGATGCTGGTCGAAGAGATGAACGCGGCCTTTCGGGACCCGCTGGTGGAAAGCACGCGCGGCGGGTCGGGCGGCGGCGGTGCCAGGGTGACTGAGGCGGGTCTGGCCATGCTGCGGCTTTACCGCGCGATTGAGGAAACGGCGGCGCGGGCAGGGGCGGAAGACATTCTGATCCTGAAGTCCATGCTTAGGGATATTTCTGCCCAGAAATAACCCTTGCATCTGCGGATACTCCAGCATGATATATCCCGCGAAACATATCGTTGCCTGGAGGATTCCATGACATTTCCGACTCGCCGAGACACGCTGCTGGCCCTTGCCCTTTCCACCGCTTTTGCCATGCCCGGCTTCGCTTCGGCTGCGGAAATCACGGTCTTTGCCGCCGCCAGCCTTAAAACGGCGCTCGATACAATTGCTGCCGATTGGGAGAAATCCACCGGTAACAAGGTCACGATCTCTTATGAATCCTCGGCCAAGCTGGCCAAGCAGATTCAAGAGGGTGCCCCGGCGGACCTGTTTATCTCCGCTTCCAAGCAGTGGATAGACACCCTTTCCGATGCCAAGCTGATCAAGCTCGACAGCCGCAAGACCATTCTGGGCAACACGCTGATACTCGTCGCCGCTGACAAGACTGCCGCCAAGGTTGATCTGGTCAAAGGCGTTGATCTGGCCACTTTGGTGGGTGACAGCAAACTGGCTATGGGTCTGGTGGATTCGGTTCCGGCTGGCCAATACGGCAAAGAAGCGCTGACCAATCTGGGTGCCTGGGATGCCGTGGAACCCAAAGTCGCCCAAGCCGACAACGTCCGTGCCGCCCTGAAGCTGGTGGATTCGGGTGAGGCGGCTTTCGGCATTGTCTATGCCTCGGATGCCATTTCCGATGACAAGGTTACCGTGGTGGGGACTTTCCCGGAAGACAGCCACAAGCCGATCATTTATCCGGCCGCTGTCATCGCCACCAGCACAGCGCCTGAAGCGCAGGCCTTCCTGGATGACCTGTCGAGCGACGGCGCCGGGGCAGTTTTCACCGCGCAGGGCTTTATCGTTCCGAAATAAGGACGCGAATGCCGGATTGGTTTCCTATGGATGAAGGACGCGCCGTGGCCTTGTCGCTGATCCGGCCCGGCATAATCACAGGCTCGGTTCTGGCCTTGGCCAAGGCGATGGGCGAGTTCGGGGCGTCGATCACCTTTGCGTCCAGCATCCCGGGCCAGACCCTGCCCCCGGCGATATATTCCTTTCCGCAAGCACAGGGCGGTCGCCGCCAAGCCTCCGGCTGGTGCTGGTGGCGATCTTTGTGGCCATGTTGGCGTTGATCCTGTCGTAATGGGTCAGCAAAGCGTTCACGCGCAAGGTGTCGGGCGCATGACACCGGCGGTTGCGCAGACGCACAAGTTTCCCGGCTTCACGCTTGATCCGGCGGTTGAAGCCGGGCCGGGTGTCACGGCCCTGTTCGTTGCCTAGGTCCCTTGCAAGTCTGCCGTCATAAGTGCGGTCGCAGGGCTGTTGTGGCCGGACATGGGGCGCACCACCAGCGGTGCGCAGGTTCTGCCAGGCACCGCGAAGGCCACCACCCTGCCCAACCGTCGCACAAGTGCGGGTACGGATCGCGGCACAGGACATGATGGTGTCGAACACAAGACCCATGGGGTTTTGGCGCTGAGCTTTCTGCCCGCCATGATCACCTCCCTGCACCTTGGCCAGGGGCCGGGCGCGATCATCCCGTTGCGGACTGGCAAGGATTTGTTTCCGGCCCGCGTCACCCGTCGGTCGGACGCCGCATCGCCTCTGACTGGAAACGCTCTGTCTGACACGCCGAGTGTCAAGTTGGACGACGAGCGCGCAAGGTCCGAAGCCATTGCCCAATGGCTGGAATCGAACGAGCGCGCTGTCAAAAATATCACCAGTGGTTGCCCCAAACTCATCGAACACCTCAGGCTGCTGGCGGAACATACCGGGGCGCCTTGCCAAGCCACGACGGCGGCCTCGAAAATGCGCGAAGCTTGTTGTCGGGCCAAGTTCCACAAGCCGACGTCGCCACCGGATTCTGTTTTGTCGGTCAAGCAGAAACAGTGCCCCAAGCGTCGCGGATCAAGCTGCACTTTGGGGCGAACGCAGTAAGCTTTGGTCGAGTCTACCGGTCGATTTGGGCTGGTCAGGTGGGCATTGTCAGCCAGTCTTCTACCACGCGCGGCCGTCCCAAAGCCCCAATTTGCGTT
Organism: Rhodobacterales bacterium; assembly: GCA_043721775.1. Lineage (GTDB taxonomy): Bacteria > Pseudomonadota > Alphaproteobacteria > Rhodobacterales > Rhodobacteraceae > Stagnihabitans. Next base: position 9,341 of record JAYSQA010000319.1, read on the forward strand.
CGTTCCTGAAAAACCGGCCTGACAAGCAGGGTTGCACTGCGATTCCATCGGTTTGCTTCGACCTCATGCTTCGATCCGCCTGACGACCGGCTTGGCAAACCGGATCGCCGATGTGGTTATGCCAAGCCTTGGTCTGGCTTGGATTCGGGGCCGTACCAGTCTGCGCCTTGCCCAGCATGATGCCACGCTGACAGCCTTTGTCGCT
>JAYSQA010000320.1:0-16459 GCA_043721775.1 Rhodobacterales bacterium
AGCGACAAAGGCTGTCAGCGTGGCATCATGCTGGGCAAGGCGCAGACTGGTACGGCCCCGAATCCAAGCCAGACCAAGGCTTGGCATAACCACATCGGCCCCCGATCATGTTAATCATCTCAAACGGACACTATCTCCCACTAACCAGGCGCGGCAGGGCACTCAGACAAGACGCTTACTCATTTTGCCACATTACCCATGGAGTTCCGCCTGATTCGCACGCCTTGGGGCCAATTGCGTTAACCCTTCCTTCATCATGCCCATGGCAGTCTGCCTGCATGGCACCGAATGGCTTCCAGGAATCACTCCTCCCCCTGGCCCCCCCCCCGGGGGACGAGGATGAGGCGCGGGCCAGTGCGCTGCCCGCCAAACTGCCGTCCTATATCGCTGATCACCGCAAACGCCTGCGCGACCGCTTCATGGAAGGCGGTGCTGCCGCTCTGCCAGACTACGAAATGCTGGAGCTTCTACTGTTTCGGGCGATCCCTCGGCAAGACGTGAAGCCCCTCGCCCGGCTGCTGCTGGATACGTTTGGCGACTTCAACCGGGTGATTTCCGCCTCGCCCCTGCGCCTGCAAATGGTGAAAGGAGTCGGTGAAGCCGTTGTTATTGAACTTAAACTGGTCGAGGCTGCCGCAGGCCGCCTGATGCGCGCCAAGGTGCTGAACCGCCCGGTCCTGTCATCGTGGAACGCACTCTTGGACTATTGCCAGACCGTCATGGCCCACCGCGAAACTGAACAATTCCGCATCCTGTTCCTCGACCGCAAGAACGTGCTGATCGCGGATGAAGAGCAGGCCAAAGGCACCGTCGACCACGTTCCCGTCTACCCAAGAGAGGTTGTGAAACGTGCCCTTGAACTGAACGCCTCTGCCATCATTCTCATCCACAACCACCCTTCCGGAGATCCGACACCGTCAGAAGCTGACATTTCCATGACCAACCAGGTGCAAGACGCAGCACAAGTCCTTGGAATCATTCTGCATGATCACTTGATCATCGGAAAATCCCGCGAGCTTTCGTTCAAGGCACAAGGGTATTTGTAGGCTGGCCTAAGACAAAAGCGGGCTTCAACCAAACCTCAACCCGCCTGTTCAAGCGCCGCCCGGCAGGCACAGCGTCACAGGCAATCGGCAGCGCCGCGCCGAAGGCCACGGCGCTTGGCAAAAGGTCCACCGGCATCCCCGGCACCAGCCCTTTCAGCGCGCCCAAAACTGCATCCGCCCGCATCTGCGACAGATCCATCGCCGCCCAAGCATCGCCTTGGCCATCCGAAAAACCTGGCAACATCAGAGCCTTGCCCTTGAACATCCCGGCTTCCAGCATCTGCGCCAGATCGGCCAGATTGTCCTGACTGCCGGCATCCAAAGTGTTCGTCCCATCCTCAAACCGGAAGGTCAAAGACAGCCGATCCGCCCCATCCATCACGCCCACCAGGCGCTGCAAATCCTCCAGTGAGGTCGCCTTGCCCGCCCCCTTGATCGCATTGATCAGCCGCAGGCCATCCGCCGTCATCGGCTGGCGTTCCACGCTGCGGTCGATGTACCCCGCCCCGGCGACAGCCGCCTGCGCCTCGGGTGTTGATAGAAAGTCCAGCAATTCCCGTGCCATAAGCGGCAACCGATGCCGCGGAGTCAGGAAAAACACCGGCAATGTCAGGGGATAGTCCGCAGCCTTCACCGCCAGCCGAGAGGGAAGCAAAGGAAACCCGCAGCTGTCCGTCAAGGGCAGCAGCTTCGCCGCCCCGGTGACAGACCGCCCGGTCACCGCAATCGCCCACGGGTCCTTAGCGACAGCCGCCGCCAATTCGGCCAGCGTATCATGCGGGACCGTCACCGCCGGGTCCTTGCCCAACCGTGCCCGCAAAGCCCGCGCCACATCATTATCCGCCGCTAAACCGTGCAAAATCAGGGGCATATCCGGCCCGCCGACCTCGCTCCAGTTCGTCACCTCGCCCGACAGAACCCGGGCCAGGTCGGTGGTTGAGATGCGCGGCATCGGGTTATCCCGCGCCACAATCGGAACCATCGCGTCCAACGCCACCGCGCGCGCGCCCAGATCCGGCTCCAAAGCCGAGGCAAACGCCAGCGTAGCCCCCCCCGACAGCAAAGCGTCATGCGCCGTTTTGGGCGAGGATGCCGTAAAAGACACCTCTGCCAAAGTCTCACCCGAGACAGGGTCCGCAAGAACCGTCGGCTGTCCCGGCGTCAGCGTCAGCCCCTTGGCACGGGCAAAAGCCGCAAGCAAAGGCGGCAGCAGCTTCACCCCGGCATCCGAAGCGCCGGTGATCGTGATCAACGCCTTGGGGGCCGTAAGGTCCGGGCAGGCGGGTCCGTCACAGATCACGCCTTGCCCGTCAATCGTCAACGGGCCATAACTTGATGAAATCCTGAAGAATTCGCCATCATAGCCGGTCAGCGTTCCCGAAATTGACAAAGCGCCATCCCGTGAGGTCAGGGTTATATCCTGCGCCTCAGCCCATCCCGGAAACACAAACGCGGCGAAAACCGCCGCGTGCCACACCATCAAATTCATTGAACCCGCCGTTCCTACTTGGTGGCGAGTTTCATGTCTGACGCAAGATTCTTCAACACTAGAAAATCACCAACCGCAGAACAATCCGGCATGGCCAGCGTCAGATCAACCACCTGAGCCGTGCCGCCCAGACTGCTGATCGTCTGCCCAAGCATTTCCTGCGCACAATTGGCAGCGGTCACCGGTGCCTCGACCACAATATCGGCCGTGCCATCGGCCGGATAGGTGTAGATCTGCGCCCTCAACGGGTTATCTACGGTAAGATCACCCAGCGTCACCAGCGAGCTACCTGTCCACACCGGGCCCGGTTTGCTGGGCGACACATCACCCGGCTGGCCAAAATCCGCCCCGTTTTCTAGACCATGCAGGATAAAACCATCCAGACCCAACCATTGCACGGCAAAGCGCTTTACGGTCGCAAGGTCGAGAACCGGGTGCAAAACCTGCACACTGCGGCCATCTGCGAATCGCACCTCGAACTGACCGGCCTGATCAAGCGCGGGAATCTCCAGCGACAGAAGGCCATTTGCGGCCACACGCTCTGTCACGGTCATCCCGCCATGGGCCACAACCACCCGGGCGCCCTGATCGCAAGGCGCCCGCAAAGTCAGCGCCACCACGGCGCCACGCTCAGTTGATGCCGCCAACACCGGGGCACAATCGTGCTCGGTCGCGCTGCCCAGCGTTGAACCGGGTGAGGGGGTTAGAAAAATATGGCTTGCAGGCAATGGCTTGGCCGAACTCTCTGGCTTTGTCATCGCGCCAATATCCTGGGGCGAGGCCGAAAGTTCTACAATCTTGGTCGGCAGACTGGCAGCGTCTGCCGTTGGTGCTGGCTTACGCGCCGCCAAGGTTTGTGCCAGATGACCCGCCGCAATGGCAATCGCCAAGACCGCCATGAACCGGCCGATCCTGCGCACAGGGTTAAGCGAAAGTGTTGACCAAGAGAATGCCATCGCGCCTTTCCATCAGCTTACCCATCATCCATCTGACTCAAACCGGGCGTTGTCGCGGCTCAAACATGAAAAACCCAAGGCAATTCTACGCAATTGGGGCATTCTGCCGCAATTCGGGCTTGGTCGACCTGTGGTTTACCATCCCCGGGTTCGTGGTTAGGGTGCGCGTCCACACAGCCGGGAAATCCCTATGGCCTCCAGAACGACGCTGAATGCCAAGAACCTTGAGACCCTCGGAGCCCCCGCTTTGGCAGAGCTGCTGATTGAGGTCAGCTCCGGCAATGCCGCCACCAAGCGTCGGCTGCGGTTGGCGCTGGCAGGCGGGCAAGGGGCGAAAGAGGCTGCGGCAGAGGTGCGCAAGCGGCTGATAACCATAGCGAAATCGCGCGCGCGCGTTGGCTGGCGACAGCGCAAGTCCCTGACGGATGATCTGGCTGCCCAACGCAGCGCCATTCTGCTCCACATCGCGCCCGGTGACCCCTTTGAGGCGCTGGATCTGTTGTGGCAGTTCCTTTCGCTTGCCAACGGTGTCTTTGATCGCAGCGACGATAGCAGCGGTGCCCTGATTGGTCTGTTTCGCGATGCCTGCACCCATATCGGCCCATTGGCAGAGGCGGCCCAAGTCACGCCGGATCGGCTGGCGGATCGGGTTCTGGATGCGCTGATGGACAATGGTTATGGCCAATATGACCATCTGATCGCCGACCTGACGCAAGCTTTGGGGGCAGAGGGGCTGACGCACCTCAAGGGCTTGGTGCAAGCCTTGGCAGACCGTGTCGTACAAATACCTCCGAAATCCGACTGGCAGAAGGTCGGCGTTGGTCCGGGCGGCACCGTTTACGCCCATCAGTTGGAGGACAGGCACCGACAAAGCGTGACCGACCGGGCGCTGAAAGACATCGCCGATGCGACGGGTGACGTGGATGCCTTCATCGCCGGTTACGCCGCCCAAGCCCGCAAGTTGCCCGTCGTGGCGACCGAAATCGCCACCCGCCTGCTGGCAGCTGGCCGGGCTGACGAGGCGCTTGCGGCCCTCGACGCCGCCAGTCCTGACACGTGGGTTCCCGACAACTGGCAAAACGCAAGGCTGGCTACGCTAGAGGCACTGAACCGACGGGAAGAGGCGCAAGCCTTTCGTTGGCAGAGCTTTTCTCGGACGCTGGCCATTCCTTCGCTGCGGGCCTACCTCAAGCGCCTGCCTGATTTTGACGATATCGAAGCGGAAGACCGTGCGATGGCCCATGCCGTCGCCTACCCGAATGCAACGCTTGCCTTGTGGTTTCTGACCCAATGGCCCGCGCTGACAGCGGCATCCGCATTGGTGCAATCCCGTGGCGAAGAGCTTGACGGCGAGCATTTCGAAATTCTGACGCCAGCCGCCGAGGCCCTGGCCGAGAAACACCCCCTCGCCGCCACTTTAGTGCTGCGTTGTCTGGTGGACTTCACGTTGACCAAGGGCCGGTCCAGCCGCTATGCGCACGCCGCCCGCCATTTGGCCGAGTGTGCCCGGCTGGACACCATGATCGCCGATTATGGCGAGACCCTGCCGCACGCCACCTATTTTGCCCGCCTGCGGTCCGAACACCCGCGCAAGTCCTCGTTCTGGGCCGAGCTCGCTTAGTGGCTTTCCATCCGGTCACGGATCATGCTGATCGGCAACAGCACATTCGGCACCATGCGCGACAGGGCATGAAACGGCAGTTCTGCAACTGGTCGCAGCGGAATAGCCAGTTCTGCCAAGGGCTTGCCCAAAGCCCAGTCTGCCAGTTCCCGACCCATCACCGTGCTAAGCGCGATCCCGCGCCCATTGCAGGCAAAGCCCGCCACCAGCCCCGGCGCCAGTTCCACCAGCCTTGGCAGAAAGTCCGGCATCACCGAAGCCATGCCAGACCAGGCAAACTCCAGCGGTGGCAAGTCTGGCAGGCTTAGCATCCGGGCCATGCGTCGGTGAATGGCCTGCGGCACCCGGGCGTCAGCCCCCGGTGACAGAATATGCATCCCTCCACTGATCAGCCGGTTCTGTGCGTCAAAGCGAAAGGTGAACAGGTTGCGCCGCGTGTCGGAAACCGATTGCCCCCCTGGCAGCAATCGGCTGCGCACCGCCACGGGCAAAGGCCCGGTCGCCACCTGAAACACCCGCAAAGGAAAGAAACTTCGCGCCAACCGGGGCCAAAGCGCGCCCACATAGGCGTTCGTCGCCATCACTACCTTGGACGCCTTCACCTGGCCCGAAGCCGTCCGCGCCACCCACTCTGCGCCCACCTTCTGCAACCCCAGAACAGGCGAGCCTTCAAACACCCGCACCCCAGCCGCCAGACCGGCCCGCGCCAGCCCCCGCGCATAGCCGACCGGATTGATCACCCCGGCTGAGCGGTCAATCCACCCGCCACGCCAGCCTTCAACGCCGGTCAGGTCCGTAACCCCCTGGGCATCAAGCAACTCCACCGGTCGCCCAAGGTCTGCCCATTGCCGCACCCGCTCCACCGCGTTGGCAAAGGCCGCATCGGAATGCGAGGGCTGAATCCAGCCAACCTGCGCCGCGTCACAAGAAATCCCATGCCGGCGGATCAGATCAAACACCAGATCACTGCTGCCTGCGGCCATCTGAATCAACGGCTCCGCTCGCTCCCCCAGCATGATGCGGATGCCGTCCGGGTCCACCTTGGCGAAGTTCGGCACTACAAAACCCGCATTGCGGCCAGAGGCGCCGTGGGCAATTCGCTCTGTTTCCAGCAGCATCACCGATTGCCCCGCCCCTGCCGCGTGCAAAGCCGTCGACAGCCCGGCAAAGCCGCCGCCTATCACCAGAAGGTCAGCCTCCTCGGCTCCTTTCAGCACGGGGAACCCCGCCAAAGGTGCTGCGGTGGCGTGCCAAAGCGTCTGCGGATCTTTCATTTTGCCCGCCTTGGTCCGAAGAACCCCTGCGGCCGCCACAGAAGGATCAGGCACAACATCACACCAATTGCGACAATCTGCAACGAGGCCGCCCGCGCCTGCCAATCGCCCGGCACTACCGCAGCGGTCAAGCTGCCAGACCCCACCCAGATCGCCCAGACCACAATCGCGCCCAGCAAAGCCCCCCGGTTCGACCCCGACCCGCCCACCATCAGCATCGCCCAAACCTGAAAGGTCAACGTTGGCAGGTAGTTATCGGGTGCTATGAACCCGATGAAATGCGCCTGCACCGCCCCCGCCAGTCCCATCGCCGCACCGCCGACGGCAAAAGCCTGAATCCGGTAGCTTTGCGCGCTTTTGCCCAAGGCAATCGCCGCCCGCTCATCCTCGCGCAGCGCCCGCAGCACACGGCCCCAAGGGCTGCGCGACAAACGCTCCAGCGCCAGATAGGCGGCGAGGGTTACGGCAGCTATCACAGCCAAATTCAAGAAGTTGAACAGAACCGCCCGATCCTGCACCCCCGCAAAAGGGCGCGGGATGAAGGCCACGCCGAACGGCCCTCCGGTCAGGATTTGGGCATTCAGGGCGATCAGTTGCACCACAACTGCCACGCCAAATGTGGTGATCGCCAGATAGTCCGATTTCAGCCGCAGCGTCGCATAACCGGTAAACGCCGCTGCCGCCGCCGTGATCAGCGTCGCAGCAATCCACCCCGCCAAAATCGGCCAGCCAAAGCCACCAATCCGGTCCGGCGTATCGGGTGAGGTCAGGATGGCCGAGCTATAGGCCCCGATCGCCACGAACCCGGCAATCCCGACGTTGAACAGCCCCGTCAGCCCCCATTGCAGGTTCAGCCCCAGCGTAATCAGCCCGAAAATCAGCGCGGTAGACAGAAAGAACGCGCCATAGCCCAGAAGGTCGATCATCGCTCTGCCACTCCAAACAACCCAGTTGGGCGGATCAGCAGCACCGCCATCAAGATCACGAAAGCTACCGCCTGCCGCCACTCGGCACCGACAAACTGCACGGCGGCGGCTTCAGACAGGCCGATGATCAGCCCGCCCAGAACCGCCCCCCTGACAGACCCAATCCCCCCAAGGATAGCCGCCGCAAACATCGGCAGCAGCAGCGACAGCCCTATCAGCGGGCGAATTTGCACCAGAACCCCCACCATCACACCCGAAGCGCAGGCGAGCGCAGCACCTATCACCCAAGTCGCCCGCACCACCGCCGCCACATCAATCCCCACCACCTTCGCCAGCGCCGGGTTCTGGCTGTAGGCCCGCATCTCGCGCCCTCGTTGGCTATGCGCCATGAACAGGTGCATCCCCACCACCAGCACCAGTGTCAGCACCAGCAAGGCCACCTGATCCGCCGTAATCTTGACCCCAAACCCCACCGGCGCCGCCATTTGTATCGCGCGTGAGAAATAGGTGGGGCGAGAGGTGAAGATGAACTCCAGCAGGCTCCGCAAGGCCATCGAGGCCCCGAACGAGGCCATCACCACGATGATCGACTGCCCCCTCGCCCGCAAACGGGCAAACAGCAGCCAGTCCAGCACCAAGGCCAACAGCGCCGTCAACCCCATCGCCACCGCCATCGCCAGCAGCAGCGGCAGGCCAAAGGACAAGGGTTTCAACGGCGTGCTGCCGCCAATCGCCCCCACCACGGCCAAAGCCGCGTAAGCCCCCCAAGCCATGAAATCGCCATGCGCGAAGTTGGAAAACCGCAGGATCGAATAGGTCAGCGTCACCCCAATCGCCCCAAGGCCAATCATTGATCCGGCGATCAGACCATCCAGCAGGAATTGCAGGCTCATGATGCACTCCGGTGGCCAAGGTACAATTCGGCAATGATCGGATTGTCCCAAAGGGTCTTTGCCGGCCCCTCATGGGCCTCGTGCCCTTCCACCAGCACATAGGCGCGGTCGCCGATGGCCAGCGCTGCTCGGGCGTTTTGTTCAACCAGAACAATGGTCAAGCCCCGCGATCTGATCTCTTTCAACTGCGCAAACACCTGCGCCACCAGCTTGGGCGACAGCCCTGCCGAGGGTTCGTCCAGCATCAAGACCCGAGGCCGCACAATCAGCGCCCGCGCCACCGCCAGCATTTGCCGCTGCCCGCCGGACAGGCTGCCTGCCATCAGCGCGCGTTGGCGGGCAAGGTCGGGAAAGGCCTGATACATCTCGGCAATCCGGGGGCCAACCTCGCCGCGTGGCAAAATCCCCCCCGAGACGCGCAGGTTCTCCTCGACTGTCATCAGAGGAAAGATGTTCTCGGTCTGCGGCACAAAGGCCAGCCCCTGCCTGATTTTCAGATGCGCCGGAACCGCCGTAATATCCCGCCCATCCAGCAACACTTGGCCCGCCGTCACCGGCACCAGCCCGGCGATAGCCTTGATCAGACTGGATTTCCCCGCGCCATTCGGGCCGAGGATCACGACAATCTCGCCCGCTGCCGCGTGGATGGAGGCGCCCTTCACAATCGACAGCCCCGGCTCATAGCCCGCGACCAACCCTTTGACCTGCAAAATCATGCCGCCGCGCCCAAGTAGGCCTCAATCACCCGAGGTTCACGCGACACTTCATCCGGCTTGCCCTCGAACAACAAAGACCCCTGCGCCATCACAACGATCCGGTTACACAGGCGCGAGACCATGTCGATGTTGTGCTCGATCAGCACGAAAGTAACGCCTGAGGCGTTGATCTGGTTTATCCGCGTAATCAGCACTTCCAGCAGCGCGGGGTTAACTCCGGCGGCGGGTTCGTCCAGCAAGATTACCTTGGGATCGGCCATCATCACCCGCGCCAGTTCCAAGAGCTTGCGCTGCCCGCCGGACAGTACGCGGGCGGGTTCATCGGCCAAGCGGCGCAGGGCGACCAGTTCCAGCAAGGTCAGGGCCTTGTCCATCGCCGCCCGCTCCTCCTCCGCCACACGTGAAGGGCTGGTGAAATTGGCCCAGAAGCGCTCTCCGGTCTGCGACTGGCGGGCGAGAAGCATATTATCCAGCAAGGTCAGTTCCGGGAAGGGGCGGGGAATTTGAAAGGTGCGCCCCATGCCGCCACCCAAGCGACGGTGGGCGGGTTGGCCGGTGATCTCTGCCCCCATCAGGTGGATGCTGCCAAAGGTAGGCATCACCGACCCCGCCAAAAGGTCAAACATCGTCGTCTTGCCTGCACCATTCGGGCCGATCAGGCCAAGGATCTCTCCCGGCGCCACCGACAAGGACATATCACTCACCGCCGCGATGCCGCCAAAGCGTTTGGTCAGATTGCGCGCTTCCAGAACTGCCATGCCATCCACATTTGATCTGTGATCACACTTGATTTGATCACAGTAGAGTCGTCTACTTCGCAAAAGCAAGACGATTCGCAGGCGGGCGCAGATGGCGGAAACGGCGGGATTGGCCCCGGTAGGGCGTGATACGGTGCAAGACCGGGTCTATACCGAACTACGGCGGGCGCTGATCGGCGGTCTGTTCGCGCCGGGTCAGGTGTTGACAATCCGCCAGTTGGCCGATGCGCTGATGACCTCGACCATGCCGGTGCGTGAGGCGCTTGGCCGCCTGATCACCGAACAGGCGCTGGAAATGCAAGCCAACCGGTCGATCCGCGTACCGCCGGTGACGCTGGACCGCATCGAAGACCTGCTGCGCGCCCGTATTCTGATTGAAGGCGAGGCGATGGCACTGGCCGCCGTCCGCGTGACACCCAAACTGCTGGGCACCATCCGCGCCATCATGGCCGAGTGGGAAGAGATGCGGCTGGGGGGCAACCCGGCCACGGTGGACAATGAAGCCACCCTGAACCAGGCCTTCCATTTCGAGATTTACCGGACTTGCGGGTCAACCATCCTGCTGCCGATGATCGAAAGCCTTTGGCTGCAATCGGGCCCCTTCACCCGTGCGGCGATCTTTGCCTTCTCAGAGGCTGGTGCCCGTGATGCCACCCGCTTTCACCATGACATCGTCAAGGCTTTGGAAGCCGGCGATGCGCCCGCCGCGCGCGCCGCGCTGGTGGCCGATATCAGCCGCCCCTTCGCCTACCTCAAAGACAAACTCGGGAAGGTGGCCGCATGAGCCTGTGTATCCAATCGGTGGCCGCTGGCCTTGATGTGACGGCGGATTTTCTGCCAGGCAAAGCGCCGGAGAATGTGGCCTTTCTTGAGGCCTATCTTGCCAGTCCCCGCGTGGTGCCCGGCCTGCACGCCATGTGGACCGGGCCAGAGATTTCCTGCCCGATCCCCTCGGCGCACCTTGCTGGCGCGGGTTATGCCTATGCCTTGCCGCCGGAAAACGCCACGCTGCATCCCCAGCCCGGAGATATCGTTCTGGCTTATGTTCCCACCCGCATCTGGGGCGGCAACCCTGACCCGATCTTCGACATCGGCCTGTTCTACGGTCCCGGCGCGCGGATGTTCTTTCCCATCGGCTGGCTGGCAGGGTCAGTGGTGGCGCAAGTCCGCCCCGAAGATCGCGCCGCTTTGGCCGAGGCCTGCGGACGCATCCGCCGCGCGGGGGTCTGCGACGTCACCTTCAGCCTGGAGGCATGATGGACGACAGTTTTGAACTTTACGATCTGCGGGTCGAGATCATCGCCCCAGAGGGTGCCAGGATCTACTGCGGCAAGGTCGGCGACTGGTTTGAATTGAGGGGAGAGCAGTTGCACCTGCCGCCCGGGCAAAGCTTCTCGATCTACTCCCTGTCCGCAGTTCTGCCCTTGCTGCCTGCCAAGCAGCGCCTGACCCATCCGCATGACTGGATGACCTCGGATGCCGAAATCGCCTGCCCTGACCCGAACTGCCCGTCTCGGCTAAAGATCACCCGCATTGGCAAGCGCAGCTTTTCCCACGCCGAAGCTACCGCTGTCCCGCTGCCGGAGGCAACATGACCGTATCCCGCATCACCCTACGCCCCGGCCATGAGATTTCCCGCGTGATCCGCGGCGGCTGGCAACTGGCGGGCGGCCATGGCCCGGTAGACCGCGCCGAGGCGGTGGCAGATATGATGGCCTTTGCGCAAGCCGGGATCACCACCTTTGACTGCGCTGACATCTATACGGGCGTCGAGGACCTGATCGGTGCCTTCCGCTTGGAATATGCCAACCTTTTCGGGGCGCAGGCGCTTTCGCAGATCAAGGTCCATACCAAGCTGGTGCCGGATTTGGCGCGACTGGGATCGGTGGACAAAGGCTATATCCGCTTGATCGTGGACACCTCGATCAAGCGGCTGCGGGCGGAGCGGCTGGATCTGGTGCAGTTCCACTGGTGGGATTACGAGGTGCAGCGCTATTTGGACGTGGTGGGCTGGCTGAATGATCTGCGGCTGGAGGGCAAGGTAGCCAATGTATCGGGCACCAACTTTGACAGTGTGAAGACGGCGGAAATTTTGGCGGCAGGGGTGCCGCTGACCTCGATGCAGGTGCAGTATTCGGTGCTGGATGCGCGGCCAGAACGGCATCTGGTGAAGCTGGCGCAACAGAATGACATCTGGCTTTTGTGCTATGGCACCGTGGCGGGCGGCTTCCTGGGCGACCGTTGGCTGGGGCAAGCCGAACCGACGGAGCCGTTGGAGAACCGCTCCCTCACCAAATACAAGCTGATCATCGACGATTTCGGCGGCTGGGACCTGTTTCAGGCCCTTTTGCAAACGCTACGCCAGATTGCTGACCGGCATCAGACCGATATCGCAACGGTTGCAAGCGCGGCCATGCTGAACCGTCCCGGCGTCGCCGCCGTCATCGTGGGTGCCAGGAACCGCAGCCATCTGGCGCGCAACGTGGCCATCTCGGACCTGCGATTGACCGACCTGGACCGTGCCCAGATCGCCTCTATCCAAGCGCAAGGCCATGTCCCCGAAGGCGACACCTATACGCTTGAGCGGGATCGCACCGGGCGGCATGGCAGCATCATGAAATACAACCTCAACGCCGAAAGTTGAGGCGCAATAACTGCCGGGAAGCCCAGACCGGTGGGAAAAGATCAAGGGCATCCCCTCAACAGCGAGACATCACATGAAAAAAACTCTTCTTGCGACCGTGGCGGCCCTGGCCTTCCTGCCGGGTGCATCCTTTGCCTGCGACATCACCGTGGGACTTGTGCTGGAACTGACGGGCGAGGCTGGCGCTTATGGTCAGGCCGGGGCCAAGTCGGTGGAAATGGCCTTCCGTGACCTGAACGACGCTGGTGGCGTAGCAGGCTGCACGCTGAAGACCGATACGCGCGACAGCCAGACGCAAGCCAATGTGGCGGTGGATGCCGCGACGCAACTGGTGCAGGTCGCCAAGGTTCCGGCGATCATCGGCGGCATCATTTCCCCCATGTCGATCCCGATCCTGACCTCAGTGACCGGTCCGGCGAAGGTGCTGCAAGTCTCGCCCGCATCATCCTCGCCCACGCTGACGGCACTGGGGCGTGCGGGCAAGACCAACGGCGTCTTCTTCCGCACCATCACCTCGGACGCCTTGCAAGGCGCTGCTGCGGCCAAGTTCGCCATCGACAATGGCTTCAAGAAAATCACCATCATCCATCAGAACAATGACTTCGGGGTCAACCTCGTCAAGGAATTCAGCGACCCCTACAAGGCACTGGGCGGAGCGATCGTGTCAGTCACGCCCTATAACGCCAAACAGTCGGACTATTCGGCTGAGGTCACGGCGGCCATGGCCGGTGGGGCGGATGCGCTTTATCTGATCTCGGACCCGGTGGATGGGGCGACTATTGCGCGGCAGTGGGTGTCTCAAGGTGGCGTGCAGAAATTCCTGTTGAATGACGGCATGAACAGCGATGACTTCATCAACGCGGTGGGAAAGGAATATCTTGGCAACGCGTTCGGCACCTCGTCAGGCACCGTTTCCACCGCCTCGACCGAGTATTTCAACGCCAACTACAAAGCCTTCTCAGGGCTGGACCCGGCAGCGCCTGCCGCTGACCGCAGCTATGACGCGGGCGCTCTGGTCGGTCTGGCCATCGCCATCGCCGGTGGCCCGGATGCGGCCAAACTGCCCGACGCGCTGCGCAAGGCGGTCGATCCGGCGGGCGAGGTGATCCACGCGGGCAAGGACGAATTCGTCAAGGCTCTGGCACTGATCAAGGACGGCAAGGCGATCCGCTATGAAGGCGTCATCGGCCCGGTGGCGTTTGACCAGTATGGCGATATCGCAGGCCCGTTCCGCCTGTGGCAGATCGTCGACGGCAAAGTGACCACCGTGGGCGAACTTTCGACGGCGGATGTCGAGGCGATCAAAGCGCAGGTAAAGTAACACGCAGCAGTTTTGCGGGCGCATCTGACGTAAAGCGCCCGCAGCCAAGTTTTGAAGCCGCATGACGGCAGATAAAAAGCTTGTCAGACGCAGCCTATTGGTACTTTGATGACAAAAGTACGGTTTCCAAACACGCGGGCTTGACCGGTGACAGAACGGTCAGGCTCTCGCGGCGCGGGTCAGTCGGCTTTTGCGCCATAAGCGGGAACTTTGCGCCATGTCTTGCGGAATTGTGCAGTTGGTTGGCAGGGTCGCTTCGATGCTTCGGACCCGGGCCATCAAAGCCGCTCTTACGTCTACGGCATCGAGCCGCACTTCCAGACGCCTGATCCTGGCCAATACGCGCAACTGCAAACAGACGAGGTTCGGGCGCAGCGGTGTGCGATCCGGTGGGAAGGGCCGATCTGGATCAGTGTCGTCACCCTGCTTGGCGCCACTTTTCTGCTGTATCTGCCCAAGGTGATTGTTGTGCTTTGGCTTGCCAGCGTCCTCGCGTGCGATTTTGTGGAAACCCGGCTGTTTCGTCTGGTAGAGGAAACCACAGACCAGCAGCGCTTTTACCCGACGGCCTTGTTCGCGGTATACCTTGAGGAATTCTGCTACTCGATTCCGCCTTCCCTGATCTGGCAGTTGGAGGATGCTTTCTCGAAGGCCATTTCGATCAGGGTGATGTCAGCAGTCCTGATGCGGCTGACGACGATACACTTGATCCATCCGGCGACGGGTTTTGCGGGAACCGCAGCCATTGCGACCCTGATCAGCATGCCGAACAGCTACTACTGGCTGAAGCATGGCGACTGTAGCGGTTTTGCGCTCACGCCCGTCATCGCGGTGATCTCTGTCGGCTGTGTGGTGGCGGCCATCACTGAAAACCATCGCCAGCAGCAACAGACCGCCCTTGGCCGCATGGCCGTGCAGCGCGCAAGCGAGGCGAAAAGCCATTTCCTGTCGCAGTTGAGCCATGAACTGCGCACCCTGCTGAATGCTATCAACAGCATTGGTCTTGCGGCCCATCGTGCGGTGCCGCACCCCGAGGCCAAAGAACAGCATGGCATTCTGGTGCAATCAACCAAAGGGTTGCGCATGTTTTTGACGATATGCTGGATCTGCCTTCGATCAAAGCGGGCCGGATCAGCCTGCGCCCAAAGTTGGTCGATCCCCGCGAAGGAATTGCCACGCGGTGGCCCTGCTCCAATTGCAGGCCGAAGCAGCGGGGATAGACTTGGCGGTCGATTTCGACCGAACCTGCCAAGGTCTGCCCGTCTGGACTTGATCGTCTGTGACGGTGCCTTTCCAACCTGATCTCAAACGCGCTGAAGCGCACTTCGGTCGGGCATGTCTGGTTGCGGGTGACGTTTGAAGCGCCGCACTTTCTGCGGATCGTGGTCGAGGATACTGGCATCGGCATTCCTGCCGGCTATGAAGATGCGATCTTCAACCGCTATGAAAGCAAGTCGAAAGCGGCACAGGCGATGGGCTGGGCCTGACAATCTGCCGCACTATTGCGCGACGCATGGGCGGCGACGCATGGGTGGCGACGTCAGTGCACTTCCCTCGGCGGCGGGTGCCAGCTTCCAGATTTCGGTTCCCGTTGAAGCCACCTCGGACCTGACCATCGCCCGGTCCAAGATTGACGAGGCCCCCGAATTGCCGGGCAGAACCATTCTGATCGTCGATGACACAGGCACCAGCAGGATGGTGGCCGCGTCCTATCTTGGCCTGCTGCAATGCCTGACTGTCCAGGCCGCCAGCGGTCCCAAGGCGCTTGCGGTATTGGCCGTGCGTCCAGACATTCAGCTTGTCATGCTGGATATCAACATGCCGCAGATGAACGGTCTTGAGACGTTGCGTTCCATCCGCGCCATATGGCCGGACTGCGAAGGCCCGCCTGTCATCGCCATGACCGCCGACGCCTCGGATCGGGATCGGCGGATCTATCTGGAAGCCGGGATGGGTGGCTATGTGTCCAAGCCGATTGATCTGGCAGCCCTGAATGCCGGGGTTGCCCGGCTGATCCGGCTTAAATACGGCCCGGCTGGCAAGGCTGCGCCAACAGCGTAGCGCGCGTTGACGTGCCGCAACCAGCCAACGTTTCTGGCGGCCATACCCGGCCGAAGAGACCCAGCCGACAAAACCCGCCTAACCAGGATCAACCACGGCCCCCAGACCGCGCAAAGTGTTTATCCTGCCCAAGCATGGCGGGTGCCGGTCCGGCGAGGTGGCGTAGCTGCGGTTGGCCTCATGGGGACCACCACATTGGGCTGGGTCCAGGGATACGGCCGCGTTGGCCATACACCAGGGCCTGCTGAGATTCATCGGGAGTTGATGACGGCTGCCGTGATGTAGATCATGGCGGAGGGGGAGGTAGCGGTCTTGTCGCTTCGCATGGCGATTCTCTTGAACTCTTTGAGTTTACAGAAGAAATTCCCGATCAGGTGCCGCCATTTGTAGACGTCGAGGCGTTTGGGCGTGACGCGCTGAGCGCTAGGTTTCACGACAATCCTTGCGACGGTCACATCCTCACCCCGGCGCTGGAAAAGGTGGAGATCCTGACCGATCAGCGCCCCGATCTGGCGGTCGTCGACCGTGAATATCGCGGCCATGGCGAGGCCAGAACCCGCGGGCTGATCAGCGGCACACACCGTGGCCTGACGCCAAAGCTGGTCGCTGATCTCCGCCGCAGCGCCATCGAGGTCGAGATTGGCCATATGAAAACCGACGGCCATCTGTCCCGCTGCCCGTTCAAAGGCACCTTTGGCGATGCCCTTTTCGCCTTACTCTGCGGCTGCGGCCACAATATCCGCAAGAACCTGGC
>JAYSQA010000321.1:0-11722 GCA_043721775.1 Rhodobacterales bacterium
TGTCTTTTGCGTCCTTTACTCGATAATGGAATACAGAAAAATTGCGAAAAGGTTCAAGCGGGGCCAAGTATCCGGCAATTAGGCCCTTCTGAGTATCACTTGCATTCAGCAACATTACCATTCGATGAGAATCTTCGATTACTCAAGAACTCTTCCTAGGACCACAAGGGCATTTTGATTGCCATCTAGTCCTAGGCTTCGTGCAATCGCGAGTGCAAATAGTTCCGTCTGGTCACTTTCACCTAAAACGGCTTGAAACAATTCTGCCAAGACCTTAGCTGGCGATCCCATGTCTTCTTCCTTTGGCCATTGCCGGAGAAGATGAACATAGTATCGTATGCAGTTGCAAGGTAGACCGTCGACGCGATCACGAGAAAATCCGCCCCATCAGCGCCCGATACATGCATGACCGAGAGGCCCGCCGCTATGAAAACCGTCCCGACCATGATCACTGACGCCGAGGCGGAGGCTTTCCTCGATCAAGACCTCTCCGACCTCGACTTCACCCAATTCAAACCGCTGACCTGGGAAACCTCCCCCAAATCCGCCCGCATCAACATGCGCCTGCCCGAGGCGCTGGTAGGGGAACTCGCCAAACCATAGCCGGAACCAAACCCCTCCGCCGTGCGTTCTCCCAAGCCCTCAAAGGAGATCGCCATGAAAGGCATCCTCGCCTATCTGCTCGGAGTTCCGCTGGTTGTCATCATCCTGCTCTATGTCTTCCACATCTTCTGACCCCCGGCCGACACTGCGTTTCCGCCGTCCCGCGTGCGGATGCTGCTGCCTTCGCGTTAAACCGGCGGGAGGCGGAGGACAGGCAACGGGACGGCGGGCGCAAGATCAAAAGCCCGGAACATGGGCGGATCGCCCATCCTACCATCAGCGGGCGACGGTGACCGTGCAATGCGCGCGGCCCGCGACGTCGGCTGCCACCGAGCCCAGCACCAGCCGGGACAGACCCCGTTTGTCGCCGGTGCCCATGACGATGTGATCGACCTTGTTCATCTCGGCATAGGTGATGATGCCGGAAGCGGCCTCGCGGTCGATGATGATGGCAGAGCCGGTGGGGGTGATGCCCTTGGCCCGGGCGATGGCGATGCCGTCGTCAAGAAGCTTCTGGGCATCGGCGTCGGCCCAGTGGTGGATCAGGGGGCCACGCCCGCCGCCATGGGCGACGTTGACGACGCACAGCAGCAGTTCAGCACCGTATCTGGTGGCCAAGTCAGCTGCGACATCTACGGCATGGGTGGCATGGTCCGTCCCGTCGATGGGACATAGAATCCGGTGTGTCATGGTCCTGGTCCTTGGCATGGGTGGCCTTTATGGCCCGACCCCAAGTATAGGGGAAAATGCGGAACGCCTCCATGACCTGCATCAATCGCCCTGTTGACCCAAATCAAGGCGGATCACGGCCCTTCTGCCCGAAATTGCGGCGGTCGCCACGGAGCCCCGCATGCCCCGGGCGTTGACGGAAGTGCTTCCCGGCAAGGCGGACCGCATCCATGCGCTGCGCAGTTTGCACGCTGAGTTCCGCATGCTCGTCGGCTATTACCATGAGGTGAACCGCGCCTTGGTCCGGTGACGGAGGCGGAAGCGGCCTGGTTGCGGTGCCAGTGTCTGGCGCTGAAAGACCAGATTGCGGCCAGGTTGGCCTGGTCCCACTTGCCTGGCCCCACTAGCCCAGCCCTTCAGGATTCTCCTTGATTTGGCTGGCGCTTGCCCTCAGGTGAATTCCCGCGACGGTAACCTTGTCGAACTGTCTGCCAGAACATTCGGCCACAGCATTGGGTCATCAGCTGACAGGGCCAGACCGCCGCAATCTTGCGGGCGGCGACATGACAGGGGGTGTTCACGATGGCCAAGGGCACCGTGAAATGGTTCAATGAAACCAAAGCCTACGGATTTATCGCCCCGCAGGGTGGCAAGAGCGACGTGTTCGTGCACATCACCGCGCTGGAGCGGGCAGGTCTGCGCGGGCTGAGGGACGGTCAATCCGTCAGCTTCGATATTGAAGCGGGTCGGGATGGCCGGGAGTCAGCGGTGAATGTCTCGCTCGCCTGAACCGGATACCTGAACCGGATACCTGAACTGATTTGCCGGAAAACCGGGTGCGTGCCGATCGGGACGTGGCCGCTTTCTGTCAGGCCGCGTGATAGGCCAGCCTGTCGTGCAAGGCATGTTCAAGGCCTGCCTGCAACGATTGCAAGGATGCCGGGGCTGGCAACTCTACCGGGGCCAGACGGTCCAACGGGAAGCATGGCGTGATGCACTCGCTTGCGACAAGGATGACCGGGATCCTGCCGCGAACATCGCCAAGCATCCTGATGGCGCGATGTCCGCCTGCCAGGCCACCAATGCCAAGGGCGTCGCAGTTGAGGACAAGCGCGCTGTAATTCGCCGGATCGTCAATCACCTCGGCCAGGGCGGTGAACAGTTCGGTGATGATGTCGACGTGCGGGCCAATCGCGGTCAGCTGCCGGGCAATGCAGCCGGTCTCGCCCTCGGGACAACACAAAAGCACGCACAGATCGCGCGTGACGCGAATAAGGTCAGGAATTGAGTTGCGATGCGGGTCATGGCGGTTGCCGCCCTGAAGCCATTGCATGTCGGCCACCGTTGGTTTGGGATAGACCCTGTGTACCACAGCGTCCTGCCGGCTCTCAGCGGAAGATGAACTGCGTTTGTGCCAGTTTTGAGGCATCTTGTTCTGTTGTCACCTGCCACGGATTGCGGCACAATCATGCAACACGCCAAAGCGTCACAGGCGAGCGGTGCAGACCTGTGCTGCCCCAGTTCCTTGAGGTGACATGGACTATGCAACTCTGATCGACGCGCCGACCTGGGCCTTCATCAAGGCCACCGACGCCGCCTATCCGCCCGATACCGCAAGCCGTTCCGTCGCTCAGCAGCGCGACATCTACACCGCGATGTGCCGCAGCTTTCATCGGGGCTATCCCAAGGGCGTGTCCGCTGACGACCGTTTGATTGCCGGGGTGCCGTGTCGCGTGTTCGCCGGGGCCGCGCCACCGGTTGTGTATCTGCATGGCGGCGGTTTTGTGGTGGGGGGGCTGGAAAGCCATGACGATATTTGCGCCGAAATTCGCGCCACCACCGGCCTGACCGTCGTGTGTGTCGATTACCGCCTGTCGCCAGAACATCTGCATCCGGCAGCGCTGGAAGATGCCCTTGCGGTGGTTCGCTCCCTTGCAGCAGACGGTCCGATCCTCTTGGCAGGTGACAGCGCGGGTGGCAATCTGTGTGCGGCCTGTGCCCATGACTTGCGCAAAAAGCCTGAGGTGCGCCTGCTTGGCCAGGTGCTGATCTACCCCGGCCTTGGCGGAGACGTCGATGTCGGCAGCTATCTGACCCATGCGCAGGCCCCCATGCTGACCCGCGATGACGTGCTGTTCTACGCGGGCATCCGCCACAATGGCGCAGCCCCGCAGGCTGACCCGACTGTGTCTCCGTTGCAGGACACCACCTTCGCCAACCTGCCGCCGACCGTGACCTTCGGGGCCGCGTGTGACCCGCTGTGCGATGACGCAGAAACCTATGCCGAAAAGATCCGCGCTGCCGACGGCCGCGCGATCAGCTATACCGAACACGGACTTGTGCACGGCTATCTGCGTGCCCGCCACACCGTGCCCCGTGCCAAAGCCAGCTTTGCCCGCATCACCACAGCCCTGTCCGCCCTCGCCACCGGCCACTGGCCCTACGGAGACTTCGCATGAACCAACACGCCAACCTGACCCACCCGAACCTGTCGCACTGGGCCGAACGCTCTGACCTTGCCGCAGCCTTCCGCTGGACCGTGAAGCTGAACCTGCATGAGGCGGTGGCCAACCACTTCTCTGTCGCCGTCAACCCCGAGGGGACGCGCTTCCTGATCAACCCCAACGGGCGGCATTTCAGCCGTATCACCGCCTCAAGTCTGGTCGAGATCGACGCCAACGACCCCAGTACGATGGAGCGTCCGGATGCCCCCGACCCCACCGCCTGGGGCTTGCACGGCTCTATCCACCGCGCCTTGCCCCACGCGCGTTGCGTGATGCATGTGCATTCGATGCATGCCACGGTGCTGGCGTCTTTGGCCGACAGCACGTTGCCGCCGATCGACCAGAACTCTGCCATGTTCTTCAACCGTCATGTGGTGGATGACAGCTACGGCGGCATGGCCTTCGCCGAAGAAGGTGCGCGCTGCGCCCAAATGCTGGCCGACCCTAAAATCACCACGATGGTCATGGGCAACCATGGCGTGCTGATCATAGGACAAACCGTGGCGGAAACCTTCAACCGCCTGACCTATTTCGAGCGGGCAGCCGAAACCTACATCCGCGCCCTGCAAACCGGCCGCCCGCTGCGGGTTCTGTCTGATGAGATCGCCGAGAAAACCGCCTGCGAGTGGGAGGCCTATCCGAGTGGCGCCGACTTCCACCTGGCCGAGATCAAGGCGATCCTTGACGAAGAAGGTGCCACCTACGCCCAATAGTTCAACGACAGCCACCCAGGAATTTTCGTCGAAAATTCTTGGGGCTTATGCCGACAGGAACGCCGGAGCCTTCATCGTCTCCGGCACCTGTACCCCAAGCCGCGTCAGGATCGTCGGGGCCAGCGAAAGCTGATCCAGCACGACATCATCCGCCGGCCCCTCGGCTACGCCGAAGTAGTACAACGCAAAGTCCCGCTGCAAGTCCGTCGTGCCGCCATGATGCCCACGCGCATCCTGGCCGTGGTCTGCGGTGACGATCACCTCATAGCCAGCAGCGCGCCAACGGTTCAGAAAATTGGCCAAAGCCTCGTCCATGCGGTAGCAGGCGTCGTCCATCTCTTCGCAATCGTGGAAGAACCGGTGGCCCATGCTGTCAAGCGTGCAGGTGTGCAGGATGCCGTAATCAATGCCCTTGCGTTCGCAAAGCAGGGTCAGCGTGGCGAACAGATCGACATCGGCGGGGGTCATCTGATTGTAGCTGCTGTCGCCCGTCATCGTATGGAAACGACCATGGGTGATCGGCCCCTCCGGCTCGTCATATTCGATGTCGCGCACCAGATCGAAGGGATGGCGGTTGAAGAATTCCGACCAGAACGAATGCGTCACCGCCCCGGTTTTCAGCCCGGCCTTGGACGCCTCGGAAAACACATCCGGAAATTCCAGCCGCCGCCGCGTGGCGTTGCCCCAGATGCCATGGACCTGGGGTGCCAACCCCGTGTGGATCGAGGCATAACAGGTGCCGGACGTCGAAGGCAGCACCGCCCGCATCTTCCACACCCGCGCCTCTCCGCTTGCGACCCAGCCCTCAAGGTTGCCGAACAGACGGCGCCAGTTGGCGTAGGGCACTCCGTCCAGCAGGATCAGCAGCAATTTGGCCATGGAAGCCTCCGGCGGGGATATTTGGACAAGAATGAAAGGGGCAGGTGCGCGATCAGTTCCCGGCACTTTCCATCTTGCGGGATTTCAGCACACCTTCCAGCCAGCCAGGTTTCATTTCCGGAACCGAGGACAGCAAAAGATCGGTGTAATCGTCAAACGGCGGGGCCAGAACGTCAGATCTTTGACCGTAGCGGACGACTTCGCCGCGGTACATCACGGCAATCTTGTCGGCTATGGCTTTGACGGTGGCCAGGTCGTGGGTGATGAACAGATAGGCCACGCCCTCTGCCGCTTGCAGGTTCAGGAGCAGT
This sequence comes from Rhodobacterales bacterium, assembly GCA_043721775.1. Taxonomy (GTDB): domain Bacteria; phylum Pseudomonadota; class Alphaproteobacteria; order Rhodobacterales; family Rhodobacteraceae; genus Stagnihabitans. The sequence continues at coordinate 5,680 of JAYSQA010000321.1, forward strand.
TTCAGGATGCCATCGGCCACCAGCGGGTCCAAAGCCGAGGTCACCTCGTCACAGATGATCAGCTTCGGTTTCGCCGCCAAAGCCCGTGCGATGCAGACGCGCTGTTTCTGGCCGCCGGAAAGTTCGGCGGGATAGCGGGCCGCGAAGCCCGAACCCATCTCGATCTCGTCCAGCAGGGCCTGCACACGGGCGCGCTTTTCCGCGCCTTTCAGGCCGAAGTAGAATTCCAAAGGCCGTCCGATGATGGTGCCGACGGTTTGCCTTGGGTTCATTGCGGTGTCGGCCATCTGGTAGATCATCTGCACATCGCGCAGATCATCCTTGGAGCGTGAGGCAAGGTCAGGCGACAGCTGCCGCCCGGCAAAAGTGATCTTGCCCGCGCTTAGCGGCAGAAGCCCGGTGATCACCCGGGCGAGGGTGGATTTGCCCGACCCGCTTTCGCCGACAATGGCAAGGGTCTGACCCGCCGCCACATCGACGGTGATATTCTTCAACACGTCGAAATTGGTGCCCTTGTAGCGGGCCGTGATGCCTTCGGCGCGAAAAACCGGCGGGGCAGGGGCCTTTTCCGTGTGGTCGATGCTGCGCACCGACACCAGCGCTTGGGTATAGGCCTGCGCGGGGCGGTTGATGATATGGTCGGTGGAGCCATATTCCACCGTCTTGCCATGGCGCAGCACCATGATGTCATCGGCGACCTGCGCCACCACGGCAAGGTCGTGGGTGATGTAGATGGCGGCGACCCCGGTATCGCGGATCGCCTCTTTGATCGCCGCCAGCACATCTATCTGGGTGGTCACGTCCAACGCGGTGGTTGGTTCATCGAAGATCACGAGGTCGGGTTTGGGGCACAAAGCCATCGCCGTCATGGCGCGTTGAAGTTGCCCGCCCGAGACCTGGTGCGGATAGCGCCGCCCGAAGCTTTCCGGATTGGGCAGGCCCAGTTTGCGGAACAGGTCCACCGCCCGCGCCTCGGCCTCGGGGCGGGGCATAAGCTTGTGGAGGAGGGTGGTTTCAATCACCTGATCCATCAGCCGCTTGGCCGGGTTGAAGGCGGCAGCGGCGGATTGGGCGACATAGGTGACCTCGCGGCCGCGCAACGCCCGCAACCCCTGCGCATCCGCGGCGCGGATATCGCGCCCGTTCAGCAGCACCTGGCCCCCCGTCAGCCGCACGCCGCCGCGACCAAAGGACATCGCCGCCAGCCCGATGGTGGACTTGCCCGCCCCCGACTCGCCGATCAGCCCCAGCACGCGGCCCTTTTGCAAGCTGACCGACACGTCATCGACCAGTACCAGATGCCTTGGCTTTTCGCCCGGCGGATAAGACGTCGCCTCAATCCGCAGATTCTTGATCTCCAGCACATCAGCCACCCGATTTTCAAGCACCGCGACCTCCCTTGAGGCTGGAGGTGCGCGACAGCACCCAATCGGCCACCAGATTGACCGAGATCGCCAGCACCGCAATCGCCAAGGCCGGCATCAGGGCCGCCGCCTTGCCATAGACCAGACCATCCTTGTTTTCCCGCACCATGCCACCCCAGTCGGACAGGGGCGGCTGGATGCCAAGGCCAAGGAACGACAGGGTGGAAATGAACAGCACCGCGAAGATGAAGCGCAGGCCGAACTCGGCCACCAAAGGCGTCAGCGCATTGGGCAAGATTTCGCGGAAGATGATCCAGACCTGCTTTTCCCCGCGCAACCGGGCCGCCTCGACATAATCCATCACCGCGATATCGACGGCAACGGCGCGGCTCAACCGGAATACCCGGGTGGAATCCAGCACGCCCATCACCAGAATAAGCACCGTCAGGTTCAACGGCAGCACCGACAGAACCACCAGCGCCACAATCAGCGAGGGCACCGCCATCATCAGATCAACCAGCCGGGACAGCCCGGTATCAACCCAGCCGCCCCTTGTCGCCGCAAGGAACCCAAAGAACGCCCCCATCCCGAACGACAGCAAAGACGACACCAGCGCCACGAAGATCGTCACCGACCCGCCATAGATCAGGCGCGACAGGATATCGCGGCCAATTGTATCGGTGCCCAGCCAGAACCTGGCCGACGGCCCCTCCCACACGCCACCCACGGCGGCATCAATCGGATAGGGCGCAATCCACGGCGCAAACACCGCAGACAGCACGAAGATCGAGGTCATCATGATGCCGATCAGGGCCGAAAGCGGTATTCTCATTTCGGATGCCTCAGCCGCGGGTTGGCGATGATGCCGATAAGGTCGGCAAGGATGTTCAGCCCGATATAAACGGCGGCAAAGATGATCCCCACAGCCTGCACCACCGGCAAGTCTCGTTTCGCCACGTGGTCAACCAGATACTGGCCAAGGGCGTTATACGAAAACACCACCTCAACCACCACAACGCCCACCACCAGATAGGCAAGGTTGATCACCACAACCGAGATGATCGGCGCCACCGCATTGGGCAAAGCGTGCCGCCAGATTACCTGCATCGGCGAAAGGCCCTTCAACTCGGCGGTTTCGATATAGGCCGACTGCATGACGTTCAAAATTGCCGCTCGCGTCATCCGCATCATATGGGCCAAGACCACCATTACCAACACAATCACCGGCAAGGCCACGGCCTTCAGCTGCGCCAAGAACCCCATCCCCGGAAACACCATCGAGACGGGTTGGAAGATCGGAATAACCTGCGTCAGCAGGAAGATCACGAAATAGGCCGCCACGAATTCTGGCAAGGAAATCGTCGCCAGCGTCACGCCGGAAGTCAGCTTGTCCGGCCAACGCCCATTATACCGCGCCGCAATCAAACCCAGCGTGATGGCAAGCGGCACTGCAATAACTCCGGCGCACACCGCCAGAAACAGCGTGTTGCCCAAGCGCTGCCCGATGCCGTGGGCAATGTCCTGCCCGTTGGTCAAGGCCTTGCCCAGATCACCCTGCAAGGCATGGCCCAGCCACGTCAGATACCGCGACCACGCCGGTTCATTCAAACCCAGCGATTCCCGCAGGTTGGCCAAAGCCACCGGCGTCGCCGATTGCCCCAGAATGGCCTGCGCGGTATCGCCCGGCAGCATCTCGACACCCAGGAAGATGACGACAGACACCGCCAGCAGCAATATCAGGCCCAGCGCAATGCGCTGGACCACAAGTTTGATCAAAGGATGCACCGCAGCCTCAGGCGTTCAGCCAGCACATGCTCAGCGCCTTGCCGTTCATCAAAGTGCCAGCCGGGTTGGGAACCCAACCGCCCACCTCTTTGCGGCGGCCTTCGACCCAGTCGTTGAACATCGGGCAGATCAGGCCGCCAGTGTCGCGCACAATGTTGGCAAGTTCGGAATACATCGCCTTGCGCTTGACCTGATCCAACTCGCCACGGGCGGCGATCAGCACCTCGTCGAAGTGCTTGTCGACGAACTTGGTGTCGTTCCAGTCTGCGGTTGAAAGGTACGCGGTCGTATACATCTGGTCCTGCACCGGACGCCCGCCCCAATAGCTGGCGCAGAACGGGGCCACGTTCCAGACGTTCGACCAATAGCCGTCATCGGGCTCCAGCTTCACCTGCAACGGAATGCCCGCCGCCGTGGCGCTGGCCTGGAACAGTTGCGCCGCCTCGACAGCCCCCGGGAACGCCCCCGGAGCAACCTGCAACACAATGGGCGACCCGTCATGCCCCGACTTCTTGTAAGCCGCCCCCGCCGCCGCCGCATCATATTCGCGCTGCGGAATGTTGTCGTCAAACAAGGGATAGGCCGCGTTGATCGGGAAGTCGTTGCCGCGTGACCCCATGCCGCCCAGGATCTTGTCCACCATCTCTTGCCGGTTGATCGCCAGCTTCAACGCCATGCGCAGGTCGTTGTTGTCAAACGGTGCCTTGGTGCATTCCATGATGAAGACGTAATGCCCCGGACCGGCAGCCCGCTCGATCACGACATCGGTGTTGCCCTTCAGCATGTCAACGATCTTGGGGTCGATCCGGCTCATCATCTGAATCTGGCCGGCCTGAATGGCGGCGGTGCGGGCGGTGTTGTCGTTGATCGACAGCACTTCAACCTGATCGGCAAAGCCCCGGTTGGCGTCCCAGTAGTTGGCGTGCTTTTCAAACGCGGTGCGCACGCCCGGTTCGGTATCGGTGATCTTGTAAGGACCAGAACCGATGCCCGCCGCCGGAGTGTCCATGCCGCCACCGGGCTGAATCATCAGGTGGTAATCGGCCATCAGGAACGGCAAGTCGGCGTTGGCGGCGCTAAGGGTCAGGGTTACCATATCCCCCTCGGCCTTCATGCCAGAGATGCCCTTGACGATGCCCTGCGCGCCGGACTTCGACTTTTCGTCGGTGTGGCGCTTCAAGGTGGCCACCACGTCATCGGCAGTCAGCGTGGCACCGTTGTGATATTCCACACCCTTGCGGATCTTGAACATCCACTGTGTCGCGTCCTTGTTGGACGACACTTCCTCAGCCACCCGCATCCCTAACTGGCCATTCAGTTCCACATCCACCAAAGTCTCACCCCAGGTAGAGTTGATCATGAACGGCACGTCAGACGCGGCCAGCGCCGGGTCCAGCGAGTCGGTCGATTGCCCGCCCTGCACGCCCGCCCGGATCACGCCGCCCTTGACCGGCGTATCCGCCCGCGCGGCGGTTGACAGCATGGCCCCCGCCATCGCGGCGGAAACCCCCAAAGCTCCGGCGCGGCCCACGAAGTCCCGGCGGTTCATCTTGCCAGCCGCGGCAAGGCTCAGCAGGTGGTTCAGTTCACTGGACATAGTCGTCTCCCTGTTTCGCTTCCCGGATCCCCGGGTTTTTCTTGATTGGTGAGTCAATAAAACGTGATTCTCGATTTAGACCAAGGACTATTTTCACAGCGCCGGGCGCCGCGTTCACACAAACCGCCGTTCCACGCTTTCGTCCCAGTCGCGCTCAAAGATCACGCGGTCCCCTTCCCACGCAGTCAGCTTCGCCGTCATGCGCAACGCGGTGGCCGAACATGTCATCTCCGCCGCAGCCCTGGTGCGCACCGCCCAATCGCCCCGGCTCAAGCGCTGCTCCCAGACATGCACCGCCCGGGCCGAGGTCGGGTCATCCGCCGCAATCTCCCAAACCTCGCTCATCGTCTCGCCGGTGACCAACCCATGGTCCAGGTTTTCCACATCGCCGCCGTCATCCTCGACAATCAGCCGGTGGATGCCGGTCAGCAACTCCGTCTCTATCCGCCGCCCCACCTTGCCCGCCCGCACGACCCGATGCGCCCAAGGTGCCGCCGTCTCCGCCGCCTCAGGCTCCCATTCCGCCACCGATCCCTCATGTACCGGCAAATCCAGACTGCCCCCCATCAGCGTCAGCACGCCCGCTTCCGGCGAGGGCCAGACAAACGGCCAATAGCTGTTGGACAAAGCCAACCGCAACCGATGCCCCGCCGCCACCTGGTAAGCCATCTGGTCCAGGGCGAACTCAACCTCCACAACCTCGCCCGGCACCAAAGCCGCAGGCTCCTCCCGGCTCACCCTGTGACACAGATTGAACATCCCGTGTGCCACCCGCACACTTGCCCCATCCGGCCCCACATCACACAACCGCGCCACCACAAACCCCAACGGCCGGTCCGAGGCCACCCGCAACCTCACCCGCGCCGCGCCCAACATCGCCAAGGGCGCCTCCAGCACATCCCCGTCAAAACACAGACAGAAGGCATCATCCCCGCGCTGATCCCCCGGCATCTCGGCATTCAACCCCATCGGGAAAAACTCCCCCGCGGTCATCCCCAGATGCTGCGGCGTCGAAATCCTTCCCGAAACCGCCCCCCCTTCACCGAGGCCCAAATACTCCACGGAGGGTCCGGGAGGTGTGAAACCTCCCGGTGTCAATGCAGCAGGCGACAGATACAGAACCATCCCCGCCGCCGCAGGCCGCTCCACCGCCACCCAATGCCCCGGACGAAACCGCGCCGACGCATCCGGAGCCGCCGAATGCAGCATATAGACCCGGTAGGCCTTGTCCTTTTCCACCCCGTTCGCCACGCCCTTCAACCACCGGTCCCACCAGCGCACCGCCAGCCCCAGAAAC